>JAIETA010000239.1 GCA_019745575.1 Reyranella sp. | reverse complement strand
CTGATCGGCCCGCCGGGCTCGGGCCAGATCACCAAGATGATGAACCAGATGTGCATCGCCGGCATCGTCCAGGGCCTGGCCGAAGCGCTCAATCTCGGCCAGCGCGCCGGCCTCGACATGGACAAGGTGATGAGCGCCATCTCCAAGGGCGCGGCGCAGAGCTGGCAGATGGACAACCGCTGGCAGAACATGGTGGCCGGCAAGTTCGACTACGGCTTCGCCGTCAACTGGATGCGCAAGGATCTCGGCATCGCCATGGCCGAGGGCAAGCGCTGGAGCGCGCAGATGCCGGTGGTCGCCCTGGTCGACCAGTTCTACCAGCGGGTCCAAGAGCGCGGCGGCGGCCGCTGGGACACGTCGAGCCTGATCCAGCCGCTGCAGAAACCGTGACGGAGGAGCCATGAGCTACAAGCTCTACGGCCGGCCCGGCTGGGGCTCGGCGATCGTCGAGGCGCAGCTCGTCTGGTACGGGCTGCCCTTCGACTACGAGGCGGTCGGCGATCTCTTCAAGGATCCCGCGGCGCGGGCCCGGCTGGAGACGGTCAATCCGCTGGCCCAGGTGCCGACGCTGGTGCTGCCCGACGGCAGCGTCATGAGCGAGAGCGCGGCCATCACGCTCCTGCTGGCCGACATCACCGGCCGCGACGATCTCGTGCCGGCGCCGGGCGCCAGGGAACGGGCGAAGTTCCTGCGCTGGCTGATCTTCCTGGTGGCCAACATCTATCCCACCTTCACCTACGCCGACGATCCCGCGCGCTTCGTCTCGATCACCGCCGCGCGCGATCCGTTCCGCGCCGCCACCGACGCCTATGCCCAGAAACTGTGGCAGCAGGTCGGGCGCGAGGCCGCCCAAGCGGAAGCCAGGGGGCCGTGGTTCCTCGGCGAACGCTTCTCGGCCCTCGACATCTACCTCGACGTCATGACGCGCTGGCGTCCCAAGCGCGGCTGGTTCGAGCACGACGTGCCGCGCCTCTTCGCCATCGCCCGCCGCGCCGACCAGCTGCCGCAACTGGCGCCCGTCTGGGCGCGCAACTTCCCGACGACCTGAGGCCGGCGGACATGGCCTGCGTCGGCATCGTGGGCGGACTGGGCGTCGGCGCCACGGTTCACTACTACGAGAAGATCACCGCGGCCTGCAAAGCCCGCGGCGTCGTGCCCGACCTCGCGATCGTCCATGCCGACGTCGATCGCGGCCAGGGCCTGGTGCGCGCCGGCCAGCTCGACGAGCTGGCCGCCTATCTTGCGGGCTTCATCGACCGGCTGGCCCGCGCTGGCGCCGACGCGGCGGTGCTGCCCGCCGTCACGCCGCACATCTGCATCGCCCAGCTGTTGAAGCGCACGCGCCTGCCGCTGATCAACATCGTCGATCCGATCGCAGCCGACCTCAGGGCCCGCAAGCTCCGGCGGGTGGCGCTGTTCGGCACGACCTTCACCATGGAAGGCAGCCTGTGGGGCCAACTCCAGGCTCATTCACCTGGCGTCGACATCGTGAAGCCGCGGCCCGACGAGATCGCCTTCATCGGCACGGCCTATCAGCGCCTTCTCGACACGCAGCAAGGCCACGACGGGGACACGGCCGGCCTGCGCCGCATCGCGGCCGATCTGCAGCGGCGCGACGGCGTCGAGGCGATCCTGCTGGCCGGCACCGACCTGGCGGTGATCTTCGACGAGACCACGGCCGGATTTCCGGCAATCGACGTCGCACGCCTGCACATCGACGCCATCGTCGAGCGGCTGGCTGGAGCGTGATGACTTGAGGTCGGACCATTCAGCGGAGCGCGCCACTCCAGGGGCGCTCAGGGTCACGAGCGCCACTGGAGTGGCGCGCTCCCCCGATCAGCGCTCCCCTGCCGATTCAACCTAGTGTCATCACGCCCTAAAACGTCTGTCTCACGCCGACGATCTGGCCGAGGCAGAGACCGACATGCTCGGCGGTGTCGGGACTCAGCCCCTCGACCTCGATCTCGACCGAGAGAAGGTCGTCGACGGACTGGGCGAAGACGCGCGCCGGCACGAGGCCGCGCTTGGCCAGCAGTTCTAGCGCGCGCGACAGCACGGCCGGCTCGGCGTCGGCTTCGAAACAGTATCGGACGGTGGAATTGCTACGCTTGAGAGCGAATACGGCGGACATGGAACGACTCCTGGAGTGACGCACGAAGGGCTACGCACCGGTTTGCAGAGCAAACCGGGGAGCTAATTCGCGTCACCAGGAGGTCCAGGCGGGCCATAAGGCAACTATAGCGCCGGAGGCGGCCGGCACGCTACGGTCGATGCGAAGCCTCGCCGGGAAGGAAACAAAAATGCGCTCGACGCCCATCTACGAAGTACATGCTGTCAAATACGCCCATCTGCCGCGCAAGGCCTGGGAAGTGCAGATCGCCCCCGACCCGCACGACGCCGACTTTCCGATGGACTATTTCGTCTGGGTGGCGATCCCGCTGGACGAGAGCGGCCACCGCACCATCGGCGGCAAGCCGGTCGTGATCGACACCGGCTTCAACGCCGCGCGCGGCAAGGAGCGCGGCCGCGAGGTGAAGAAGAATCCCGCCGACCTGCTGGCTCATCTCGACGTCGACGCCAAAACGGTCGAGGACGTCATCATCACCCACCTGCACTACGACCATGTCGGCAACTGGGACCGCTTCCCCAAGGCGCGCTTCCACCTGCAGGACAAGGAGATGAACTTCGCCACCGGCCGGCACATGTGCCGCGACCCGTTCCGCCACGCCTACGAGGTCGAGGACATCGTGGGCATGGTGCGCGCCGTCTACGGCAAGCGCGTGGTGTTCCACGACGGCGACGAGGAGATCCAGCCCGGCATCTCGGTGCACCTGATCGGCGGCCATACCGCCGGCATCCAGTCGGTGCGCATCATGACGCGCAACGGCTGGCTCGTGCTGGCCTCCGACGCCAGCCACTATTTCTGGGGCATCAACAACGACAAGCTGTTCGCCATCGTCTACTCGGTGGCCGACATGCTGGCGGGCTACGACAAGCTGAAGAAGCTGGCCGACGGCAGGACCGAGATGGTGATCCCCGGCCACGACGCCGAGGTGATGAAACGCTATCCGGCGTCGAAGAAGGGCCTCGAAGGCATCAGCGTCAGGCTGGACTGACGCTTCGCCGTCACTTCTTCTCGACGTTCCACAGCGCCAGCGACGGCGTCTGCAAGAGGCCGTCGATGTTGGTGCGGACAGCCGTCGGCGTGGTGAACTGGCCGAGCGGCACGTGCGTGGGATACTCCAGCACGCGCAGCTGCACGGCCTCGGCGATCTGCTTCTGCTTGGCGGGGTCGGTCTCCTTGGCGTAGGCGTCGCGCAGTTTCTCCAGCTCGGCGTCGCACGGCCAGCCGAAGGTCGCCTTGTCGCACGAAGCGTTGAGGAACGCCGCCGACACCGGGTTCAAGACGTCGGTGGCGCCCCACGAGGTGAAGTAGGCGCCCCAGCCGCCCTTGTCCGGCGCGTCCTTCTTGGCGCGACGCGTGACGAGCGTCTGCCAGTCCATCGGCTGCAGGTCGACCTTGAGGCCGGCCCGCTCGAGCTGGGCCTTGGCGACGGTGGCGAGGTTGTTGTGGCCCGACGTGTCGGTCTGGTGCAGGAAGACGACCGGCGTGCCGTCATAGCCCGCCTCGGCGAGCAGCGCCCGGGCCTTGGCGACGTTGCCCGAGATCTTGTCCTCCCAGCCCTTGGTCGATTCCAGCGGCGAGCCGCAGGGGAACAGCGACTTGCACTCCTTGTAGTAGACCGGGTTGCCGACATTGGCCTCGAGGAACTCCTTCTGCGACAGCGCGAGGAGCACGGCTTGGCGCACCTTGGGATTGTCGAACGGCTTGAACATCACGTTGAAGCGCATGGCGTACTGGCGGCCGGCCGTGTTGACGACGGTGACCTTGATGTTCTTGTCCTTGGCCAAGAGCGGCAGCAGGTCGGGCGGCACGATCTCGACCAGATCAACCTCGCCGTTGATCAGGGCGTTCACCTGGGTCTGGGTGTCGGGCAGCGTCAGCCACTCGACCCGGTCGACCTTGGCGGCCTTGCCCCCGGCCAGGCCCGAGGCCGGCTCGTTGCGCGGCTTGTACTTGGGATTGCGGACATAGACCGCCTTCTCGCCGGGCCGCCATTCGTCCCGCTTGAAGATGAAGGGCCCCGAGCCGATCGACTCGGTGATCTGCGCGTTGGGATCGGAGGAGGCCACCGCCTTGGGCATCATGAAGGGCACGTTCGAACTCGACTTGCCGAGCGACTGGAGCACCAGCCCATAGGGCTCCTTCAGCACCATCTTGATGGTCTTGGCATCGGGAGCGCCGAGATCGGCCACGACGCTCAGGAGCTTCTGGCCCATCGAGTCCTTGGCGCCCCAGCGCCTGATCGAGGCGACGCAGTCCTCCGCCGTCACCGGCTTGCCGTCGTGCCATTCCAGGCCGTCGCGCAAGGTGAAGGTCCAGGTGAGCTTGTCGTCGGAGACCGTCCACGTGTCGACCATCTGCGGCTTGACCTCGAGCTTGCCGTCGAGCGCAAACAGCGTGTCGTAGATCATGTAGCCGTGGTGGGTGGAGATCAGCGCCGTCGTCCAGACCGGATCGACGATCTTGAGGTCGGAGTGCAGCGCCACTTTGAGCGTGGTCTGGGCGGCGGCGGGACCCGCGACAGCCAGTGCGGCGGCCAGTGCGGCGGCAAGTGCGCAGGCCAAACGGCGACCGGTTTTCAACATGACCTCACCTCCCGAACATCCCCGATGGGACGCAGAATAGGGCGGTCAGCTCTCCCGCGCGACCTCCAACAGCGCGGGCCACTCGGTCAACTTCACGCGAGGCCGGCCCTGGGCCGCCCCGGCGGCGGTTTCGGCCTTGTTGATGCGGTGCCAGCCGGCGGCATTGACGCAGGGCGGCAGCGGGTCCGGGCCGCTCTTGGGATCGCGCTGTTTCAGCCAGGCTGCAACCTGCTGCGCCACGGCGTGGCTGTCGCCGCGATTGGTCGGGATGGTGCCGCTCGGCCCGCGCCGGGCCCAGCCGACCGCGAACACGCCCTCGCCGGTTGGAAAGGGCTCGCCGGTGTAGCCGATGCAGGTGATGGAAAGATCGACCGGCAGCACGCCGGTCGTGAGCTCCAGTTCGCCGGGCCGGACGGCCACCGGCGCGGCGTTGAACCGGAAATGCACCGTGACGGGCTTGCTGCCCGGCGTGTTGCCGGCGAAGCCTTTTAGGATCTCCAGGTTCTTGGCCTTGCGCAGCCGCTCGGGCGTGGGGTCGGAGGCCGGTGGTTGACCACCGAGCGCTGCGGCGTCGGTCACCGACACGGCGCGGGCCAGGCGGCCCATCTCGCCCAGCTCGTTGCCGGTGAAGGAGGCATGCTCCGGCCCGCGCCGGCCGATCACGTGGATGTCGGTGAGCGGCGCCGCAGCGATCGCCGCCGCCGCCGCGGGCACGATGTCGCTCTTGGCCATCTCCTCGGCGCTCTTGGCCAGCAGCCGCGCCACGTCGAGCGCCACGTTGCCGTTGCCGATCACCGCCACGCGCCGCACCGCCGACAGGTCGGGCCCCTGGCGGAAGTCGGGATGGCCGTTCAGCCAGGCCACGAACCGCCACGAGCCCCAGACCAGCGGCTCCGCCTCGCCGGGCACGCCGAGCTTGCGATCGATCACCATGCCGGTGGCGACGATCACCGCGTCGTAGGCCGCGCGCAACTCGTCCCACGTGAGGTCGCGGCCGATTTCCAGGTTGCCGGCGAACCGCACGTCGGGCTGGGCCAGCAACCGGTCGAACTGGCGGGCCACCGCCTTGGTGCCCTGGTGGTCGGGGGCGACGCCGGCCCGCACCAGCCCGTGCGGCGTCGGCAGACGGTCGATGATGTCGATGCGCAGCTCGGGATTGGCGCGTAAAAGCCCGTCGGCGGCGTAGAAGCCGGAGGGGCCGGCGCCCACGATGGCAACCCTGTGAGTCATGGCGGCCCGCTTAGCATATGATGATGGGCGAGTTGAAGGTGAGGGCGATGGCAAAGAAGTACGGACATCTGACGCAATTGGGCCGCCCGGCGGCGCTGCCGGCCTCGCCCGGCGAAGCCGTCCTGGAGACGGTGCCCAATGCCAACCCGCGCGACCTCTATCTCGTGCGTTTCACGGCGCCGGAGTTCACCACGCTCTGCCCGATGACCGGCCAGCCCGACTTCGCCCATCTGGTGATCGACTACGCGCCGAAGGCGAAGCTGATCGAGAGCAAGTCGCTGAAACTCTACCTCGGCAGCTTCCGCAACCACGCCGACTTCCACGAGGCCTGCACGCTGGCCATCGGCCGACGGCTGGCCAAGGTGCTGGCGCCGCGCTGGCTCAGGATCGGCGGCTACTGGTATCCGCGCGGTGGCATGCCGATCGACGTCTTCTGGCAGACCGGCCAGCCGCCCCGAGGCCTGTGGCTGCCCGACCCTGGGGTGGCCGGCTATCGCGGCCGGGGATAGCCGGGGCGACGGATGGCCCGGCTGCCGCCGACCCCGAAGAGGCCGCCGCGCCGGGCCACGCCGCGCGAGCTGCGCGACGCCATCCGCGACGAGGCACTGCGGCTGGGCTTCGACGCCGTGGGCTTTGCCGCCGCGGCACTGGCGCCCGAGGCGCGCGCCCGGCGCCTCGCCGAGCTCACGCAGTTCGTCGAGCAGGGTTTTCAGGGCGACATGGGTTGGCTGGGCGAGCGCCGCGCCGAGCGCGCCGATCCGCAGGGCCTGTGGCCCGAGGCCAGGACAGTTGTATCGCTGGCGCTCAACTACGGGCCCGACAGCGATCCCCGCGCCGGACAGGCGGCGCGCGAGCACGGCGCCATCTCCGTCTACGCCCAGGGCCGCGACTATCACGACGTGATGAAGACCCGGCTGAAGGCGCTCGGCCGCTTCATCTGGGACAACTACCGCCATTCGATAAAGGTCTTCGTCGACACCGCACCGCTGATGGAGAAGCCCTCGGCGCAGGCGGCGGGCCTCGGCTGGCAGGGCAAGCACACCAATCTCGTGTCGCGCCGGTTCGGCTCGTGGCTGTTCCTGGGCGAGCTGCTGCTGTCGGTCGAGCTGCCGGCCGATGCCGCGGAGAGCGACCATTGCGGCCAGTGCCGCGCCTGCCTCGACGCCTGCCCGACGGCGGCCTTCCCCGCGCCCTACAGGATCGATGCGCGGCGCTGCATCTCCTACCTCACCATCGAGCACGAGGGCGCCATCGACCGCGAGCTTCGCGCAGCTCTCGGCAACCGCATCTACGGCTGCGACGACTGCCTGGCCGCCTGCCCGTGGAACAAGTTCGCCCGGGCAGCCCAAGAGGCGGCTTTCGTGCCGCGGCCGGACCTCGCCTTGCCGGCGCTCGTCGAACTGGCCGCCCTCGACGACCAAGCCTTCCGCCGCCGCTTCGCCGGCACGGCGATCAAGCGCATCGGCCGCGACCGCTTCGTGAGGAACGTCGCCTACGCTCTGGGCAACAGCGGCGCGCCACAAGCCGCGCTACCCGCCGTCGAGCGGCTGCTCGCGGACTCCTCGCCGCTGGTCCGCGGCGCCGCCGTCTGGGCGCTGGCGGAACTCGACCGCCACCGGTTCGACCGCTTGCGCCGCGACGCGCTCGCAGCGGAGAGTGACGCGGGCGTTCGCGCCGAATGGGGGGCCACGACATGAAACGACTTGTGCTCGCGCTGGCCGTGCTGGCCGGCTGGACGCTGCCGGCGCTGGCCGACGGCTGCTACATCTGCACCCAGGGCAGCGGCTGCGGCCAGTACTGCCGCTACAGCGGCGCCGACAACGCCGACAACCGCAAGAAATGCGCCGCCGCCAACTGCAAGATCGGCGGCACCGCCTCCTGTCCCACCGGCGCCAACATCAAGACCTGCTCGGCTGCCCGGCCGCTGGAGCGGCTGCAGCAGCTAGCGACGGTCGCGGAAGAACGCCCGCAGTAGCTCGCCCGCCTCGACCTCGCCCAGGCCGGGATAGAGTTCGGGCCGGTGATGACAGGTCGGCTGATCGAAGAGGCGCGGCCCATGCTCGACGCCGCCGCCCTTGGGATCGGGCGCGCCCCAGTAGACGCGCCGCAGGCGGGCGAAGGAAATCGCCTGGGCGCACATCGGACAGGGTTCCAGCGTGACATAGAGATCGCAACCGACCAGCCGCGGCGAGCCGAGCTTCGCCGCCGCGGCACGGATGGCCAGCATCTCGGCGTGCGCCGTCGGGTCGCGGTCGCCCTCGGTGCGGTTGCCTTGCTCGGCCAGCACCGTTCCGTCGGGGCCGACGATCACGCAGCCGACCGGCACCTCGCCCCGCGCCGCGGCGGCGCGCGCGGCGGCAAGGGCCATGTCCATGGGCGTGGGCGTGGGCTTGGGTGAGTCGGGCATGACCTGGCCACTATAGCGCGCAAGGCGCCGGGCGCGTATCTTGCCGGCATGCCTCGTCCCCTCATTGGCGTCACCCTGGATGCGGAAAAGCCGGGGGGCTATTCGAAGTTCCCGTGGTATGCGCTGCGCCAGAACTACCTCGACGCGATCGACGCGGCGGGCGGCCTGGCCGTCGCCCTGCCGCACGAGCCCGACCGGGTCGCCGACTACCTCGAGCGCATCGACGCGCTGGTGGTGACCGGCGGTGCCTTCGACGTCGATCCCGTCTACTACGGCGCCAACGCCCGCCACGACACGGTGGTCACCAAGGACCGCCGTACCGCCTTCGAGTTTGCCGTCACACAAGGCGCGCTCGCCCGCGACAAGCCGGTGCTGGGCATCTGCGGCGGCCAGCAGCTCCTGCATGTCGTGCTGGGCGGCAAGCTGATCCAGCACATTCCCGATTCGGTGGCCGAGGCGCTGGCCCACGAGCAGCCCAACCCGCGCAACGAGCCGGGCCACCTCGTCAAGGTGGCGCGCGGCACCCGCCTGCACGGCATCGTGGGCGTCGACGAACTGCCGGTGAACAGCGCCCACCACCAGGCGGCGGCCGACACGCCGGAAGGCGTCGTGGTCAACGCCACCGCGCCCGACGGCGTCATCGAGGGCATCGAGGCGCCGCGCTACCGCTTCTGCATCGGCGTGCAGTGGCACCCCGAATTCCTGATCTCCGAGGGCGACGCCAGGCTGTTCCGCGCCTTCCTGGGGGCGGCGGCCACCAAGTGAGCGAGCCCGCCAGAGAAGGAGAGCGCATTGCCAAGCGGCTGGCGCGCGCGGGCCTCTGCTCACGCCGCGATGCCGAGCGCTGGATCGCGGCCGGCCGGGTAAAAGTCGATGGCCAGGTCCTCGGCTCGCCGGCCTTCAATGTCACCGACCAGAGCGCCATAGAAGTCGACGGCAAGCCCCTGCCCCAGGCCGACCGGCCGCGTCTGTGGCGCTACCACAAGCCGCCCGGCGAGATGGTGACGGCACGCGACCCAGAAGGCCGGCGCACGATCTTCGACTCGCTGCCCAAGGGCATGCCGCGCGTGGTCACCGTCGGCCGCCTCGACTTCATGTCGGAAGGGCTGCTGCTGCTCACCAACGACGGCGGCCTCGCCCGCCGTCTCGAACTGCCGGCCAACGGCTGGACGCGGCGCTACCGGGCGCGCGTGCATGGCACGGTCGACGAGGCGCGTCTTGCGGCGCTGGCCCAGGGCGTCACCATCGAGGGCGTGCGCTACGGCGCCATCGAGGCCGCCATGGACCGCCAGCAGCGCTCCAACGCCTGGCTCGACATCGCGTTGGCCGAGGGCAAGAACCGCGAGGTTCGCCGCGTGCTGGCCCATCTCGACCTGCCGGTGGTGCGCCTGATCCGCGTCGCCTTCGGGCCGTTCCATCTCGGCGAACTGGAACGCGGCCAGGTCGACGAGATCCCCACCCAGGCGATGGAAAGCCTGCTGGGCGTCAAGCGGCCGCCGCGCAAGCAGGGCTGGGCCAAGCCCAAACCGCGCGGCCGCTGATGCTGAAAATCGTCGGCGGCAGGCATCGCGGCCGGGCGCTCGAGGCGCCCGAGGGCCAGAACGTGCGCCCGACGTCGAGTCGCGCCCGCGAGGCGCTGTTCAACATCCTGGCGCACGCAAGCTGGCACGAGGACGGGACCTCGCCGCTGGTCGGCGCCCGCGCGCTCGATGCCTTCGCCGGCTCCGGCGCGCTCGGCCTGGAGGCGCTGTCGCGCGGCGCCACTCACGCCACCTTCCTCGACAACGACGCGGCCTCGATCCGGCTGATCGGCGAGAACCTGCGCAAACTGGGCGAAGTGGCGGCGGCCAAGGTGGTGCGCGCCGACGCCACCCGTCCGCCGCCCGCCCGCGAGCCCTGCGGCCTCGTCTTCCTCGATCCGCCCTACCGCAGCGGCCAGGCGGCGCCGGCGCTGGCGGCGCTGGCCGAGGCCGGCTGGGTGGCGCCAGGCGCCATCGTCACGGTCGAACTCGCCCATAACGAGGACATCATTCCGCCGCCGGGCTTCGAGCCGATCGACGAACGCCGCTATGGCGCCGCCAAGATCGTGATCCTGCGGCGCAGGCCATGACGCAGCCGGGCGGACTCGTCGCGCCGCTTTACATGCTGCGCCACGGCGAGACGGCGTGGAACACCGAGCGGCGCATGCAGGGCACGAGGAACTCCGATCTCACCGAGCGCGGCCGATCGCAGGCGTTGGCCATGGGCCGCGCGCTCCGCGCCGAACTGGCCAGAGAACCCGGTCCGACGGTTTTCCTGCGCAGCCCGCTCGGCCGCACCCGCGAGACTTCGGAGATCGTCGGCCGCGAGCTGGGGCTCGATCCCGGCCAATGGCGCGACGATCAACGCCTGGCCGAACTCAGCTACGGCGAATGGGAGGGCTTTACCTGGGCCGAGGTCGAAGTCACACGGCCCAACGCGCTGGTCCAGTGGCGTGAAGATCCCCACGGCTTCGTGCCGCCCGGCGGCGAGACGCATTTCGAATTGCGGCGTCGCTCGGCCGCCGTCCTGGCCGAGATCGCGGCATCGGGCGCCCGCACGGTGGTGGTGGGCCATGGCGTGAGCGGCGCCGTGCTGCGCGGCCTCAACCTCGGTCTCGATGCGCGGGCCATGTTCGTTCTGGAAAAGCCGCAGGACGCCTTCTTCCGCCTGCTCGCCGGCCGCGAGGAGCGGATCGAGGCGAAATAGCGTAGCGGCGGCAGCTTGCTGCAGACGACGCGCGCGGCGTCAGCCTCAACCGCGCGTCAGCCGCGCGGTGCGGCGGCAGCCGCCGGTCTCGCTGACGACAAGGCCGCCGCCCTCGCTGCGCACGGCGAGCTTGCCCTGGCGGTGGGTCGTGCCTCTGACCGACGCCACCGCGATCAAGGTGAACGAGCCCGTCTTGCCGACGACGCCGTGGATCTGCCACAGGCCGGGCGTCGGTGCCGGCGGCGCCGACCTGTTCGGATTGGGTACCGGGCCGCGCGCCGTCGTGTCGTAGGACGAGCCGTCGACGAAGCCGTTTTCGATGGTGAGCACGTAGTCGAGCGGCGCGTTGCACGAACCTCCGTCGCTGGTGCCGCGCCACTGGCCGTCGAGCGGTGAGGTCGGTGCCGGTGTCGGCGTGCCCGACGGAGCAGGCGCGGGCGCACGGGTCTGGGCGGACGCCGAAGTGGCCGCGCCAGCCACGAGCAACAGGACGAGCAGCTTCTTCATCGTCTTCCGAACAGCCGCTCGATGTCGGCCAGCTTGAGTTCGACATAGGTCGGCCGGCCGTGGTTGCACTGTCCGGAGTGCGGTGTCGCCTCCATCTGGCGCAACAGCGCGTTCATCTCCTCGACCGTGAGGCGCCGGCCGGCCCTGACCGACGTATGGCAGGCCAGCGTGCCGCAAACCTGCTCGACCTTCTCCTTCAGCGCCATGTGGTCGCCCATCTCGGCCAGCTCGTCGGCCAAGTCGCGCACCAGCCCCTGCAGGTCGACCTCGCCCAGCACCGCCGGCGTCTCGCGCACCACCACGGCGCCGAGGCCAAACGGTTCCAGCACCAGCCCCATCTCGGCCAGTTCGGCGGCGCGGACGGCCAGCCGCCGCGCGCCGTCCTCGCCCAGCTCGACCACTTCGGGCAGCAGCAGCGCCTGGCGCTTCACGCCGTCGGCCGAAAGCTGGTTCTTCAGCCGTTCGTGCAGCAGGCGTTCGTGCGCGGCGTGCTGGTCGACGATCACCACGCCCTGGTCGGTCTGGGCCACGATGTAGGTCTCGTGCAGCTGGGCGCGCGCCACGCCCAGCGGATAGTTGCCGGCGGCAATCTCGCCGGCCGGCATCTCGACGCGCGCCGACGGCGCATCGAGAGGCGCCATGAACTGTGCGGCCGCCTCGGCCAGGCCGCGCGGCACCGTCGAGAGGCCGCCGCCACCCATCGGCAGGCTGCTGGAATAGCCGGTGTGCGGGCGGAAGGCGCCGAGGGCGGCTTCCGACACCGTCGTGCTGGCTCGGTGGCCGGCGGCGGCCAGCGCCGTGCGCAGCGCGCCCACGATCAGGCCGCGCACGATGCCGGCGTCGCGGAAGCGGACCTCGGTCTTGGCGGGATGGACGTTGACGTCGACCATCTCGGGCGGCGCTTCCAGGAACAGCGCCACCATGGGATGGCGATCGCGCGCCAGGAAATCCTGGTAGGCGCCGCGCACCGCGCCGGCCAGCAGCTTGTCGCGCACCGGCCGGCCGTTGACGAAAAGATACTGGTGCTGCGATGTCGGCCGGTTGAGCGTCGGCAGGCCGGCGAAGCCGCTCAGCCGGAAGCCTTCGCGGTTGGCATCGATGGCGATCGCATTGTCGGCGAACTCGCGGCCCATGATGGCGCCCAGGCGCTCGAGCCTCGCCGCGTCGGCCTTTTCCAGGAGCGTGGGATGACCGGCCGCCAGATCGATCAGCGTCCTCTCCTCGCTCTCCAGCCGGAAGGCGATGCCGGGATGGGCCATCGCCAGCCGTCGCATGGCGTCGGCGACATGACCCGACTCGGTGCGCGGCTCCTTCAGGAATTTCAGCCGGGCGGGCGTGGCGAAGAAAAGATCGCGCACCTCGACCCGCGTGCCCGGCGGATGCGCGACAGGCCTCGGTTCGCCCCCAGGTCGAACATGGGTGCCGCCTTCAATTTCGAGGCTCCACGCCGAGTCGGCGCCGGCCGGCCTCGAAGTCAGGGTGAAACGGCTCACCGAAGCGATCGAGGGCAGCGCCTCGCCGCGGAAGCCCAGAGTGCTGATGTGAGTAAGGTCGTCGTCGGGCAGCTTGGAGGTGCAGTGGCGTTCGACCGCGAGCTTGAGCTCGTCCGGCGTCATGCCGACGCCATCGTCGACGACGGAGATGAAGCTGCGGCCGCCCTCCTTCAGGGTGACGGCGATGCGCCGCGCGCCGGCATCGATGGCGTTCTCGACCAGCTCCTTCACGGCGCTCGCCGGACGCTCGACGACCTCGCCCGCGGCGATGCGGTTCACCAGGGTCGTTGGAAGACGTCGGAGGAGGCGTGCGCTCATGGCGCCGGCAGTCTACGTCCGCCGCCCTGTGGAAGATATGCGCGAGGCAAGATACTGGCGGGTCAGGATCTTGGCATCCTCGACGGCGGGCTGATCGAAAGCGTCGATCTTCCAGAGATGGGCGGCGAAAATCGTCTCGAGCATGAAGTGCATCATGAGCGCACCGACCGTGCGCTCGTCGACCTCGGCGACACGAATGACGCGCGTCGGCCGGCCCGCCTTGACGGTGGTGGCGGCCGTCGCATCGGCCTCGGCCAGCAGAAGATCGCCCATGGTCCGGTCGGCCAGATAGTCGAGCGCCTTGTCGGCGCCGGGTCGCAGCACCGGGCCACGACCCGCCGTGTCCTGGATCACGAAGGTGAAGAGCTTGTCGGCCGGCCCGCCGAGATAGAGCTGGACCTGGCTGTGCTGGTCGACGGTGCCCAGCGCCACGGCCGGCGTCGTGCCGTTGCCGTCCTTGCCGAGACTCTCGGCCCAGATCTGGCGATACCAGAACGCAAAGGTATTCAGCCGGTCGACATAGGGCATCAGCACCGTGATGTTGATGCCGCGCTCGCGGGCCAGCCCGACCGACAGGGCGGCGCCGACCGCCGGTGCAATGCCCGTGGCGTCGTTGGCCGCCAGCACCGGGTCGAGGACGCTCGCCGCGCCCTCGCGCACGGCGGCGCAGTCGAGGCCCGCGATCATCGCCGGCAGCATGCCGACCAGCGACAGTGCGGAAAAACGCCCGCCGACCTTCGGGTCGTGCTCGATGACGGGACAACCCATCGCGGTGGCGCGCCGGCGCAGCGGATTGTCGGTGGCCTCGGCGATCGCCAGCACGTTGGACGCAAGCGCTGCCTTGCCGGCCTTGGTTTCCAGCGCCGCCATGAGCGTCAGGAAGGCCGCCATCGTTTCGGGCGTGCCGCCCGACTTGGAGATCGGGATGAAACCCGTGCGCTCGAGCGGCAGGCGCTCGATCAGGGCGGCGAAAGTCGCCGGATCGACATTGTCCATGAACCAGAGCTTGGGCCGGCCCGGTGCGGGGCCGAAGCCCTGGTCCTTCAGCGCCACCAGGGTCTTGCCGCTGAGGCTCGAACCGCCCGACCCCATGACCACGACATGCTCGAACCGGGCGAAGCGCTCGGCATGGGGCTTGAGCGCCGCCAGGTCGTCGCGGCGCGCCGGCAGCTTCAGCAGCGGCAGCTCGTTGCTGTCGTGCCAGTGGCGGATCTTGTCGAGCGCCGGCCGCAACTCGGCCATCGCGCGGTCGAGGCTCGCGCGGGAAAGGCCCTTGGCGCCGACCGAGGTGTCGAAGGCATCGTCGATCGAGTGGCGATAGTAGCTGGTCATTCCTTGGGATCCGAGACGACACCGACCGGCTTGCCGACGACGACGGTGGTCATCGCCTCGTCGCGCAGCAGGCGGCGGGCGATGCGGCGCACGTCCTCGAGTTTGACGGCGCCGATCAGCGCCGCGCGCCGGGTCAGGTGGTCGGGCGACAGTCCGTCGATCTGCAGCGACTGCATCAGGCTCGCGATCGAGCCCGACGAATCGAGCGACAGCGCCAGCGCGCCGCTGAGGAAGGTCTTGGCGTCGGTAAGTTCCTGCTCGGTGATGCCGTCGCTGCGCAGGCGGGCCAGCTCGGCCCGAACGATGCGGATGGCCTCGGCGACGCGCTCGTTGGCGCTCGCCGTCGAGACGACCAGCAGCGCCGCCCGCCGGTAGGTGCGCAGCCCGCTCGACACGCCGTAGGCCAGTCCGCGCTTCTCGCGGACCTCGTTGAACAGCCGCGACTGCTGCCCGCCGCCGCCCAGCACGTGGTTCATCACCATGGCGGCGTACCAGTCGGGGTCGTCGCGGGCGATGCCCGGCAGGGCCATCAGCACCACGCTCTGCGGCACCGGGCGCTCGACCACCACCGTGCGCGGCTTGGTGGGCGGCTTCCATTCGGGCGGCAGCGGCGGCAGCGGGCCGGCGGCCAGGCTGCCGAAGGTACGGTCGAGCTGGCGGACCAGCTCGGCCTCGCCGATGTCGCCGACCGCCGAGACGATCAGGCCGTCGCGCAGCAGCAGCGCGGTGACGCGCTGTCTGAGCAGCGCCGGCGTCAGTTCCTTCAGGTCCTCGCGGCTGCCCTCGGGATCGGCGGCATAGGGATGGCCCGCGAACAGGGTGGCCATCAGGGTGCGACCGGCGACCGACTGCGGCCGCTGGTCCGCCTGGTTGATCCGCGCGACCGCCTGGGCGCGTCGCTGCCCGACCATGTCGGCATCGAAGCGCGGCGCCGTCAGCGCCAGCCGCAGGAGCTCGAAGCCTTCGTCGCGGTTGGCCGACAGCACGCGCAGCGTGCCGCTCAGCCGGTCGAGCGACGCTCCGAAACCCAGCGAGACGGCCGCCTCCTCCTGGCGCAGGCGGAACGCCTGGGCATCGAGCGGACCGGCGCCATCCGTGAGCAGCGTGGCCATCAGGCTGGTGATACCCGACTGGCCGGCCGGATCGGACGCGGTGCCGCCGGCGAACGAGAAGGACAGGGCCACGACGGGCGCGCTCTTGTCCTCGACCAGCCAGGCTTTTATGCCGAGCGGCGTCGTCACCTGCCGGATGTCGACAGCGCCGGCACCGGCCGACGGCAGCCATGCCAGGACGACGGCCGCGACGGCCAGGGCAGAGCGGTGGAGGTGCCTCACCGGCCGCCCTCGGCCGACGTGAGCAGGGAAGTCACGGCGCCGGAGTCGCGCCAGACGAGCTGGGCGGCGGCGACCACTTCGGCCGGCGTCACCGCCGCGATGGTCTGCGGCCAGGCGTCGATGTCGGCCATGGTGCCGCCGGTGCTCAGCACCGCGCCGTAAATGCGGGGGCCGCTGGCCAGCGAATCCTGGGCGTAGATCGCCGCTGCCAGCAGCTGGTTCTGCGCCCGCTCGACCTCCGCCGCGGTCACGCCGCCGTCGAGCAGCTTCTTCATCTCGCGCTCGATCGCCGTCTCGACCTCGGTGAAGGTGCGGCCGGGCGCCGGCTGGACGTCGATGCCGAACGAGGTGAGGCCGAGGCTCGTCGCGCTGTAGCCGGCCGACGCCGCGAGCGCCACCCTGTCGTCGCGCACCAGGCTCCGCGACAGCCGGCTGGTCTCGCTGCCGCCGAACAGCCTGGCCAGCACCTGCAACGCCGGGGCGTACTTGGTCTCGCCCACGCGGTAGGACGGTGCCAGCCACTCGCGCGACCAGCGCGGCTCGACGACGCGGGCGTCGGCACGGCTGACGCGCTGCGGCAGGTCGGTGCCGCCCTGCGACGGCCGGCGGCGGGCCTCGACCTTGCGGCTGGCGACCGGGCCGTAGTGCTTCTCGGCGAGCTTGCGCACCGCGTCCGACGTGGTGTCGCCGGCCACGATCAGCACGGCGTTGTTGGGCGCATAGAAGCGGCGGTAGAACGCCGCCAGCTCGGCGATGTTCAACCGCCGGATGTCCTCGGGATAGCCGATGATCGGCATCGAGTAGGGTTTGTGGCGGCCGAACAGCTGCTCGCGCGTCGCCTCGTCGAGCAGGGCGGCCGGTACGTTCTCGGTGCGGGAGCGGCGCTCCTCGAGCACGACCTGGCGCTCGGACACGAGATCCCTCTCGGCAAGACGCAGGCCGGCCATGCGGTCGGCTTCCATGCGCATGACCAGCTCCAGCCGGTCGGCGGCGATGGTCTGGTGGTAGCCGGTCGAATCGAAGCTGGTGTAGGCGTTGTCGCGGCCGCCGTTGCGCGACACGATGCGCGAGAAGTCGCCGGAAGCAATCCGGTCGGTGCCCTTGAACATCATGTGCTCGAGGAAGTGCGCGACGCCGGTCTGGCCGAACGTCTCGTCGGCGCTGCCGACCTTGTAGACCAGGACCTGGGTGACGATCGGCGCGCGCCGCGACGGCAGGACGATGACCTGCAGGCCGTTGGCCAGTGTGAACGTCTCGGCCGGCCGCGGCGCCACGACAAACAGCTTGGCCAGCGCCGAGGCCGGCGACGACAAGACCGTACTGGCGACGAGGCCGCCGAGCAGGGCGCGGCGGCCGGGCTTCGACGGCGCGCTCAGAAGATGCCTTCGAGCAGGCCGCGCTTGCGCCGCGTGATGGTGGGCGTGGCGCCCGCCGGCGGTTGGCCGGCGGCCTGGGCGTCGCGCAGGCGCTGCTGCTCGCGCGCCGGATCGAGCACGACGCCGGACGGCGGCTTGTCCTGCCAGAAGATCAGGGCATCGACGAAGCTCTTGTCGCTGTCGTTGATCGTGCGCGTGTCCTGGTTGACCCGGCTGCGGATGTTGGGATCGATGCCGCCCTGGCCGGCCTTGGCCACCAGCGCCTGCTCGGATGCGCCGCCGGGACCGGCTGGCGCGGTGCCGGCTGCCTGGCGCTGCGCGCGGCTTGCGGTCTGCGGCGCCAGCGCCTCGCGGGCCTGCTCGGCCGGCGTCACTTC
>JAIETA010000060.1 GCA_019745575.1 Reyranella sp. | reverse complement strand
AGGAAGTCTTCGAGATGAACAACGGCTGCATCTGCTGCACCGTGCGCGGCGACCTGATCCGCATCATCGAAGGCCTCATGAAGCGCAAGGACAAGTTCGACGGCATCCTGGTCGAGACCACCGGCCTCGCCGATCCCGGCCCCGTCGCGCAGACCTTCTTCACCGACGAGGACGTGAAGGCCCGGACCCGGCTCGACGCCATCGTGACGGTGGTCGACGCCAAGCACTTCCTGGGCCAGCTCGAACAGGGCTCCGAGGCGCTGGAACAGGTGGCGTTCGCCGACGTGATCCTGCTCAACAAGACCGACCTGGTGAGCGCCGGCGAACTCGCCAAGGTCGAGGGCAGGATTGCCGCGATCAACCCCTACGCACGCATTCACAAGACCGAGAAGAGCCGGATCGAGCTCGACGCCATCCTCGACAAGGGCGCGTTCGACCTCGCGCGCATTCTCGAGTTCGAGCCCGACTTCCTCGAACGCGGTCACGACCACAACCACGAGGAGGAAGTGACGAGCCTCAGCATCACCTCGGAGCGGCCGGTCGACCCCGACAGGTTCCAGAAGTGGATGGGCGCGCTCCTGCAATTGCGCGGCCCCGACATCTTCCGCAGCAAGGGCATCCTCGCCATCGACGGCGCGCCGCGCCGCTACGTCTACCAGGGCGTCCACATGATGATGGACAGCGACTGGGGCACGCCCTGGAAGGACGGCGAGAAGAGGTCCAGCAAGCTGGTCTTCATCGGCCGCAACCTCGACGGCGACAATCTCCAGCGCGGCTTCAACGACTGCCTGAAGTAGCCCCCTCGGTAGCATCGTGAAGATCGACCTCGCCAACCCGGCCTGGCGCCAGACCCTGCCGCCGGCCCGCTCCGTCGCGGCCGACGCACCGGCCGCCGCCTGCGCCTACAACCGCGACGGCACCGCTGTGGCCTTCGCCCTGGGCGACGGCTCGGTGCGCCGCCTGCCGGCCGATATCGCCGCCGCCGTCCCCGATGCGACCCCGGCCGTCCATGGCGGCGCCGTGCTGGCGCTGGTCGCCGACCCGGCCGGCGACGGCTTTTTGAGCGGCGGCGACGACGGCCGGATTCTGCGCATCGGCGCCGACGGCACGGCCACCGAGCTCTTCAACCAGAAGGGCAAGTGGATCGACCACATGGCAGCGCACCGCGCCGCCGGCGCGGTCGCGGCCTCGGTCGGCAAGAGCGCGGTCGTCGTCGGCAAGGACGGCGCGGTCCGCGAGTTCGGACCGCACCCGAGCACCGTGGCCGACCTCGACTTCAGCAAGGACGGCGGCCGCATCGCCTGCGCCCATTACGGCGGCGTCACGGTGTGGAGCCTGGGACAGGCGACTCTCCCGCCGCGCCGCTTCGCCTGGCGCGGCAGCCACGTGGCGCTGCGCTGGAGCACCGACGGCAAGTTCATCGCCACCGGCACCCAGGAGAACGACATCCACGTCTGGCGCATGGCCCAGGCCACCGACATGCGCATGCAGGGCTATCCCGCCAAGGTGAAGTCGCTGTCGTGGACCGCCGACGCGCGCTTCCTCTACACCTCGGCGCAACCGGTGTTCACCGCCTGGCCCTTCTCCGGCAAGGGACCGGAGGGCAAGCCGCCGCTGCAGTTCGGCGAGGAGGGCGCGGGCCTCTTGAGCGTCGTCGCCGCCCACCCCGCCGCCGAATTCGTGGCCGGCGGCTACGATTCCGGCGAGCTGCAGCTGGGCGACATCAAGAGCAAACGCTCGGTCGTCCTGAAAATGGCCGACGGCTCGGCCATCACCTGCCTCGCCTGGTCGCCCGACGGCTTTGGCCTGGCCGTCGGCAACGAGCGCGGCGATCTTCTGGTGGTCGATCTGCGCCGCTAGAAGCGAGTTCAGTGGGCCCAACTTTTCAAAATTGGCCCAACTCGCCGCACAAAGAATTGGCCTTCAAACCGCCTGAAAGCCAATAAATCCGGGCTCTTTCCCGGCTGGGTGGGCACACCTGAGACGTGCGTGTGTTGTGCCCCGATGTGTGCCCGGATTCGTGTCCGGGCGTGCGCACGACTACCTGGCCACGATTCGAGCGTGGCTCTTTCCCGGTTGGCGCCGGCACTGCCGGCACGAGGCCCCAGGGGCTCATCAAGGGCGACTGGACCGTGTCTCTCCGCGACTGAGGAGCCGCGGCGGCTGCACCGAGCGCATGGCGCGAACCCGCGGACGGCCGCGGGCAGGTCTTGCCGGAAAAGAAAAGGCCGACGCGGTCCAAGCGTCAGCTTAACAGAAATATAGCATTTTCCCTGCTGAACCTGCAACTTTTTAATCGCAATCCTGCCATGCGCCGTCCGCAGGTCGGGCGGCCGCCGGCCAGCGCCTTCAGGCCGACAGCGCCTGCCCGAAAGCCTGCCGCGTGCGTTCGGCTTCTTCCTCGGGCAACCAGCGTGTCATCTGCGGCACCACGGTTTCGATCAGCCGGCGGCGGTAGCCCGGCTGGCCGCGTACCCGCCAGGCCGACCGCGGTGGTCAGCGGGCCCATCGAGTGATACGAATTATCCGGATTGCCCGGTGGAACGAGCAGGGAGGGCGACATGAAACCGTATCTGGTCGTCGCTGAGTGGGACAACGAGGCGCGCGTATGGGTCGCGACGAGCGACGACATTCCCGGCTTGGTCGCCGAGGCCGAGGACAAGGAACGCCTCGTTCGGTGTCTCCAGGAACGCGTGCCCGAGCTGCTGGCCCTGAATGCCCATCTACTGCCGCCTGCTTCGGTCCCTCGCGACATGACAATCCATTGGGTCGAAGATCAGAACGTGCGCCTGTCCGCGTGACGTGTCCGACTACAGCCCCCAGGTGAAAAAGATCCTGACCGCGAACAACTGCAAGGTCGTTCGCGCCGGCAAGGGCGATCACGAAATCTGGTATAGCCCGCTGACCAACAGGAACTTTCCCGTCGACTCCAAAATCCTTTCACGCCACACCGCCAACGCGATCATGAAGCAGGCGGGACTGCCGAAGGCATTTTAGCCCGCGGCGGCCCCTATTCCCGCGGCACCAACACCCGGTGCGACAGCAGGCAGAGGATTCCGGCCAGGCCGATCGCGGTGGTCATGGGCGCGATGGTGCCGTCGAGCGCCTGGCCGACGGCGGCGCCGAAGGCCGCCCCCAGCCCGAAGGTGATGACGCCGGTCAGCGACGAGGCGGTGCCCGCCATGTGGGGATAGCGTTGCAGCGCCATCGCCATAGAATTGGCGCCGATCAGGCTGATGGCCGCGATCTGCGGCGCGAAGCAGAGCAGGAACGGCCACAGGCCGACCGCGCCGGTGCGCGTCTCGATAAGACCCAGCACCAGCGCCGTGGAACCGGCGACCGCGGGCACGATCACGGCATAGCGGAGGATCCGGCCGGCGCCGAACACTGCCACGAAGCGGGCGTTGAGCAGGCTGCCCACGGTCATGAACACGATCATGCCGGCGAAGATCAGGCCGAACTCGCTGGGCGCCACGCCGTAGCGCTCGATGAACACGAAGGGCGCGCCGGACAGGAACGAGAAAAGAGCGGCGAACTGGAACGCGCCGCAGAGCGCATAGCCCATGAAGGCGCGGTGACGGAAAAGCTCGCCGAAGCGCTTTAGCACCGAGGACAGCACCAGGGGTTGGCGATGTTCCGGCCGCAGAGTCTCGGGCAGGCGCCACCACGCCGCACCCAGCGCCACCACGCCGAGCGCCGCCAGCGTCCAGAAGATCGCCCGCCAGCCCAGGAACCACAGGATCTGGCCGCCGATCAGCGGCGCCAGCATGGGGGCAAGCGAGGAGCAGGCGTGCATCAGCGAGAGAGCGCGCGCCGCCTGATCCTTCTCGGCGAGGTCGCGCACCATGGTGCGCGCCAGCACGACGCCGCCACACGCCGCCAGCCCCTGCAGCAGCCGCAGGCCTATCAGGTGGCCGGCCTCCAGCGCGAAGGCACAGCCGACGCTGGTCAGGACATAGATGGCGAGGCCGGTCAGGACGACGGGGCGCCGGCCGAAGCGGTCGCCGGCCGGGCCATAAAAGATCTGGCCGAGGCCGAAGGCGATCATGAAGGCCGACAGGGTGAGCTGGATGTCGCCGGCCGAGCCACGCAGGTCGGCGGCGATGGCCGGCAGCGCCGGCAGATACATGTCGATCGACAGCGGCGTGAAGGCCGACAGCAGCGCCAGCAGGATCAGCAGGGCAGGCGCCAGCGTCGGACGTTCGGCGGAGGGCTTCATCGGCCAAGCTCATACAGCCATTCGACGCCGGGTCCCATGCTATAAGCGGACCATGACGTCGCCGCCCCTCCTCGCCGAGCCCCTCACCGAGCTGCAAATCCGCCGCTACGCCCGCCATATCGTGCTGGCGGAGATCGGCGGCGTGGGCCAGGCGCGGCTGGTGGCGGCGCGGGTGCTGGTGGTCGGCGCCGGCGGGCTGGGCGCGCCGCTGCTGCAGTACCTCGCGGCGGCCGGGGTCGGCACGCTGGGCGTGATCGACGACGACAAGGTCGATCTCTCCAACCTGCAGCGCCAGGTGATCCACCGCACCGCCGACGTCGGGCTCGCCAAGGTCGACAGCGCTCGGCGCGCGCTGGCCGACATCAACCCGGAAGTGACGGTGCGCCCGCACGCCGAGCGGCTGGCGCCGCACAACGCCGAGCGGATTCTCACCGACTACGACGTGGTGGCCGACGGCAGCGACAACTTCGCCACGCGCTATCTGCTGAACGACACCTGCTACCGCCTGCGCAAGCCGCTCGTCTCGGCAGCGATCCTGCGCTTCGACGGACAGATCTCGACCTACATGGCATGGCGCGGGCCGGACCATCCCTGCCTGCGCTGCATCTTCCCGGCGGCGCCGTCCGAGGAGGCCGTGCCGAGCTGCGCCCAGGCCGGCGTGCTGGGCGCGCTGGCCGGCACCCTGGGCGCCCTTCAGGCCACCGAGGTGGTGAAGGAGATCCTCGGCATCGGCCGCTCGCTGTCGGGCAGATTGCTGATGTACGACGCGCTGGCGGGCTCGTTCGACGAAATGGCCATCGCCAAGCGGCCGGACTGCCCGACCTGCGGTCCTTCCTCCAGCCGCAAGCCATGAAGACTCCCGAGGGCGGCCTGTCGGTGATCGTGCGCGCCGGCGACTACGAGAGCGTCCACTATGCGCTGGCGCTGGCCGCCGCGGCGCTGGCGGTCAACAAGCCGGCCGTGCTGTTCTTCACCATGGCCGGCATCCGGGCGCTCACGGGCCCACCACCAAGTCCCGAGAATGGTGGGCTCGACGATTGGGGTCGCGACGCCCTCAATCGGGAGCGCGGGGTCGGCGACTTCGAGACGCTGCTGCAGGCCTGCGTGGAGCTTGGCTGCCGCTTCATCGTGTGCGAAATGGGCCTGCGCGCCCTCGACATCGACCGCGCGAGCCTGCGCGCCGACGTTCCCTTCACGGTCGCCGGGATCGTGACCTTGCTGGAAGAGACCAAGCCCGGCATGCATCTGCTGACTTTGTAACGGTACGGGAGACTTCATGACATCCGCCGCCTTCGACGTCCTGGGAATCGGCAACGCCATCGTCGACGTGATCTCCCGCTCCGAGGAAGCGTTCCTCGGAAAGCACGGCCTGGTGAAGGGCAGCATGATGCTGATCGACGAGGCGCGGGCCGAGAAGCTCTACGCCGCCATGGGGCCCGGCGTCGAAGTCTCCGGCGGCTCCTGCGGCAACACCATGGCCGGCATCGCCTCGTTCGGCGGCCGCGGCGCCTACATCGGCAAGGTGCGCAACGACCAGCTCGGTGCCGTGTTCGGCCACGACCTCAAGGCGACCGGCGTGTCGTTCGAGACGCCCAGCGCCACGTCCGGCCCGGCCACCGCGCGCTGCCTGATCCTGGTGACGCCCGACGCGCAGCGGACCATGAACACCTACCTCGGCGCCTGCACGGGCCTGGGACCGGCCGATATCGAAACCAAGCGCGTGGCCGCCGCCCAGGTGACCTATGTCGAAGGCTATCTTTGGGACGCCCCGGCCGCCAAGCAGGCGGTGCTGAAGGCGATGGACGCGGCCCACGCCGCCGGCCGGCTGGTGTCGATCACCCTGTCGGATTCGTTCTGCGTTCATCGCTACCGCGACGAGTTCCGCGCCCTGGTCCGCGACAAGGTCGATATCCTGTTCGCCAACGAATCCGAGATCAAATCGCTCTACCAAGTCGATTCGTTCGAGGCGGCCCTCGAGGCGACACGCAAGGAGGCCAAGATCGCCGCACTCACGCGCAGCGAGAAGGGTTCGGTCGTGGTGAAGGGCGGCGAAGTCCACACCGTGCCGGCGGCGCCGGTCGCCAGGGTCGTCGACACGACCGGCGCCGGCGACCTCTACGCCGCCGGCTTCCTGTTCGGCTTCACGAACGGCAAGCCGCTGGCCGAGTGCGCCCGGCTGGGCGGCGTCGCCGCCGCCGAGATCATCTCCCATGTCGGTGCGCGGCCCGAGCAAGCGCTGAAGGGCCTGATTTGAGCGACGGGCTTGTGCCTCTGACCCCCTCCGCCCCTACGGGGCACCTCCCCCGTATGACGGGGGAGGAGGTTGATTTCCTTCTCCTCCCCCGTCTTCGGGGGAGGTGTCGCCGTAATCGGCGACGGAGGGGGTCGTGAGCCTCTCGCAGGAAAAGAGCTGGCGCGAGACTCTCGCGACGTACAGGCATCCGCGCGTCGTCCAGCTCGTGTTTCTCGGCTTCTCGGCCGGGCTGCCGTTCCTGCTGGTCTTCTCCACGCTCTCGGCGTGGCTGCGCGAGTTCGGCATCAGTCGCACCGCGATCGGCTTCGTGAGCTGGATCGGCATCACCTACTCGTTCAAGTTCGTATGGTCGCCGGTCGTCGACCGCGTGCCGCTGCCGGTGCTGACGCGCTGGCTGGGACGCCGCCGCGCCTGGATGCTGCTGGCGCAGACGGGCATCGCGGGCGGCCTGCTCGCGATGGCGTTCTGCGACCCGCGCACCGAGCTCTGGTGGATGGTCGTGTTCGCCCTGGTCGTCGCCTTCTCCTCGGCGACGCAGGACATCGCGCTCGATGCCTTCCGCATCGAGGCGACCGATGCCAGCCTGCAGGGCGCCACCGCCGCCACCTACCAGCTCGGCTACCGCATCGCCGTGCTGGCGGCCGGCGCCGGCGCGCTCTACATCGCCGAGTTCGTGTCCTGGGAGGCGGCCTACCAGACCATGGCGGCGCTCGGCCTTGTCGGCATCGTCACGACGCTCGCGATCTCCGAGCCGGAACGCCGCGCCGCGGCCGGCACCAGCGAACTCGAGGGCAAGGTCGCGGACTTCGCCGGGCGTGTCGGCCATCTGCCCAACGGGGTGCGTCGGGCGCTGGTCTTCCTCTATGGCGCCATCGTCTGCCCGTTCGTCGACTTCTTCGCGCGCTACGGCTGGATGGCCGTCGTCCTGCTGCTGTTCATCGGCCTGTTCCGTCTTTCCGACATCGCCATGGGCGTGATGGCGAACCCCTTCTACATCGACATGGGTTTCAGCAAGGACCAGATCGCCAACGTCTCGAAGATCTACGGCTTCATAATGTCGATCCTGGGCGCCCTGCTGGGCGGCGCGCTCGTGTTCCGCATCGGCGCGGCGCGACTCCTGATGCCGGCAGTGTTCCTGATCGCGGCCAGCAATCTCACCTTCTCGTGGCTCGCCTGGGTCGGCCAGCCCGACATCCTCATCCTCACGATCGCCATCAGCATCGACAATCTGGTCGGCGGCATGTCGGGCTCGATCTTCATCGCCTTCCTGTCCGGCCTCACCAACACCGCCTACACGGCGACGCAGTACGCGCTCTTCACCTCGATCATGACGCTGCCCGGCAAGCTGCTGGGCGGCTCGTCGGGCTGGGTCGTCGACCGCCTGCAGGAGGAATTCTCCGCCACCTACAAGTTCGGTGGCTATGCGATCTTCTTCATCTACACCGCGCTGCTCGGCATCCCGGCGTTCGTGCTGGCGCTCGTGGTGCGGCGGCGCTTCGAAAAAGAAACCCCTCCTTCCTGAAGGAAGGAGGGGAAGTACGTCGGCGTCGGGGTGTCACCGCGCGCCGGGGGACAGGCCCATTCCGGAGCGGGGCGTGGGGTTGCCGGCCGGGAACGAGCAATGCCTTGTAGAAGCCCGACGCTACAAAACCGTTACTGGCGGTGTGGAAAAGTCCGGTTCAGCCCGGCGTGGCATCGAGCGCGTAGCCGGCGGCGCGGACGGTGCGGATGAGGTCGGCGTGGCTTTCGCCGTTCAGCGCCATGCGCAGGCGGCGGATGTGGACGTCGACGGTGCGGGCCTCGACATAGACATCCTTGCCCCACACCGCATCGAGCAGCTGCTCGCGCGAGAAGACGCGGCCGGGATGCTCCATGAAATGCCGCAGCAGGCGGAACTCGGTGGGGCCGAGATGGACGGGCTTGCCGGCGCGGGTGACGCGGTGCGCCACCAGATCCATGACGATGTCGGCGTAGCCCAGCGCCTCGTCGGCCAGCGCCGGGCGGATGCGGCGCAGCACGGCGCGGATGCGGGCCACCAGCTCGCTGGGCGAGAACGGCTTGGAGACGTAGTCGTCGGCGCCGGCGTCCAGTCCGCGGATCCGGTCGCCCTCCTCGCCGCGCGCGGTCAGCATGATGATCGGCACGTTGGCGGTTGCCGTCTGGCGGCGGAGCTGGCGGCAGACTTCGATGCCCGACATCAGCGGCAGCATCCAGTCGAGCAGGATCAGGTCGGGCACGTCCTCCTGGATCGCGCGCAGCGCCTCCTCGCCGTCGTAGGCGACGCCGACCTTGAAGCCCGACTGTTCGAGGTTGTAGCGCAGCAGCTCGACCAGCGCGGTCTCGTCCTCGACGATAAGCACGCTGGGCTTCATCGACGAGGTCTGGCTGTCGCGCCGGGAGGTCGTGGCAGCGGCCATATTCATGGCGTCGCTCCCGTCGCGTACATGGCCGCACTGCCCTTGGGCCGTGCCTCGTCGAAGCCGTGGCCGGTGGCACGGAAGCTGACCAGCTCGGCGATGTTGGTGACATGGTCGCCGGCGCGCTCGATGTTCTTGGCCATGAACAGCAGGTGCGTGCAGGCCGTGATCGTGCGCGGATCCTCCATCATGTACGTCAGAAGTTCGCGGAACAGGCCGGTGTAGACCTGGTCGATTTCCTCGTCGCGCTCCCAGACGGCACGCGCCTTTGCGACATCGCCCTGGGCGAAGGCATCGAGCACGTCCTTGAGGGCGGTGCGGACCAGGCGGCCCAGCCGATCGATGCCGTTCACGGCCGCGGACGGCGCCGTCGCCTGGGTGAGCACGATGCTGCGCTTGGCGGTGTTCTTGGCATAGTCGGCGATGCGCTCGAGCGCTGCGGCGATCTTGATCGACGACAGCACGACGCGCAGGTCGATCGCCATGGGCTGGCGCAGCGCCAGCAGCTTGACCGTCTGCTCCTGGATGGCGGCGTCGTGCGCATCGATCCGCGCATCGTCGGCGATCGCCTGCTCGGCGACCTCGGTGTCGCGGTCGCGCACCGCCGTCAGGGCCTGGGCGAGCTGGATCTCCACCAGGCCACCCATCTCGCTCAGCGTCCGGTTGAGCAGGATCAGCTCGTCGTCGAAGCGCTTGACCATATGTTCGGAAGCCATTCTTGGTTCTCCTTGCGTGCGCCGGCGGTGGTCCGGGGGATCAGCCGAAGCGTCCGGTAATGTAGGCCTGGGTGCGTTCCTCGCGCGGCGTCGTGAAGATCTGCGTCGTGTCGCCGTGTTCGACCATGACGCCGAGATGGAAGAACGCGGTCTTCTGCGACACGCGGGCCGCCTGCTGCATGGAATGGGTGACGATCACGATGGCGAAGTCGCCGCGCAACTCGTCGATCAGCTCCTCGATCCTGGCCGTGGCGATCGGATCCAGCGCCGAGCAGGGTTCGTCCATCAGGATGACCTCGGGGCTGACCGCGATGGCGCGGGCAATGCACAGGCGCTGCTGCTGGCCGCCCGACAGGGCGGTGCCGGACTCCTCGAGGCGGTCCTTGACCTCGTCCCACAGGCCGGCGCTGCGCAGGCTGCGCTCGACGATCTCGTCGGTCTCGGGCTTGCCCGCCACCAGGCCATGAATGCGCGGACCGTAAGCCACGTTGTCGTAGATCGACTTGGGAAACGGATTGGGCTTCTGGAAAACCATGCCGACACGCGCCCGCAGCTGCACCACGTCGAGCGACTTGTCGTAGATGTCGGCGCCGTCGAGGTCGATCTTGCCCTCGACCCGGCAGCCGTCGATCGTGTCGTTCATGCGGTTGATGCAGCGCAGGAAGGTCGACTTGCCGCAGCCGGACGGGCCGATCAGGGCGGTGACCTGGCGGTCGAGCATGTCGAGTGTCACGCCTTTCAGTGCATGCTTGGCGCCGTAGTAGACGTTGACGTCACGTGCCTTGACCTTGACGTCGTGCGGCGCGCCGTTCTTCTTCGTGTCGGCGTTCATCTCACCACTTCCTTTCGAACTTCTTGCGCAGATAGATGGCGACGGCGTTCATGGCCAGCAGGAAGACCAGCAGCACGATGATGGCCGCCGACGTCTTTTCGACGAAGCCGCGCTCGGGATGGTCGGCCCACATGAAGATCTGGACCGGCAGAACGGTCGCGGCCTGCAGCGGGCTGGTCGGAATGTCGACGACGAAGGCAACCATGCCGATCATCAGCAGCGGTGCCGTCTCGCCCAGCGCATGGGCCATCGCGAGGATGGTGCCGGTCAGCATGCCCGGCATGGCGAGCGGCAGGACATGGTGCAGCACCATCTGCATCTTCGACGCACCGACCCCGAGGGCGGCCTCGCGGATCGACGGCGGCACCGCCTTGAGCGCGGCGCGGCCGGCGATGATGATGATCGGCAGGCTCATGAGCGCCAGCACGCAGCCGCCGACCAACGGCGCCGATCTCGGCATGCCGAAGGCGTTGATGAATACGGCGAGGCCGAGCAGGCCGTAGACGATCGACGGTACGGCCGCCAGGTTGTTGATGTTGACCTCGATCAGGTCGGTGAAGCGGTTCTTGGGCGCGAACTCCTCGAGGTAGATGGCACCGGCGACGCCGATCGGGAAGGCCAGCGCCAGCGTGATGAGCAGCGTGTAGAACGAGCCGACGATGCCGCCCCAGACGCCGACCAGCTCGGGCTCGCGGCTGTCGGCGGCGGTGAAGAAGCGGGTGTTGAAGCGCTTCTCGATGGCGCCCTCGGCCACCAGCCGGTCGATCCAGCCGATCGAGCGCTCGTTGATACGCCCGCCTTCCGGCGCCCCTGGCTTGGGACGCTCGTAGTAGCCCTTCATGAACATGTCGACGTCGCTCGACGCGGTCAGCCAGACGGTACGCTTCTGGCCGATCAGGGACGGGTCCGCGATCACCATGTTGCGCAGTTCCTGCTGGGCGCCGGGGCTGACCAGGCCGGACAGCGCGCGCCGCGCCGGCCGCGAGGTGGCGTCGGGGAACTTGGCCTCCAGGGCCGCGTCGACGATCTTCGCCCAGTCCGCCTGGAGAAGCGCCTCGCGACCGCCCCTGGCATCGATGACCTTGGGGTCGAACTCGACGTCGAGCCGGATCTGGGTCGACACGAACGCGGTGAGCCCGCCATGCAGGATGCTGGCGAGCAGCACGACCAGCGCCAGGATCGCCACGGAAACCGCCGCCAGGCCGTACAGCTTGAAGCGCAGTTCGGCGGCATAGCGCTTGCGCAGGCGCGCGTCGGCCTGTGCCGTGGTGTGGACGCCGCGGCGGCCTTCGCCCCGCGACAGCGTGCCGTTGGCGACCATGTCAGTCATAGCGTTCCCGATACTTGTTCACGAGGCGCAACGCGAAGATGTTGAGCGACAGCGTCACGAGGAAGAGGACGAGACCGAGTGCGAAGGCCGCGAGGGTCTTGGGGCTGTCGAACTCCTGGTCGCCGACCAGCAGCGCCGCAATATGCACCGTGACGGTCGTGACGGCGGCCAGCGGATTGATCGTGAGGTTGGCGGCCAGGCCCGCCGCCATGACGACGATCATGGTCTCGCCCAGCGCCCGGCTGAACGCCAGCACGACCGACGCGGCGATGCCGGGCAACGCTGCCGGCAGGATCACCTGGCGGATGGTCTCTGCTTGCGTGGCGCCCACGGCATAGGCGCCCTCGCGCAGGGACCGCGGCACCGCACTGATCACGTCGTCGGACAGCGACGAGACGAAGGGGATGATCATCACGCCCATCACCAGGCCGGCCGCCAGCGCCGACTGCGACGCCACGTCGAACCCGAGGGCGTTGCCGGCTTCGCGGATCGCCGGCGCCACGGTAAGTGCGGCGAAGAAGCCGTAAACCACGGTCGGGATGCCGGCCAGCACTTCGAGGGCCGGCTTGGCGATCGACCGCACCGTGGCATGGGCGTATTCCGACATGTAGACGGCGGCCATCAGCCCGATCGGCACGGCCGTCACCATCGCGATGACCGCGATCAGCAGCGTGCCGACGAACAGCGGCACCGCACCGAAGGCGCCGGACGAGCCGACCTGCTCGGCGCGCAGCGCCGTCTGCGGGCTCCAGGTCAGGCCGAACAGGAACTCCTGCGGCGGCACGCGCGCGAAGAAGGCGCCCGCCTCGAAGATCAGGGACAACACGATGCCGACCGTCGTCAGGATGGCGATGGTGGCGGCGGCCAGCAGGATGATTTGCAGGACCCGCTCGGTCGCATTTCGCGACCGGAAGTTCGGCGCGATGCGGCCGCGGGCGAGGCTGGCGCCGGCCACGAAAACCAGAAGAACCACGACCCACATGGCCGCATTGGCGATGCCGCGCAGCGACAGATAGTGGGCGACGGCAGCCTTGATCTCGGGCGACGCGGCATCGACCGAGCCGACACCGCCAGCGAGGTTCCGGATGTCGGTCACGATAAGGCTGAGCTTGTCCGGGGGCAGGCCTGAGATGGCGGGCGGCAGGGCACCGACCACGATCGATCGCAGGATGGCGTCCTCGAACATGACCCAGACGCCGAGAAGCAGGAGGGCCGGAAGACCGCACCAGGCGATGACATACCAGCCGTGATACGAGGGCAGGGAGTGGAGCGACCGCGCTTTGCCGCCGGCTACCGCCAGCGCCCGGCTGCGGCCCATGTAGAAGCCCGCGACCGACAGGGCGAGCACCACGAGCAAGAGCACCCAGATCGTCATTGTCCCCCTCACCCTTCCTTGCCGCCGTCACGAGGCGGCAAGGCGGCGGATCGCTGGCGATCCGCCGCCCACCACTTTCTTCAGTTAGAGCGACAGGGCCGTCATGTTGGCCGCGTCGCCACGGACCTTCTCGCGCTCCGCCTTGGGCAGCGGAATCAGGCCCTTCTTCTCGAGATAGCCGTTTTCGCCCATCGCCTTTTCGCTGGTGAATTCGGCGATGAACTCCTTGATGCCCGGGATGACGCCGACATGGGCGTTCTTGACATAGAAGAACATCGAACGGGCCACCGGATACTTGCCGCTGGCGATGTTGTCGAAGTTCGGCACAACACCCTCGACCAGCGCGCCGCTCAACTTGTCCTCGTTCTCCTCGAGGAAGCTGAAGCCGAACACGCCGAGCACGCCCGGCTTGCCGCTGACGATGCGCTGCACGATCAGATTGTCGTTCTCGCCGGCTTCGATGAAGGCGCCGTCCTCGCGGATCTGCGCGCAGGCCTGACGCCGGGCCTGGCCCTCGAGGGCCATCACGACGGGGAACTTCTTGCAGCCTTCATCCATGACGAGTTCGACGAAGGCGTCGCGCGTGCCCGACGTCGGCGGCGGGCCCATGACCTCGATCGCCAAATTCGGCAGCTTCGGATCGATCTGGTTCCAGGTCTTGTAGGGGTTTGCCACCAGCTTGCCATCGACCGGCACCTGGCGGGCGAGCGCCTGCCAGATCTGGGCGCGCGTCAGGTCGATCTTCGGTCCGCCCTTCTTGTAGGCGACCACGATTCCGTCGAAGCCGATCTTGACCTCGGTGATCGCCGTGACACCGGCCTTCTGGCACTGCTCGAACTCGGCCTTGGTCATGCGCCGCGAGGCGTTGGCGATGTCGGAATTCTGGGCGCCGACACCCTGGCAGAACAGCTTGATGCCGCCGCCGGTGCCGGTGCTCTCGACGATCGGCGTCTTGAACTTGCCCATCTTGCCGAAATTCTCGGCGACGAGCGTGCTGAACGGGAAGACGGTCGACGAGCCGGCGATACGGATCTGATCGCGGGCCTGTCCGTGGGCCGTGCCGGCGACCACGAGTCCGAGACCCGCGGTGGCGAGGACGGCGGTCATACGCTTAAGCATCGGTTCTCCTTGTTGGACGCGGCGCAGGGAACTGAAACCGAAGCCGGCGGTCCGCGACGCCGGCTCGGCGCGCCGGAGTCGTAGAAGCCTACCGCAATTGATTTACTGCATAATTGTTACAGATCAATGACGCTCGTGGCCGGCGAAACCGACCCTGTGGGTAACGTCAGCCCACCGCCGGCAGGGTAATCGTGAAGGTCGAGCCCCTGCCGGGCGTGCTCTGGATATCGAGGCGACCGCGATGGCGGTTCACCACGTGCTTGACGATGGCAAGGCCGAGGCCGGTGCCGCCCAGCTGGCGTGAGCGCGCGGTGTCGACGCGATAGAACCGCTCGGTGAGCCGCGGCAGATGGACGGCCGGAATGCCGTCGCCCTCGTCGCTGACCGAGACAGATATGGTGCCCTGGCCGGCCGGCCGCGCCACGACGCGCACTGCGGTCGAGGGCTTGGCATACTTCAGCGCATTGTCGATCAGGTTCTGGAAAACGATGGTGAGTTCGTCGTGATCGCCCACCGCCTTGGCCAGCGCCGGCGCGACCTCGAGTTCGATCGTCACGCTGCGCGATGACGCCTTGAGCTGCAGCAGATCGAGAACGCCGCGCAGCACGTGGTCGAGGTCGACGGCGGCGGCGGGCCTGGCATGCTCGTGCTGCTCGATGCGCGACAGCGTCAGCAGGTCGTCGACCAGGCGTCGCATGCGGTCGGCCTGCTCGGCCATGATGCCGAGAAAGCGCTCGCGCGCCGCGGCGTCGTCGCGCGCCGGACCGCGCAGGGTTTCAATGAAGCCCGCGAGACCGGCAATCGGCGTCTTGAGTTCGTGGCTGGCATTGGCCACGAAATCGGCGCGCATGCGTTCGGCCCGCCGCTGCGCGGTGATGTCGTGCAGCACGATCAAGGCGAGCGAGCCGTCGGCAGCCGCCCGCGGCAGCCGCTGCAAGTGGGCAACGACGTCGATCTCGGGCGGGCCAGCCAGCACGAGATCGACCGCGCGACGCTCCGCGCTGGCGAAGTTCCCGTCGGCGCCGGTCTCGAGCAGCGTGTCGACCGCCGACAGGAGCTGCGGATGGCGCAGCGCTGTCGACAGATCGCGGTCCGGACCGGCCTGACCCAGCAGGGCCACGGCGGCGAGATTGGTCCGCACGATGCGTCGTTGCCGGTCGACCGCGATCAGCGGGTCGGGAAGTCCATCCACGATGGCCTGTGCGGACGCCGCGAGATTGTCGATCGACGCGCGTTGACGGCGCCAGCCCGCAGACAGCGTGGCCGCCGCCGCCGCCAGCTCCTCGGTCGCCGGCGCAAACTGCAGCCGCGGCATCGCCGGTTCGCGTTCGGCCGCCAGTTCACCGACGAACCGGGCGAACCGCGCCAGCGACCCCAGATAGCGCTGGACCAGCACGCCCGTCACCACGGCAATGCCGGCCAGCGCGATCAGGGCGGGCCGGCCCGCCAGCGCGCCGTAGCCATAGAGCACCGCGAGGGCAATCGCCGATGGCGCCAACGCCACGGCGTTGGCCGCCAGAATGCGCCGCAGGGGAATCGGTTGGTCGGCCATGGCGGCGACTATAGCGCGGCCATGCGCCTTCGGATCTAGGCGTCGGGCCGCGGCATGAACAGGCGGATGGTGGCGAGACCGTAGAGGAAGCCGCCGATATGGGCGGTCCAGGCGATCGATTCGCCACCGGCGCCCGGGGTGCCACCGACCACCCCGAAGAAAACGTTGAGCGCGATCCAGATGCCGGCGATCGGCAGCAGCGACGGCAGGCTGCCGACATGGCGCATGAGCATCAGGACGGCCCCGAACACCCCGCTGATGGCACCCGACGCCCCGACCACGGGATCGCCGGAGTCGGGAAAGAAGAACACATGGACGAAGCCAGCCACGATCCCGGCCGAGAGATAGAACAGGAGAAAGCGGCGCGCACCCAGCATGCGCACGACCGGCACGCCGAACGCCGCCAGGGTCACCATGTTGATGCCGAGATGCAGCCAGCCGCCGTGCAGGAACTGGTAGGTGATCGGCGCGGCCAGCAGCGAAAACAGGTCATGGCCGCCGGCGGACGTGTAGGTCGCCGGCACCAGTCCGAAGTTCATCACCAGGTCCAGGTCGACACGCTCGCCCAGCACCTCGCGGACGAGCTGGACCGCGACATTGATGCCGATCAGCCATAGCAGCACGGGCGGCAGGTTGATGGCCCGTTCACCCGTCCCGCGGCGCGGCGCCGGGTGGCCGCTCTCGTCGAAAGGCATCCAGAACTCCGCAGTTACGCAAGACTAGCTGCCGAAGCAGGCCTTTGCACCGCTCTTGTGCGCTCAGACCTTCGGTCCGCCCTGCCCGATCGCCCTCAGCCGCAGCCGCAGCGCATTCAGCTTGATGAAGCCCTCGGCATCGCGCTGGTTGTAGGCGCCTTGATCGTCTTCGAAGGTGACATGCTGCATCGAGTAGAGCGAGTGGGGTGACTTGCGGCCGACCACCGTCGTGTTGCCCTTGTAGAGTTTTAGTCGCACCGTGCCGGTGACGTTCTCCTGGCTCTTGTCGATCAGCGCTTGCAGCATCTCGCGTTCCGGCGAGTACCAGAAGCCGAAATAGACCAGCTCGGCGTACTTCGGCATCAGCTCGTCCTTCAGGTGGCCGGCGCCGCGGTCGAGTGTGATCGATTCGATGCCGCGATGGGCGGCATGAAGAATGGTGCCGCCGGGCGTCTCGTAGATGCCGCGGCTCTTCATGCCGACGAAGCGGTTCTCCACGAGATCGAGGCGACCGATGCCGTTGGCCTTGCCGAGTTCGTTAAGCCTGGTGAGGAGCGTCGCCGGTGACATCTTCTGGCCGTCGACGGCGACAGCATCGCCCTTCTCGAAGTCGATCGTGACGTAGGTCGCCTTGTCGGGTGCGGCCTCGGGCGAAATGGTGCGCTGGTAGACGATCTCGTCGGCCTCTTCCCAGGGATCCTCCAGGATCTTGCCCTCGCTGGAGGAGTGCAGGAGGTTGGCGTCGACCG
>JAIETA010000234.1 GCA_019745575.1 Reyranella sp. | reverse complement strand
GGCGTTCACTTCGGCCATCACACGCGCCGCTGGAACCCCAAGATGAAGCCGTACCTGTTCGGGGTGCGCAACGGGGTCCATATCATCGACCTCACCAAGACGGTGCCGCTCCTCGAGCAGGCGCTGCAGCGGGTTCGCGACGTGGTCGCCAGCGGCGGACGCGTCCTGTTCGTCGGCACCAAGGCCGCTGCGGCCGAGCGCGTCGCCGATGCGGCGAAGCGTTGCGGACAGTACTACGTGAATCACCGCTGGCTGGGCGGCATGATCACCAACTGGCAGACCATCTCCGCCTCGATCAAGCGCCTGCGCGAGCTCGACGAGCGCCTCAAAGGCGAGGTCATGGGGCTTACCAAGAAAGAGCAGCTCGACCTGACGCGCGAGCGCGACAAGCTCGAGCGGTCGTTGGGCGGCATCAAGGAAATGGGTGGCACGCCCGATCTGCTGTTCATCATCGATACCAACAAAGAAGCGATCGCCGTCCAGGAAGCTCGCAAGCGCGGCATTCCGATCGTGGCGATCCTCGACAGCAACTCCGACCCGGACGGCGTCGACTTTCCGATCCCGGGCAATGACGATGCCATCCGCGCCGTTTCGCTGTTTTGCGAACTTGTATCGGGTGCCGTGCTCGACGGCATCCGCGCCGAGATCGCAGCCTCCGGTGGCGACGTCGGCGAACTCAGCGAGCCCCCCGCCGAGGAGGTCCCTGCGGGAGCCGACGGCGCGGCCGCCGAGGCGGCGCCGGCTGCTTAAGCCCGGCCCCTTCACCTGCGGAAATAGGACGGGGCCGGTCGGAAGACCGGCCCTTGTCGTACCAAACGGAGCAAGACATGGCTGAGATCACCGCTTCCCTGGTCAAGGAACTGCGCGAGAAAACCGGCGCAGGCATGATGGATTGCAAGAAGGCGCTGGGCGAGACGCAGGGCGATCTCGAGAAGGCGGTCGACTGGCTGCGCACCAAAGGGCTGTCAGCGGCGGCGAAGAAGGCAGGCCGCGTGGCGGCCGAGGGCCTGGTCGGCGTGGTGGCTCGCGGCAGTCGCGGTGCCGTCATCGAAGTCAATGCCGAGACCGACTTCGTCGGTCGCAACGACATCTTCCAGAAGTTCGTCGCCACCGCCGCCGGCATCGCGCTCGACACCGACGGCGACTTGGCCAGGATAGCGGCCACGCCGTTCCCGGGCACGGGCCGCGACGTCCAGGGCGAACTCACGCACCTGATCGCCACCATCGGCGAGAACATGTCCCTCCGCCGGAGCGCCGCGCTGTCGGTTCCGGACGGCGTCGTCGTGGCCTACGTGCACAACGCAGTGGCCCCCGATCTCGGCAAGATCGGTGTCCTGGTAGCCCTCGAGTCGACCGGCGACAAGACCAAGCTTTCGGCACTGGCCAAGCAGCTTGCCATGCATGTGGCCGCTGCCAATCCCCAGTCCCTGACCGTGGCCGAGCTCGACCCGGCGGCGATCGAGCGTGAGCGCGCGGTGCTTGCCGAGAAGGCTGGCCAGACGGGCAAGGCCGCCGAGATTGTCGCCAAGGTGGTCGAGGGTGGCCTGCGCAAGTTCCACCAGGAGGTCGTTCTGCTGGAGCAGGTCTTCGTCATCGATGGCAAGAGCCGTGTCTCGAAGATCGTCGAGGAAGCCGCCAAGCAGGTCGGCGCACCGGTTCGCTTGGCAGGGTTCCTGCGCTTTGCCCTGGGCGAGGGCATCGAGAAGAAGTCCGAGGACTTCGCCGCCGAGGTGGCTGCCCAGCTCAAGAAGTAGTATGAAAATGGCACCGGCGCGCGGGCGGGAGGCCAGCGCTGCCCAAGAACACGCATTCAGGGGCATCTGATGCCGTCCGGTCCTCGCTATCGCCGTGTCCTTCTCAAGCTCTCGGGAGAGGGTCTGATGGGTCATCGCGAGTATGGATTGGACCCTGCCATGGTCGCCATGGTCGCGCAGGAAGTGAAGGCCGTGCACAGCATGGGGGTGCAGGTTTGCCTGGTGATCGGCGGCGGCAACATATTCCGCGGCGTCTCGGCGGCCGCGTCGGGCATGGACCGGGCTAGCGGCGATTACATGGGCATGCTGGCGACTGTCATCAATTCGCTTGCCATGCAGAGCGCGCTGGAGCGTCAGGGGCTGCAGACCCGGGTGCAATCGGCGATCCCGATGACCACAGTGTGCGAGCCCTATATTCGCCGCCGTGCGGCCCGCCATATGGAGAAGGGCAGGGTGGTGATCTTCGCCGCCGGCACGGGCAATCCGTTTTTTACGACCGACACGGCGGCGGCATTGCGCGCTGCCGAGATGGGCGTGGATGCACTGCTGAAAGGCACCCAGGTCGACGGCGTCTACTCCGCCGATCCACGCAAGGACAAGGGCGCCAAGCGCTATGACTCCTTGACGTACATGGAGGTCCTGTCGCGGGACCTGCAAGTGATGGATGCCTCGGCGATTTCCCTCGCGCGCGAGAACCACATTCCCATCATCGTATTCGATATCCACAAGCCCGGCGCATTCGCGGCGACGATGCGCGGGGAAGGGACCTTCACCATCATCAAAGACGAGGGCTGAAGATGAGTGCGGATGTCAAGGAACTCGAGAAACGCATGCAGGGCGCGATGGACGCTCTCAAGAAGGAGTTCGCCGGTCTCAGGACCGGTCGCGCGTCGGTCAACCTGCTGGATCCGGTGATGGTCGAGGCGTATGGGCAGCGGATGTCGCTGAACCAGGTCGGCACCGTGAGCGCGCCTGAGCCGCGCCTTCTTACCGTCAGCGTGTGGGACAAGGGACTCGTCGTGGCCACCGCCAAGGCCATCCGTGAAGCCGGCCTCGGTCTCAACCCGGCACCCGACGGTCAGATGATCCGCATCCCGATCCCGGAGCTCAGCACGGAGCGGCGTGCTGAACTTGCGAAGCTCGCGCACAAGTATGCAGAGCATGGCCGTGTCGCCGTTCGCAATGTGCGACGCGACGGCATGGAATCTCTGAAGAAGGCTGAGAAAGACCATAAGATCTCTCAGGACGAGCACCGACAGAAGGCCGATGAGGTCCAGAAGCTTACCGACCGATTCGTCAAACTGGTCGACGAGGCGTTGGCTCACAAGGAAAAAGAGATCAAGACCGTTTGATGTCGATCGCGCCGCTGCCTGCCAACCCCGATCCGTCGCCGGGTCCCAACCACGTTGCCATCATCATGGATGGCAACGGGCGATGGGCCAAGGCGCGCGGCCTGCCGCGGGTTGCCGGGCATCGGCGAGGAGCCGATGCGGTTCGCCGGGTGGTCCGTGGTGCAGGTGAGCTTGGCATTCCTGTCCTGACACTTTTTGCCTTCTCGACCGAGAACTGGACGCGGCCAGCCGACGAGGTCAGCGATCTCATGGGCCTGCTGCGCCATTATCTGCGCAGTGAGCTGGAGGAGTTGCGCAAGAACGGTGCCCGACTGAGGGTCATTGGCAATCGCGAAGGGTTGGCGCCGGATATCGTCGCCGACATAGCCGATGCGGAGCACAAGACGCGAAGCAACAGCCGAATTGAGGTCAATATCTGCGTCAACTACGGTTCGCGCGACGAGATCGTGCGCGCCAGCAGGAACCTCGCGCTGCAAGTCGCCGCCGGCGATCTCAGCGTCGACGGCATCGACGAGCGCCGCTTTGAGCGTGAACTGCTGACCGCAGGTGTGCCGGATCCAGATCTATTGATCCGCACGAGCGGCGAGCAGCGCATCAGCAATTTCCTGCTCTGGCAATGTGCCTACGCGGAGCTGGTGTTCGTCGACACGCTGTGGCCCGACTTCGGCAAGGATGATTTGGAGCAGGCGGTCGCCGAGTTCCGTCGTCGCGAGCGGCGTTATGGCGGCGTCGGCGGCTGACGCCCCGACGGGGCGCGATCAGCGGGTTCGCCGGTTGCTGCTGCGGGTCGCCTCCGCAATGGTTCTCGGGCCGCTGCTGCTCGCCGCCGTCTGGTTCGGATTCCCCTGGATCGATCTCATAGTGGCACTGGCCGCCCCGCTGATGATCAGAGAGTGGACTTCATTGACCCGCGGCCGGCCAATCGTGCGGCTTTCAACCTATGTCTACGCCCTTGCAGCGGTAGTCGCGCTCCTATGGCTTCGGCATCAGCCGGCCATGGGTCGTGAAACGGTCATCTGGATTGTCGTATGCATCTGGGCGACCGATATTGGCGCCTACTTTGTTGGGGCATCTGCCGGTGGCGCCAAGCTCGCGCCGCGCATCAGCCCGGGCAAGACTTGGTCCGGGCTGATCGGCGGAATGGCTTGGGCAGCGGCGGCCAGCGCCGCCGTTGGCTGGGCATTCGGTATGGGAACGACCGTCTCGCTCGCCCTGTTCGGCGCCGGACTGGCCGTTGTCGGCCAACTCGGCGACCTTTTGGAATCCGCAGTCAAACGCGGCGCAGGCGTGAAGGATAGTGGTCGGCTGATCCCGGGGCATGGCGGACTGCTCGATCGTGTCGACGGGCTGGTCGCTGCGTTGGTCTTTGTTGCCCTGGTCCGCCTGGGTATCGATGGAGGCTGGCCGTGGACATGAACCGTTGGTTCGCGCCATCGGCCGACCGGCCGCGCAGCGTCACCATTCTCGGGTCGACCGGCTCAGTCGGTCAAAGCACGGTCGACCTCATCGCTCGTGATCCTGCCAGCTATCGTGTCGAAGCGCTGGTGGCCGGTTCTTCGGTCGAGTTGCTCGCTGAGCAGGCACGGCGGCTGCGCGCGCGCCTCGCCGTGGTTGCCAATCCCGAACGTTACCGGGCCCTGAAAGAGGCCCTCGCTGGTACATCGATCGAAGCCGCCGGTGGCCCCGAGGCGGTTGCAGAGGCGGCGTCGCGGCAGGCCGACTGGGTGATGGCCGCGGTCGTGGGCTTTGCCGGCCTCGCGCCGACCCTTGCTGCGGCGCGCCGGGGCGCCATCGTGGCGCTGGCCAACAAGGAAGCGCTGATTTGCGCTGGCCACCTGTTGACGGAGGCAGTTCACGAATCTGGGGGCGTCTTGCTGCCCGTCGACTCCGAGCATAACGCCATATTTCAGGTCTTCGAGCCAAGGCAACGTGATGCGGTCGAGAGGCTGATACTGACGGCGTCGGGCGGACCGTTTCGCAACTGGTCGCTGGCGGACATGGCCGACGCAACTCCAGACCAGGCGCTGGCACATCCGAATTGGGATATGGGGGCCAAGATCTCGATCGATTCGGCAACCATGATGAACAAGGGACTCGAAATCATAGAAGCCCATTTGCTTTTTGGCCTGCCGGCCGACAAGCTTGAGATCGTCGTGCACCCCCAGTCGATCATCCATTCCATGGTGGCCTATCGCGACGGCTCGGTGCTGGCGCAGCTCGGTACCCAGGACATGCGCGTGCCGATCTCCTATGCTTTGGGCTGGCCATCGCGCATCGACGGGCCGGCGGCCCGCCTCGATTTCGCGAACTTGTCGGCCCTGACGTTCGAGCCGCCCGATTCCGGCCGCTTTCCCGCCCTACGGTTGGCTCGGGAAGCCTTGGTCGCGGGAGGACTTGCATCCATCGTGCTGAATGCGGCGAACGAGACGGCCGTTGCAGCATTCTTGGCACGCCGCATCGGGTTTCTCGACATCGCCCGCATCGTCGAGGACGTGATGCTCGAGTTGGGGGGAGGTATGGCAGCCCCGATCGAGTCACTTCAACACGTTCTGGCGGCCGATCTCGAGGCACGCCGGCGAGCCGAGGAAGGCTGTGGGAAGCACTCTCTAAGCAATTGAAATAGAATGATAATAATGATGTAGTGAACCATGCAAAGCGTCATCAGCCTGTTTACGACCTACCTGCCGTACTTCGTCCTGGTATTGACGCTGCTCGTTTTCATTCACGAGTTCGGTCACTACTGGGTGGCACGTCGTTTTGGCATCCATGCCGAAGTTTTCTCGATAGGCTTCGGCCCCGAACTATTCGGCTGGACGGACCGCCGTGGCACGCGGTGGAAGGTTTCCGCCATTCCTCTCGGCGGCTACGTCAAATTCCTGGGCGACAGCGACGAGACCAGCGCCACGCCGTCCGATACGCCGCTTTCGCCGGACCAGCGGCGCGGAGCTTTCTTTGCTCAGCCGCTTTATGCACGCGCCGCGGTGGTGTTGGGCGGCCCGGTGGCGAATTTGCTGTTCGCATTCCTTCTTCTGACCGTCGTCTTCTTTGTTGCCGGTGAACCCTACTCTCCGACGACCGTTGCGGTGCAGGCGGATGGTCCTGCTGCGAAAGCTGGCCTGCGCACGGGTGACGAGATCGTTCGCCTCGCCGATCGCCGCGTCGACCGCTATGAGGACATCCAGGAATCGCAGTTCCTCTACTGGGCCAAGCCGATGGCGGTGGAGTATCGCCGCGGTGGCCAGCGCCTAAGCGGTGAGATTGTGCCGCTCTTCTGCGAACGTACCGATCGCTACAATAACACGCTGCGCTATGGCGAGCTTGGTATGGATCAGCTCGTCCGCCCGGTCGTCGGGGGCTTCGCCGCGAACAGCCCAGCCGAGGCGGCTGGCCTCAAGGTTGGCGACCTGCTGCTGGAGATCGGCGGCAAGCCGGTGAGCCATTTTTCGCGCATCCCCGAACTGGTCGGCAGCCATGCTGGTCAGCCGGTGGTCGTGAAGTACGAGCGGGACGGAAAGCGGCTTGAGGCGACGGTAGTGCCGGTGGCAGACAAGACGGTCGACTGTGCCGGCAAGGAGAAGGTGATTGGTCGGCTGGGCATTCGGCCGGCCGGGGTGACCGAGTTTCGCAGCCATGGCGTACTGGGCGCGATGGGAGCGGGCGTGCGTGCCGTATGGGGCATGACGACGATGTTTTACACCTCGATGGCCCAGATCCTGACGGCGACCCGTCCGGTCGATGAATTGGGCGGACCAATCCGTATCGCCAAGGCGGCGGGCGAGGCCTCCCACGCCGGCTGGCTTGGCATTCTCAACTTGGTGATCGCCCTTTCGGTCGTGCTGGGCGTTTTCAATCTTCTACCGGTGCCCATGCTCGATGGCGGACATCTCGCGATGTACCTCTACGAGGCTGTGCGCGGCAAACCACTCGGACTGAAGGCCCAGGAAGTCGGCCTGAAGGTCGGCTTCGCACTGGTCATCGGGATGGCCCTGATTGCGACTTTCAACGATATCCGGCTTCTTTTGCGATGAGCTTGTGGCCTTTTTCCAGCCTGTGCCGCGGGACAATAGGGGTGGCTAAGTCGCCGGGGCCGGTCTATGAAACGTCATTCCTGAATGTGGCCATCGGCAGGTCTGAAAGGTGCCGGGGGTGAGTTTGATTGTTCGTTGGGCCGCATTGGCCGTTGCCGCAGTTCTCGCATTCGGTACGACGGCGCATGCGCAACGCGGCGCCGCTGGCGGCGGCGCGATCACGGCCATTCAGATCCAGGGCAACGTCCGAGCCGAGCCCCAAACCATCCGCTCCTATCTGCAGCTCAAGGAAGGCCAGCCTTTCGACGCCGTCGCAGCTGATCGCTCGCTAAAGGCCCTATTCGCAACCGGACTGTTTTCCGATGTTGTGATTGAGATGCAGGGCTCGACCCTGGTGATCAAGCTCACCGAGAATCCAATCATCAACCGCGTCGCCTTCGAGGGCAACAACAAGATCGAAGACGACAAACTTCGGGATGAGGTGCAATCGAAGCCTCGGCAAGTGTTCACGCGCGCGCGCGTGCAGGCCGATGTCGAGCGCATCCTCACCATCTATCGCCGCAGCGGCCGGTACAACGCCTCGGTAGAGCCTAAAATCATACGCCTGGAACAGGGACGGGTCGATCTGGTCTTCGAGATCAACGAAGGCGATGTCACGGGTATCAAGCGCATCACCTTCATCGGCAACGAGGCATTCGGCGACGGCACGCTTCGCGGCAAGATCCGGACCTCGGAGAGTGCCTGGTGGCGGTTCCTGTCGTCGGACGACCGGTACGACCCTGACCGGCTCAACCTCGATCGCGAGCTGTTACGCAAGTTCTACCTCTCGGAGGGCTACGCCGACTTTCGCGTCGTGTCGGCCATCGCCGAGTTGTCCCCAAACCGCGACGGCTTCTTCGTCACTTTTACGATAAGCGAGGGTGAGCGCTACAAGTTTGGCAATGTAGAGATCGCGACCCGATTTCAGGGCTTGGATGTAGACCCCCTGAAAGGCTTCCTCCTTATGGATGAGGGCGACTGGTACGATGCCACCGAGGTCGAGAAGACCGTGGCAGCCTTGTCCGAAGTCGTCGGGTCGTTGGGTTATGCCTTCGTCGAGGTCAGGCCGAACATCCGGCGCAACAAGGATACGAAGACGGTCGATGTCACCTTCGACATCCAGGAAGGCCCGCGTGTCTACGTCGAACGCATCAACATCTCCGGCAACACGCGAACCCTGGACAAGGTGATCAGACGCGAGTTCCGTCTGGCCGAAGGCGACGCTTTCAGCAGTGCGAAGCTTCGCCGCAGTCAGGATAGGCTTCGCGCTCTTGGATTCTTCGAAAAGGTCGACGTGTCTGCGGCACCCGGCTCGGCACCCGACAAGACCAATCTTGAAGTGCAGGTCGTCGAGCAGAGCACGGGTGAAATCTCTTTTGGCGCCGGTTACTCGACGACGGCCGGTATCCTCGGCGATATCTCGATCAGGGAACGCAACCTTCTCGGCAAGGGCCAGGAGCTTCGTCTCGGCATCTCCGTCGGCACCTTGAGCACCAACATCGATCTCAGCTTCACCGAACCATATTTTCTGGACCGATCCATGGTCGCCGGATTCGATGTCTTCCGGACCTCCAACGACCGGCAGGCCGTGGCGAATTACAGCGACGAAAGCCTCGGCTTCGCCTTGCGTAGCGGCTGGGCCTACAGCGAATATACGCGGCAGATCGTCCGCTATACCTTGCGGAACACTAACATCTTCAACGTGCAGCCATTTGCTTCACCGGTCATCTTAGCCCAGGCCGGATCGGCGACGATCTCTGAACTTGCCGAGACGATATCCTGGGACACCCGCGACACGCGGCTAAACACCACCAAGGGTTGGTTGCTGCGTAACACGATTGCCGTCGCCGGTCTCATCGGCACAGAGCAGTACGCCCGCACGACAGCCGATGCGGTGTACTTCAAGAGCATCGTCGAGGATTTTGTGGTCTCGGTCGGCGGTTCGTTCGGCGTGGTCCTGCCCTACAACAACAGCTACATCCGCTTGAACAACCTGTTCTTCCTCGGCGGTGACAACCTGCGCGGCTTCGCCGTCGGCGGTGTCGGTCCGCGCGATGCCCGCACGACCGACTCACTGGGCGGTCAGTACTTTTACACGACTACGGCCGAACTCAGCTTCCCGCTGATCGGCCTGCCCAAGGAACTCGGCCTGCTCGGCAAGGCTTTCGTCGATACCGGATCGCTGTGGGGCAACCAGGCCGCCGGTTTCGGCGCCTCGGTTCTCGACAGCCAGTTGATGCGCGTCAGCACCGGGCTAGGTATTCAGTGGATATCGCCGTTTGGGCCGATCCGTGTAGACTATGCATTTCCGGTCGTTCAAGAGGTTTGGGACAAGACTCAGAACTTCCGGTTCAGTTTCGGCACGCGGTTCTGATCGGGATGCGGGCGACATGAACATCCAGAACGACAAGGCAAGCGTGTCCGTGGCGACGGCCGTGGACATCAAGCGCATTCTTCAGATGATCCCGCATCGCTATCCGATGCTGATGGTCGACCGGGTCCTCGACATGCAACTCGATCGCAGCGCCGTTGGCATCAAGAACGTCAGCATCAATGAGCCGTTCTTTCAGGGCCACTTTCCCTCCGAGCCGGTGATGCCGGGAGTGCTGATTGTCGAGGCGATGGCGCAGACGGCAGCGGTACTGGTCGTGGCGACTTTTGGTGCGAAGTCGGAAGGCAAACTGGTCTATTTCATGTCGATCGACGGTGTGAGATTCCGGCGGCCGGTGGTGCCTGGCGATCGCCTAGAGCTTCATGTGGAGAAGGTCCAGAGCCGGGCCAACGTCTGGAAATTCGCAGGCAAGGCGATTGTCGAGGGCAAGTTGGCTGCTGAGGCGACGTTCGCCGCGATGATCCGCGATAGGTAGGGAGAGCCAAATGCCCGACACCGCCGCCAACTACCGCATGCTGCATACGATGATCCGAGTTATGGATCTCGAGAAGTCGCTCGCTTTCTATACCGGTCCCATGGGCATGAAGCTTTTGCGCAAGCGCGACGTTCCGGAAGGAAAGTACAGCCTCGCTTTCGTCGGCTACGGCGACGAGAAGGAGCATTGCGTGGTCGAGCTGACGCACAACTGGGACCAGACCAAGCCCTATGAACTGGGCAGCGGCTTCGGTCACCTCGCGATCGGCGTGCCCGACGTGTACGGAGTATGCGATAAGGTCACCAAGGCCGGCGGCAAGGTCACGCGCGCGCCGGGGCCCGTGAAGTTCGGCACCACGGTCATTGCCTTCGTGGAAGATCCTGACGGCTACAAGATCGAGCTGATCGAGCGCAAGTAGTCGTCCGGCCGATCAGGCGAGCGCCAACACCAGCAATGCGAGCCCCGCCAGCGCCGTCGCGACGCCAAATGCCAGCCGACGGCCACGACTGCCGTGCCTGCGCTGGTTGTCGTTCGCCGGCCGGCCGAGTCGTACGACCCGCGGCATTGACCTCGGCTTCTGGTCGACCGCCCAGGTCGCCGCCCGGTTCGGTCCGTAAGATGATCTGGCCATGTCCTCTCGCTTTCCTCCCCGGATCACGAACTAGCCACGCATGTGTAGCGGCTTGTAGGGCCGCTCGGTCTGGCCGTTGTAGAGTTGGCGCGGCCGGCCGATCTTCTGGTCCGGATCCTCGATCATCTCGTTCCACTGCGAAATCCAGCCGACGGTGCGCGCCACGGCGAACAGCACGGTGAACATCGACGTGGGAATGCCGATCGCCCGGAAGATGATGCCCGAGTAGAAGTCGACGTTCGGATAGAGCTTCTTTGAGACGAAGTAGTCGTCTTTGAGCGCGATCTGCTCCATTTCCATGGCCAGTTCGAGCAACGGGTCGTGCTCGATGCCGAGGGACGTCAGGACCTCATGGCAGGTCTGGCGCATGACCTTGGCGCGCGGATCGTAGTTCTTGTAGACGCGATGGCCGAAGCCCATCAGGCGGGTGTGATCCTGCTTGTCCTTAACGCGGGACAGGAAGCCCGGGATGTTCTGCTTGCCGCCGATCTCGTTCAGCATGTTGATCACGGCTTCGTTGGCGCCGCCGTGGCTGGGTCCCCATAGAGAGGCAATTCCGGCGGCGATGCAGGCGAAGGGGTTGGCGCCAGATGAGCCGGCGAGTCGTACGGTCGAGGTCGACGCGTTCTGCTCGTGGTCGGCATGGAGCATCAGGATGCGGTCCATCGCCTTCTCGATCACCGGGTTGATCTCGTATTCCTCGGCCGGGACCGAGAACATCATGCGCAGGAAGTTGGCGGCGTAGCTGAGGTCGTTGCGCGGATAGACGAAAGGCTGGCCAACCGAATATTTGTAGGCCATCGCGGCAATGGTCGGCATCTTGGCGACCAGTCGGTACGACGCCACCATGCGCTGGTGCGGATCGTGGATATCCAGCGAGTCGTGATAGAAGGCCGACAACGCGCCGACGACGCCGCAGCAGATCGCCATCGGATGGGCATCGCGGCGGAAGCCCCGGTAAAACTGGCTCAGCTGCTCATGCACCATCGTGTGCATGGTGATGTCTTTTACGAACTTGTCCTTCTGCGTCTTGTTGGGCAGCTCGCCCTTCATCAGCAGATAGGCGACCTCCATGAAGTCACTCTGTTCGGCCAGCTCGGCGATGTTGTAGCCGCGGTGCAGCAGGATGCCCTGATCGCCGTCGATGTAGGTGATCTTGGAGCCGCACGAGCCGGTCGAGGTGAACCCGGGGTCGTAGGTGAACATGCCCGAGTCGCCGTAGAATTTGCGGACATCGACCAGCCGCGGCCCGATCGTGCCGTGAATGATCGGCATTTCGTAGGTTTTGCCGGTCTCGTTGTCGGTGAGCGTCGCGGTCGATTTGGCCATTGGGAGAACTCTTTTCAGCTCGATTCGGGCAAGGCGCTGGACCGCGCGGAATGCAGTCGCACCGGGTTCGCAGGCACCCTAACAAGCCGCTCCGGGGGGCGCAATTGTGCCGGCAGGCGGCTATTCCGCGGGGCGTAGCCGCGCCGCAATCCGGCCGTCGATGATCGCCAATCCGACGCCGATCAGGCCCATTCCGGCGAACTGGCGCGCCTCCAGCCGCTCGCCCAGGACGCCGGCGCCGAGCAGGATGGCGGTGACCGGTATCAGGAAGGTAACGAGGAGCAGGTTGGTCGCACCGGCCGCCGCGAGAATGCGGAAGTAGAGCACATAAGCAAGCGCGGTCGACAGCAGCGCAAGCCCGGCCAGCGCCGCCCAGACCCCGGCCGAAGGCATGCCGGGCAGCTCCCACGGTCGATCGACCAACAGCATGATTGGCAGGATCAGCACGGCTGCCGCGCTGACCTGCCCGGCGGCGGCCTCGAGGGGGGCGATGCCCATTGCCTTGAAGCGACGGCCGTAGACGCCGGCAAGGGCATAGGACAGGGCGGCGGCGAGGCAGGCCACCTGACCCCAGAAACCGGCGCCGGCACCCATCGCGGTCTCAGGTCCGATCAGCACGACCACGCCGGCAAGCCCGATCAGCAGCGCCGCGACCTTGGTGGCATCCATCCTCTCGTCACGCGTGAGCAGATGGGCGACGACCAGGGTGAAAAGCGGGGTAGTGGCATTCAGGATCGCAGCCAACCCCGAGGCGATTTCGGTCTGGGCCCAGAAAATCAGGCTGAAGGGTATGAGGTTGTTCAGGAACCCCATGGCGAGGAAGGTGGGCCACGGCACGTCGCGGCGGAAGAGATGCCGGCTGGCCATTGCGAGCACGACGTGCAGGGCGAGGGCGGCGATCGCCACCCTGGCGAACACCACGGTGAGGGGCCCCAGTTCGCCGATCGCAACCTTGGCGAAAAAGAACGAGCCGCCCCACAGGACGGACAGCGACAGAAGCCAGATCCAGACGCGCAATGCCATGCGCCAGACATTGGCGTCCTGCCGCGGGTCGGGTCTATCCGCTGGCGGCCAGCAATCGCGTCTTGCTCTCGGCGAGGCCAAGCACTGCCAGCACTCCTAACTCTGCACCTGCACCTTCGCCCAGGTGTCCCGCAGCTCGATCGTGCGGTTGAACACCAGAGCGTCCGACCGGCTCGCCAGGTCCGGGCAAAAATAGCCCAGCCGCTCGAACTGCACGGCTTCCCCGGCAGCCGTCTCCGCCAATGACGGCTCCAGCAGAGCGCCCGACAGGACTTCGAGCGAGCCTGGATTCAGGTCGGCGTCCAGATCGCCACCGGCGCCCGGGTCAGGCCGATTGAAGAGCGTGCCGTACAATCGGACTTCGGCGGGAAGTGCATCCAGGGCGGACACCCAGTGCAAGGTGGCCTTTACCTTTCGACCGTCCGGCGCGTTGCCGCCGCGGCTCGCTGGATCGTAGGTGCAGCGGAGTTCGACCACGTTGCCGTCGGCGTCCTTGACCACCTGGCGGCAGGTGACGAGATAGGCGTAGCGCAACCTGACCTCTCGTCCCACGGCCAGCCGGAAGAACTTGTTCGACGGATTCTCCATGAAGTCGTCGCGCTCGACGAAGATTTCCCTGCCGAAGCGAAGGGGACGCGTGCCCGCGCCTGGATTCCCCGGATGGTTGACGGCCTCCAGCTCTTCGACGTGGTGTTCGGGAAAATTCTCGATCACGAGCTTGAGCGGCCGCAGGACCGCCATGCGCCGCTCAGCCGCCTGATTGAGATGATCGCGTATCGCATGATCGAACATGGCCAGATCGACGACGCTGTTGGCCTTGGACATGCCGATGCGCCGAACGAAGTCGCGGATCGCCGCCGGCGGCACGCCGCGGCGGCGCAGGCCTGCGAGAGTCGGCATGCGCGGATCGTCCCAGCCGCTGACGATGCCGCGGCGCACCAGATCCGTCAGATGGCGCTTGGAGAGGACCGTGTAGCCGAGATTGAGCCGCGCGAACTCGGTTTGCCGCGGGCGCGCCGGCACCGGCAGGTGGTCGAGGAACCAGTCGTAGAGCGGGCGATGGTCAGCGAACTCCAGGGTGCAGAGCGAATGCGTGACGTGTTCGATGGCGTCGGACTGGCCGTGCGCGAAATCATAGGTTGGGTATATGCACCACTGCGTCCCGGTGCGCGGGTGCGACGCGTGCAGGATGCGATACAGGACCGGGTCGCGCAGGTTCATATTGCCGGAAGCAAGGTCGATCTTCGCTCGCAGCACGCACGCACCGTTGGAAAACTTGCCGGCGCGCATATCGCGAAACAGGCCGAGATTCGTTTCCACGGAGCGGTCGCGATCTGGCGAGGCGCGGCCCGGTTCCGTCAGCGTGCCGCGCATTGCCCGCATCTCGTCGGGCGGCGTGTCGTCGACATAGGCGAGACCGGCGCGAATGAGGTGCTCGGCCCACTCGTACAACGTCTGGAAATAGTCCGACGCATGGTGCAGATGCTCGCCCCAGTCGAAGCCGAGCCAATGTACGTCCCGCTTGATGGCGTCGATATATTCCTGCTCCTCCTTCACCGGGTTGGTATCGTCGAAGCGAAGGTGGCAGCGGCCGCCATATTCGGTCGCAAGTCCGAAATTCAAGCAGATCGACTTAGCGTGGCCGAGATGCAGATAGCCGTTCGGCTCCGGCGGAAAACGGGTGACGATGCTCTGCACATGTCCGCGCGCGAGATCGGCTTGAACCAGGCCGCGAATGAAATCCTGGGCCTCTTCGTTCGCAGTGGCCTCCGCCATCGGCTTCTTGTCATCCATTTGCCTGTCAACCTCCACGCGGCCACGTGCATGAGCAAGCCAATTGTAACATTGCCAGCGCGGTCGGCTATGCCTCGACCACTCCTGTTCAAGCACAAGCGTGCCGCGGCGTCGTTCTATCCGGCAGCCGCCAGTAATCGCGCCTTGCTCTCGGCGGGCCCCAGCACGGCCAGCACTTCGAAGATGCCGGGCGACGCGGTCGAGCCGGTCAGTGCGACACGGAGCGGCTGGGCGACTTGGCCGAGCTTCAGCCCGTTCGCCTCGGCGAACTTGCGCACGGCTTCTTCGATCGCCTTTTCGCTCCAGTCACTCGCCTGCAGCTCCAGCGCCGGCGCGAGCTTGGCCATGACGGCACGGGCGTCGGGCGTCAGCACGCCGCGCGCCTTGTCGTCGGAGATCGGCGGCGCGCCAGCGCGTGCGTAGAAAACAAGACTGTCCGCGAGTTCGACCAGGGTGCGCGCGCGCTGCTTGACGCCGTTCAGGCCGCGCACGATGCGCTCGCGGCCGGCGGCGCCGACCGGCGCGCCGAGATTGGCCTCGACCATCGGCATGACCAGCGGCACCAGCTCGGCGTCCGGCGTCTCGCGCAGATAATGCGCGTTGAGGTTGGTGAGCTTGGCCACGTCGAAGCGCGAGGCCGAGCGGCCGACGCTGGCGAGGTCGAACCACTCGATCGCCTGCTCGGTCGAGATGATCTCGTCGTCGCCATGGCCCCAGCCCAGCCGCAGCAGATAGTTGCGCAGCGCCGCCGGCAGAAAGCCCATGTCGCGGTAGGCGTCGACGCCGAGCGCGCCGTGCCGCTTGCTGAGCTTGGCGCCGTCGGGGCCGTGGATCAGCGGAATGTGAGCATAAATCGGCTCCCGCCAGCCCATGGCGCGAATGATCTGCAGCTGCCGGAAGGCGTTGTTCAGGTGGTCGTCGCCGCGGATGACGTGGGTCACGCCGACGTCGTTGTCGTCCACCACCACCGCCAGCATGTAGGTCGGCGTGCCGTCGGCGCGCAGCAGGATCATGTCGTCGAGCTGGGCGTTCTCGACCGTGACCTGGCCCTGAACGGCATCGTCGATGACGGTCTGCCCGGTCTGCGGCGCTTTCAGCCGGACCACCGGCGCCACGCCGGCCGGCGCCTCTGCCGGATCGCGGTCGCGCCAGCGGCCGTCGTAGCGCATCGGCTTGCCGGCGGCCTTCTGCGCGGCCCGCATCTCGTCCAGCTCCTGGGGCGAGGCGTAGCAGTGATAGGCCTTGCCGGCAGCCAGCATCTGGCGCGCCACCTCGGCATGGCGGGCGGCGCGGGCGAACTGGTGGGTGACGTCGCCGTCCCACGCCAGGCCAAGCCACGACAGGCCGTCCAGGATGGCGGCGATGGCGGGCTCGGTGGAGCGCGCGCGGTCGGTGTCTTCGATGCGCAGCAGGAACTTGCCGCCGTGGTGGCGGGCGAACAGCCAGTTGAACAGCGCCGTGCGGGCGCCGCCGATATGCAGGAAGCCGGTCGGCGAGGGGGCGAAGCGGGTGACGACTGTCATTGCCGTGGGGTCATTGCTCGATATGCGCGGGTTCTGCCGTATTTCGGCCGGAAAAGCGCGCCGTAGGTAGGGGAGCGTTCCCGGAGTGTCAAACGCGCGCGCCTGGATCCTAAGTCAGCTCGACGGCGAACGCGGGCGCTGGATGCTGTGGCTGCCGGTGGCGATGGGTCTCGGCATCGCCGTCTACTTCGAGCTGCCGAGCGAGCCCGCGCTGTGGCTGGGCCCGACGGCGGCCGTGGCGGCGATCGTCGCGGCTTTCCTGGCGCCCTCCGGCAGTCTTGGCCGAGCGACCGCCATCGGCGTTGCCGCGGCCGCCGTCGGCTTTAGCCTCGTCGCCTGGCGCACCGTGAGCCTCGCCGCGCCGACGCTGGCGCGGCCGCTGTTCAGCATCAATGTCGAGGGCCGCATCGCCGACATCCAGCGCCTGCCGGACGGTGTGCGGGTCGTGCTCGAGGCGGTGCGCCTCAAGGGCAACGGCGCGCCGCCGGCCGAGATGACGCCGCTCAAGGTGCGCGTCTCGCTCGGCCGCGGCGCACCGCCGCTCACCGTCGGGGACCGCCTGCTGGTGCTGGCCAACCTGTCGCCGCCGGCCGGACCCGCCGCGCCCGGTGCCTTCGATTTCCAGCGCGTCGCCTGGTACCAGCAGCTGGGCGCGGTGGGCTATGCCCTGGCGCCGGCCGCGGTCGTCGAGCCCGGCAGGCCCACGGGCTTCGTGCGCACACTCGATGCGCTGCGCGCCGACGTCACCGAGCGCATCCTG
>JAIETA010000265.1 GCA_019745575.1 Reyranella sp. | reverse complement strand
AACGGCTTGGCGGCCATTCCGGCGGACAGCGCACCTCCACGGGTCGCGGAGGTCGCCATGACCCCCTCCGGCCCTTCGGGCCACCTCCCCCGCGCTGCGCGCGAGGGAGGAATTCAAACCTTCTCCTCCCCCGTCTCGGGGGAGGTGCCCCCGAAGGGGGCGGAGGGGGGAGGCGCCCGCAAAATCGTGTAGGGTCGAAAGATGACCACCCTCCACGACATGAGCGCCGTCGAGCTGCTCGCCGCCTACAAGTCGAAAAAGCTCTCGCCGGTCGAGGCCGTCGATGCCGTGATCGCCCGCATAGAAGCCTGGGAGCCGAAGCTGAAGGCGCTCTATGCGCCGGACTTCGGCGGCGCGCGCCAGGCGGCACGCGAGTCCGAGAAGCGCTGGCAGCAGGGCGCACCGCGGGGCGCGCTGGACGGCGTGCCGATCACCATCAAGGAGAACATTGCGACCAAGGGCGTGCCGGTGCCGCTCGGCACGGCGGCGACGGAGCTGGTGCCGGCGCCGGTCGATGCGCCGGCGGCGGCGCGGGTGCGCGAGGCGGGCGCGATCCTCCTCGCCAAGACCACCATGCCCGACTACGGCATGCTGTCGTCGGGTAAAAGCTCGTTCCATGCACTCACGCGCAATCCGTGGAACCTCGCGTGGAATCCCGGCGGCTCCTCTGCCGGCGCGGGCGCCGCGGCGGCGGCGGGTTATGGGCCGCTGCATCTCGGCACCGACATCGGCGGCTCGGTGCGCCTGCCGGCGGCGTGGAACGGAATTTTTACGCTAAAACCCAGCCTCGGCCGCGTGCCGGTCGATCCGCCCTATTTCGGGCGCGCGATCGGGCCGATGACGCGCACGGTGGCCGACTCCTGCCTGCTGATGGCCGAGATTCATAGGCCCGACTGGCGCGACCACATGAGCCTGCCGCCGGCCGAGATCGATTTTGGCGCCGGGCCGCTCGAGCCGCGCGGCCTCAGGATCGGCCTGCATCTCGACGCCGGCTCGGGCCTGCCGGTCGATCCCGAGGTGACGGCGGCGGTCGAGGCGGTGGCCCGCCTGTTCGCGCTGGCCGGCGCCACCATCGAGCCGGTGGCGCCGTTCCTGTCGCCCGAGATGCTGCGGCTACAAGATCTGTTCTGGCGGGTGCGGAGCTGGGTCGATTTCTCGGCGCTCAGCCACGAGCGGCAGGCGAAGGTGCTGCCCTTCATCGCCGACTGGTGCCGCGGCGGCGCCGACGTCCCGGGCCCCACCGTGATCAGGGGCATCGCCAACTACATGGCGATCCGCGCCGCGGCGGTGGCGGCCACGCAGCCCTTCGACTACGTGCTCTCGCCCACCGCGCCGGTGCCGACCTATCCCGCGGAGTGGGAGATGCCGACCAACGATGTGAACCGCCCGCTCGAACACATCTCCTTCACCATGCCCTACAACATGAGCGAGCAGCCGGCCGCCTCGATCAACTGCGGCTACACAAAGGAGGGCAAGCCGATCGGGCTGCAGATTGCCGGCCGCCGCTTCGACGATCTCGGGGTGCTGCGCGTTTCGAAATGGTTCGAGCGCGCGCGCACGCCGCAGAAGACATGGCCGGAACCGCCGGTGTGACGCCGCCTGCCGGCCCCCTCGGCATCCTGATGCTCGACACGCGCTTTCCGCGCATCGTGGGCGACATCGGCAATGCCGCCTCGTTCGGCTTTCCGGTGATCTACCGCACGATGCGGGGCATCGGGCCGGACGACGCGGTGGCGGCGCAACCCGACCGGCGGCGCGTGCTGGCGGCATTGAAGGCCAACGCCGAGGCCCTGGCGGCCGACGGCGCCGTGGGGCTCTCGACGAGCTGCGGCTTCCTCGCGCTCTACCAGGACGAGCTCGCCGCCGTGTCGCCGGTGCCGGTCGCGACCTCGGCGCTGCTGCTGATCGGGCAGATGACGGAGAGGAAGGTCGGTGTCGTCACCGCGTCGGCGAAGAACCTGACGGCGGCACATTTCTTGGCGGTCGGCGCACCGGCGGATACGCCGGTCGTGGGCATGCCGGAGAACGGCTCGTTTGCCGGCACCTTCCTGAAGAACGGACCGACGCTCGATCGCCATGCGGTCGAGCGCGAAGTCCTCGCGGCGGGACGCGCGCTCGTGGCGGCGCATCCCGAGGTCGACACGGTCGTGCTCGAATGCACCAACCTGCCGCCCTACAAGAGGGCGCTGGAGAAGGAGCTCGGCCGGCCGGTGCACGACGTGCTCGACCTGCTGGCCGGCTTTCATGCCGGCCTCAGCGCGCGGCGTTGACCATCATGTCGGGCAGGAAGCTCACCAGGCCGGGGAAGAAGTAGAGCAGCAGCAGGCAGACGACCATGGTGAAGAAGAAGGGCAGCGACACCAGGCCGATCCAGAAGATCGACTTGCCGGTCATGCCCTGCAGCACGAACAGATTGAAGCCGACCGGCGGGGTGATCTGCGCCATCTCGACCACGATGGTGATGAAGATGCCGAACCAGATCTTGTCGATGCCGGCCTGCTCGACCATCGGCAGCACGATGGCGGCGGTCAGCACGATCATCGAGATGCCGTCGAGGAAGCAGCCGAGGATGATGTAGAGGATCGCCAGCACCAGGATCAGCATGCCGGGCGTCAGGCCGAGCGCCGCGATGGTCTCGGCGAGGTGGCGCGGCAGGCCGGTGAAGCCCATGGCGAGTTTCAGGAACGAGGCGCCGGCCAAAATCAGCAGGATCATCGAGGTGAGGCGGGTGGCGCCCATCACGCTGTCCCAGAAGTTCCGCCAGGTCAGGCGCCGCTGCCAGGCGGCGATGGCGAAGGAGCCGGCGACGCCGAACGCCGCCGACTCGGTGGCGGTGGCGATGCCGGCGTAGATCGAGCCCAGCACGAGGAGGATCAGGAGCACCACGGGAATGAGCGAACTCGAGGCGCTGAGCTTCTCGGCCAGCGGCATCGCCGGATCGGGCGGCGGGATCTTCGACGGGTTGAGCAGCGACCAGCCCGCGACATAGGCCATCATCAGCCCGGCCAGCAGCAGGCCGGGGATGATGCCGGCGGCGAACAGCTTGGCGATGGAAACCTCGGCCTGCACGCCGTAGACGATCATGATCAGCGACGGCGGGATCAGGAGGCCCAGCGTGCCGGCGCCCGACAGGCTGCCGATGGCGATGGCGTCGGGGTAGCCGCGGCGGCGCAGCTCGGGCACCGTCATCTTGCCGATGGTGGCGCAGGTCGCCGCCGAGGAGCCGGAGACGGCGGCGAAGATCGAGCAGCCGATGATGTTGGTGTGGACCAGCCGGCCGGGCAGTCGGCGCATCCAGGGGGCGAGGCCGCGGAACATGTCCTCGGAGATGGCGGTGCGGAACAGCACCTCGCCCATCCAGATGAAGAGCGGCAGCGCCGTCAAGGTCCACGACGAGAGGTCGGAGAAGACGACGGTGGCCATGGAATCGCCGGCCGGCTTGGCCGGCGCGAAGGTCCACATGACGGCGATCGACACGCCGATCATGCTGAGGCCGATCCACACGCCGGTGCCGAACAGGAAGAGCAGCGCGGCGACGGCGAGCAGCGCGATCTGGGCGTCGATCCCGGTCATGACCTGTGGGTCATTCAGCGCTCGAGATGCGCGGCTTCGTCGCCCGCCGGCTCTTCCATCAGCGGCCCGCCGGCGGCGACCACGACGAGCTGCTCGACAACGGCGACAAAGAGCACGACGGCACCCGCCGCCATGCCGACCTGCGGGATCCACAGCGGAATGGCGATCAGGCCGGTCGACAGGTCGTTGATCTCGTAGGACTGCCAGCACAGCCGGACGGTGAACCAGGCGAGGTAGCCGGAGAGCAGGGTGCCGAGGCCCAGGCACCAGATCTCGGCCAGCCGGCGGGCCGTGCCTTTCAGGCGCTGCAGGAAGAGCGTGACGCGGATATGCTCGCCGCGACCGAAGGTCGAGGCGAGCGCCAGGAAGGACGAGGCGAGCATGGCGTAGCCCGCAAACTCGTCGGCCGAGCGGGCGACGTAGGGGAAGGGGTTGGGCAGGCCGAAGCTGTGGTCCAGCCACAGCCCGACGCCGGGACCCACCGAGTAGAGGACGAAGACCAGCAGCAGCACCATGAAGATGCCGCCCAGGATCCCCGCAAGCTCGTAGAGACGCTGCAGCGCCGGCCGCACGAAGGCGGCCGCCTAGTTCTTGTTGTAGGCGTCGACCACGGCCTTGCCGTCGGCGCCGGCCTTCTCGAGCCACTCGGCGGTGAGCTTCTTGCCCAGCTCCTTGTACTCGGCGGCGAGTTTGGGCGAGGGCGGCTGCACCTTCATGCCGTTCTTGGCCAGCGTCTCGAGGAAGCCCTTGGAGAGCTTCTCGGCCTCGGCCCAGCCGGCGGCCTCGGCCTTGGCGGCCTCGGCCAGCAGCGCCTTCTTGGTCGCGTCGTCGAGCTTGTCGAAGGCCGCCTTGTTCATCAACACGGCGTTCTTGGGCAGCCAGGCCTGGGTGTCGTAGAAGTGGGTGAGCTGCTCCCAGACCTTCGAGTCGACGCCGGTGGCGCCGGAGGAGATGAAGGAGTCGACCTTGCCGGTGGCCAGCGCCTGGCTGAGCTCGGCGGCCTGGATGGTGATGGGCTGCGCGCCGGTCAGCTCGGCGATGCGCGAGGTGCCGCGGTTGTAGGCGCGGAACTTCAGCCCCTTCATGTCGGCCAGCGAGTTGATCTCTTTCTTGGCGTAGAGGCCCTGCGGCGGCCACGGCACGGCGAACAGCACGACCATGCCCTGGGCTGCCGCCTTCTTCTCCAGCGCCGGCTTCTGCGCCGCCCACAGCTTCCTGGCCTCGGGGAAGGAGGTGGCGAGGAAGGGCACGACGTCGATGCCGTAGATCGGGTCCTCGTTCTCGAAGTTGGAGATCAGGATCTCGCCGACCGGCGCCTGACCGGTCTGCACGGCGCGCTTGATCTCGGGCGCCTTGAAGAGAGAGGCGCCGGGATGGACGGTGATCTCGAGCTTGCCGCCCGACGCCGCCTTCACGCCGTCGGCGAACTTCTGCAGGTTGACGCTGTGGTAGTTGGTCGCCGGATAGGCGGCGGGAAGGTCCCATTTGGTCTGGGCAATGGCCGGCGTGGCGACGAAGGCCGCCGCCGCGGCGAGCAGGATCCTGAGCTTCATGGAAAGTCTCCTGATTGTTCCCCTGGCCGGATCGTTGCACAGGCCTCAGCGCGGCAGCAAGCGGCGATAGAGCGGTTCGAGCAGGGTCGGCATGAGGTAGATGGGGAACTGCACGGCGGCGATGAACAGGAAAATGTCGGCATCGGCCGAGGCGGGCAGCACCGCCATCAGCAGCGCATTGTGCCGCCCGCCCGAGCAGTAGCCCGCGGTGAGCGCGGTGCGCCGGTCGGCGAAGGGCAGGGCCATTGCGGTCGTCACGAGATTGCAGAGCAGCATGCCGGCGAAGGCGCCGGCCACGAAGCCCGCAAGCTTGGCCGGCTCGGCCAGCGCCCGGGCCACCACGCCGTCCATCAGCGGGATGGCGAAGACCATCAGCACGATCACCGACAGCCCGTCGAGCGTCGGCCGGGCCTCGGCCACGCGCGGTCCGAGAAAGCGGCGGATGAGGAGGGCGCCGGCCAGCGCCAGCGTCACGATCAGGGCAAGGCGCAGGGTGAGATCGACGACGCCGATCTTCAGGTCCAAGCCGAGCAGCCACAGCGCCAGCGGCGGCAGGGTGAAGGGCACGAGGAAGTTGGTGAACAGCGTCAGCAACAGGGCGAGCGAAGAGTCGAGGCGCAGGAAGGCCGCCGTCGTGGCGGCCGAGATGATGCCGGGCGCCATGGCGCTGAGGCAGAGGGCGGCGATCAGGCCGGGCCACAGGCCGAGCGCCTGCCAGACCGGCCAGACGATCAGCGGCACCAGCAGCAGGTTGGCGAGCGACAGTGCAAGGGCGAGGCCCGGGCGCTTGAGGAGAGCGGCCAGCCGCGACCAGTCGGTACGGGCGAGCGCCAGCATCAGCAGCGCCACCGCGAGCGGCCACAGGAGCGGTCGCGCAAGTGCTGCCACGTCCTGGAAGGCAAGGCCGATCGCCAGCGAGAACGGCAGCAGCGTGGTGGCGCGGCCGCCCATGCGCCGCAAAACGTGAACGACCGTGTCCATTGCCGTCACCCTATCACATGGTAGCGTGCGCCATGGTCCTGCGTCCCCTGATCGCCGCGCTGCTGTCGCTGGCCGGTGCGGTCTCGCCGATCGGGGTGCAATTGGCCGGCGCGCAGCCGGTCGCGGTGCCCGACTGCACGGTCGACGGCACGCTGACCGACGACGATGGCCTGAAGATCGACGTCGTCTACCGCTGCCGCTCGTCCGGCGCCGTGTCGTTCCAGGCCGACGGCGATCGCGTCGCCGGCAAGGTGATGGATTTCCGCGACGGCGCCGGCCACGCCCTGCTGCCGTCGGCCAACGTGTGGCGGGTCGAGCCGCGTGACGGCCTCGTGGAGGCGCGCTACCGCTACGACCTCACGGGCTTTGCCCGCGCCGTCGACTCGACCTCGGTCGCCGTGCAGCGCGGCGGCGGCGTGCTTGCCATCCTGTCGGCCTGGCTGCTCGAGCCGCGCGGCTACGACCGGCCGCCCATCATCGACATCCGCATGACGACCGCGCCGGGCCTGGTCTTTGCCGCCGGTCTGCCGCGGGTGGGCGACGCCTGGCGGCTCACCGGCACGACTGTGCGCTTTGCGGGCTATACGGCGCTCGGCCGGCTCGCCCTGCAGGACGTGGCGGTGGCGCTGCCGGGATCGCTGCGCCCCGGCCAGCCGGCCGGCCAGGGCGTGCTGCGCGTGGCCATCCTCGACGGCGTGTCCGAGGCCGGCCGCGCCGAGCTGATGGACTGGGTGCGGCGGACGGCGGAGGCGCAGACCAACTACTGGCAGGGCTTCACCGCGCGCCAGATGCTGCTCGGCCTCGTGCCGACCACGGCGCGGCGCGGCATCGGCTACGGCCGTACCGTGCCGGGCGGCGGCACCACGGTGATGGTCGAGGTCGGGACCGACGTCGACCGCCGCCGCCTGTTCGGCGACTGGGTGCTGACGCACGAGTTCGTCCACACCGGCATGCCGTTCATCCGCGGCCGCAATACCTGGTTCATGGAGGGGGCGGCCACCTACGTCGAGCCGATCATCCGCGCCCGCGCCGGCTGGAAGACCGAGGAAGAGGTGTGGCGCGAATGGGTCGAGAGCATGCCGCAGGGCATCGGCGCCTTCTCGATCGGGCTTGCCAACGCGAGCGGCCGCCAGAACTACTGGGGCGGCGCCACCTTTATGCTGCTGGCCGACCTTGCGATCCGCCGCGCCACTTCGGGCGCCAAGGGGCTGGAGGATTGCCTGGCCGGCGCGTTGTGGGGCGGGCTGGACGGCTCGCTGCGCGCCGGGTTGGAGGAATATGCCGCGGCCTGCGATCGCGCGACCGGCACCGGCGAGGTGGCGGCGCTGATCGAGCGCCACGTGACGCGGGCCGAGCCGGTCGATCTCGCCGCCCTGTGGCGCGAGCTCGGCATCTCGATGGTGGGCGGCCGCGTCGTGCTCGACGACCAGGCGCCCGGCGCGCGCTGGCGCCGGACGATCGTGATGGGCAGCCGGCCCACCAAGCGCGTACGCCTGCCCTGGGAGTCGTGATGCCGGCCGGCGTCTGGCTGGAGGATCTCACCTGGCCGGAGGCCCGGGCGCGCTTCGATAGCGGCGCGGTCGTCGTCGTTCCGGTCGGTGCCGCAGCCAAGGCGCACGGCCCGCACCTGCCGCTCAAGACCGATGCGCTGACCGCGCGCGCTCTGGCGCAGCGGCTGCTCGAGCGGCTGCCCGTGGTGGCAGCCCCGGTCGTGGGCTTCGGCTTCTATCCCGCCTTCACGGCGTTTGCCGGCAGCCAGCATCTGTCGGCCGACACCTTCAAGGCCATGATGCGCGAGCTGATCGGCGGCTTTGCGGCGCACGGCGTGCGACGGATCGCGATCCTGAACACCGGCGTCTCGACCGAGGCGCCGCTTGATGAGCTGGCGGGCGAGCGCGACGACACGCTGGTGCTGCACATGCGGCGGCTGGGCGGCGCGGCCGACCGGCTGTTCGACCGCCTCGACGGCGGCCACGCCGACGAGCGCGAGACCTCGGTGATGCTGGCGCTGGAGCCGCGCGGCGTGCGCATGGATCGCCTCGCCCCCGAGGGCGACTTCGCCGCGACCGGCGGCACCGGCGATGCCTCGCGCGCCACCGCCTTCAAGGGCGAGCGCCTGCTCGCGGCGCGGGTCGACGACATGGTCGCGGCACTCGTCGCGCGCTGGCCGGACGCGTTCTAGCGGCGGGGGGCCGCTTCCGTCTCGAACCTGGTCGGCCGCCAGTTGCGCACCAGCTTCTTGGCGTCGGCGAGCTGCGTCGACGTCATCCGCGCAGCGACGAGATCACGCTGGCGGGCGGCCTCGGAGCCGGTGCCGGCGACGTGGCGGGCGCTCAGGCTCAGCCACAGGTAGGCCTGCACGAAATCCCGCGGCACGCCGTTGCCGTTCACGTAGAGGATGCCGAGCTTGTACTGGGCGTGCGGCTGGCCCTGCAGCGCCGCCGATTCGAACCACTTGGCGGCTTCTTCCGGGCTCCTCATCTCGCCGCTCGCCTCGGCGTAGACCAGGCCGAGGCGATACTGGGCGTAGGTGTCGCCCGCCTCGGCGAGCGGCAGCAGGATCTTCTCGGCCGCGGCGTAGTTGCCGCGCTGGTAGGCGGCATTGGCATCCTCGAGGGGACCGGCGAACGCGGGCATCGCCAAAGCGAACGCCAGCACCGGGCCTAGTCGGATCAGGGAACGCATCGCGGCACCTCCTCGCCTTGCAATATGCCACACATCTGGTCCGCCGACCCGTTGCATGGGATAGTCCGCGACCCCATTTCCACGGATGACCATGGCAACCGACTCGGGTCTCGTCCTGCCGTTCGACAACAGCTACGCCCGGCTGCCCGAACGTTTTTACGCCCGCCTGCCGCCGACGCCGGTCGCGGCGCCGCGCCTGCTCAAGCTCAACGTGGCGCTGGCCCGCCAGCTCGGCCTCGATCCCGATGTGCTGGCGTCGCCCGACGGCGTAGAAGTGCTGGCCGGCAACCGCGTGGCGGTCGGCTCCGACCCGATCGCGCTCGCCTATGCCGGCCATCAGTTCGGCGGTTTTAGCCCGCAGCTGGGCGACGGTCGCGCCATCCTGCTGGGCGAGGTCGTGGACCGCGACGGCATCCGCCGCGACATCCAGCTAAAAGGCTCCGGCCCGACGCCGTTCTCGCGCCGTGGCGACGGCCGTGCAGCCCTCGGCCCGGTGCTGCGCGAATACCTCGTCAGTGAGGCGATGCATGTGCTGGGCATCGCGACCACGCGGTCTCTGGCCGCCGTCAGCACCGGCGAGCCGGTGTGGCGCGAGACGGCGCTGCCGGGCGCCGTGCTGACGCGCGTGGCGTCGAGCCACATCCGCGTCGGCACCTTCCAGTTTTTCGCCGCCCGCGGCGACCTCGAGGCGCTCCGGCTGCTGGCCGATCACGTGATCGGCCGCCACTATCCCGAGGCGCGCGCCGCCGCCCGGCCCCATCGCGCGCTCTTCGAGCGGGTGATCGACGGCCAGGCGCGCCTGGTGGCGCAGTGGCTGCTGGTCGGATTCATCCATGGCGTCATGAACACCGACAATACGTCGATCGCCGGCGAAACCATCGACTACGGCCCGTGCGCCTTCATGAACGCCTACGATCCGGCGACCGTCTACAGCTCGATCGACACCCAGGGCCGCTACGCCTACGCCAACCAGCCGCGCATCGCGCCGTGGAATCTGGCGCGTTTCGGCGAGACCCTGCTGCCGCTGCTCGACGACGACAGCGATGCCGCCCTGGCGCAGGCCAACGAATCGCTCGCCACCTTCCAGCCGCGCTTTGCCGCAGCGCTGCTAAAAGGCCTGCGCCACAAGCTCGGCCTGTTCACCGAGCACGAGGGCGACGCCGGACTTGCCGACGACCTCCTGAAGGCGATGGCCGCCAACCAGGCCGACTTCACGCTCACCTTCCGCCGCCTGGGCGACGCCGCGGCCGACCCCGCCGCCGATGCCGCGGTGCGCGACCAATTCCTCGATCCCGCCGCCTTCGATGCCTGGGCGGCGCGCTGGCGGGAGCGGCTGACGCGTGAACCGCAGGATGGTCCGGCCCGCCGCGCGGCGATGCATGCCACCAACCCGATCTACATTCCGCGCAATCACCGCGTCGAGGCGGTGCTGGCCGCCGCCATCGAGCGCGACGACTACACGCCGTTCGACGAGCTGATGACGGTGCTGGCCCGGCCGTTCGAGGAGCGGCCCGAGTTCGCCGCCTACGCCCTGCCGCCGACCGACGACCAGAGCAACTACAAGACCTTCTGCGGCACCTGAAAGATGTATCCAGGCAGACATGCGGTGGCGCGCGCCGCCCAGCCGGCCGTCATCATGGCCGGGACCGGCGAGACCATCACCTACGGCGAACTGGAGGCCAGGACCAACCGGCTGGTGCATCTGCTGCGCGCGCGGGGCCTGCGACGCCTCGATCACTATGCGATCTTCATGGAGAACAACGCCCGCTACGTCGAATGCTGCGGCGCCGGCGAGCGGGCTGGACTCTATTACACCTGCGTGAATTCCTTTCTCACACCGGACGAACTCGCCTACGTCGTCAACAACAGCCAGTCGAAGGTGCTGATCACCTCGCAGGCCAAGCGCGAGGTGGCGCTGGCGGCGCTCGCGCAGTGTCCCACCATCGAACTCTGCCTGGTGGTCGACGGGCCGGGCGACGGCGGTCGCGTGCTCGGCCTCGACGCCGCGACGGCCGGTCTTCCCGCGACGCCGGCCGCCGACGAATCGCTCGGCACCGCCATGCTCTATTCGTCGGGCACCACCGGACGACCCAAGGGCATCGTGCGGCCGCTGCCCGAGCAGCCGCCGGCGCAGCAGCTGCCGATGTTCGATTTCCTGCGGAAGCTCTGGCACTACCGCGAGGGCATGGTCTACCTGTCGCCGGCGCCGCTCTACCACTCGGCGCCGCAGGCTGCGGTCAACCTCGCCATCCGCATGGGCGGCACCGCGGTCATCATGGAGCGCTTCGCCGCCGAGACCTATCTCGGCCTGATCGGCAGGTACCGCGTCACGCACAGCCAGCTCGTGCCCACCATGTTCTCGCGCCTGCTGAAGTTGCCGGAGGAGGTGCGCCGGCGCGCCGATCTCTCCTCGCTCGAGATCGCCATCCATGCCGCCGCGCCCTGCCCGGTGCAGGTCAAGGAGCAGATGATCGCCTGGTGGGGCCCGATCATCCATGAATACTACGGCGCCACCGAGGGGCTGGGCTTCACCGCCTGCAATTCGGCCGAGTGGCTGGCCCATCGCGGCACCGTCGGCCGCGTCCTGCTGGGCGAGCTGCACGTGCTCGACGACGACATGAAGCCGCTGCCGCAGGGCACGCCGGGTACGCTGTGGTTCAAGACCGCGACGCCGTTCGAATACTTCAACGACCCGGCCAAGACCGCCGAAGCACGCTCGCCCGACGGCAGCATGAGTACGGTGGGCGACGTCGGCTACCTTGATGCCGACGGCTTTCTCCACCTCACCGACCGCGCCACCTTCATGATCATCTCGGGCGGTGTGAACATCTACCCGCAGGAATGCGAGAACCTCTTGATCACCCATCCCAAGGTGGCCGACGCCGCGGTCTTCGGCGTGCCCAACGCCGACCTCGGTGAGGAGGTGAAGGCGGTGATCCAGCCGATGCCCGGTGTCGATCCCGGCCCCGACCTCGCTGCTGAGCTGATCGCCTTCTGCGGCCAGCACCTCGCACGCCAGAAAGTGCCGCGCTCGGTCGACTTCGAAGCCGAACTGCCGCGCCTGCCGACCGGCAAGCTCTACAAGCGCCTGCTGCGCGACCGCTATTGGGGCGATCGCAAGACCCGCATCGTCTGATCAGGCCGGGCGGCCAACGCGCCTTTAGTAGCGGAAGGTGATGCCCACGGTGAAGAACTTGGCGTTCACCGTGTCGAGGAAGCTGCCGGCCAGCAGGTCGAACTCGATCGGCCCGTCGTTGGGCCGCCAGCGCACGCCCACCTGCGTGGCGGTGAAGCCGGGCTCGCGGCCGAACACTTCCAGCATCAGGCTGATCTCCTCCCAGCCGATCTTGGTTTCGATCTGGGCACCGTAAAAGAGGGCGTTGGCGAAGGCGGCGGTGCGAATGTAGCTCCAGCCGGCGTTGAGGTTGATCCTCGTCTTGTCGTCGAGCGGGATCGATACCGGCAGGATCGCCGTCGCCAGGTCGAGCTCGCCGGTACCGACGTTGACGCCGCTGAAGAATTCGAGCGCCACGCCGACGCCCTTGTCCTCGGGCACGAGGTTGTACTTCAGCACCGGGCCGAGAAGCTGGTCGGAGCCCAACGTCTGGCCGTACCAGTAGTGCTGGAAATGCAGGCCGAACTCGAGCCGCGGCAGGGAAGACAGCGTGCAGGTGGGCGTGGCATTGGCGTAGCCGCCGCCGCTGCTGGCGCCGTCGAAGGCCGTCACCCAGGTTTCCAGCTGGCAGGTCCCGGGATCGATCACCTCGGAGTCGTCGACGATATGCGCGCCGCCGGCTGCCCACGCCGCCGAAGCGAGAAGTGGCACCGGCAGGAGCCACAGAAGAACGGGCAGGCCAAGACGGGGCAGGGTCACGCGACCAGCACACTCGACGGTATGGCGCGCAGAGGCAAGCATGCTGTTGTCCGCCCCCTGCCGCGATCGCCCGGCGCGTGGCATGTTTGCCGGGATGTCATTTTCACAGGCGGCCTGTAGTCCATGAGTCTTACAACCCGGAGACGGATGGCCGCCTTGCTGGCCACGGCGGCGGCTCCGTCCTGGACGGCCGCACGGGCACAGTCGGCGGTTTCGGCCTACCGCACCGAGATCATCGTCCGCGCCGTGCGCAACCTGCGCACCCCGGCCGATGTCCGGACGTTGGTCGAGCGGGCGGCGCATCACCGCGTCAGTGTCATCAACGTCGCGGCCAAGCAGGACGAGGATGACGAGATCGCCTCGGGGCTGGTCTTTTATGCCAGCGCCATCGCGCCACGGGCGCCGGGCTACGAGTCGTTCGATGTCCTGGCCGAGACGATCGGCGCCGCGCACCGGCTGGGCATGAAGGTGCGGGCCTGGGTGCCGCAGTTCCACGACCAGATCGCGGCACGGCAAAATCCGTCCTGGCAGATGCAGGCCGCCGTCGATGGCAAGGCGGTGCCTTTCACCGGCAACGGCCGCCGCGAGTTCTTCGTCAATCCGCTCGACGCCGGGGTCCAGGCCTACGAGCGATCGATCGTGGCGGAGATCGCGCGCGGCTACGCGGTCGACGGCATCGTGCTCGATTGGGTGCGCTTCGACGACTACAACATGGACGTGGGACCCGCGACGCGGGCACGCTTCGAAGCCGCCTTCGGCTTCGATCCGCTGGCGATCGACTTCAAGGCCGACACACCGCAGCGGCGGCAATGGAACGCCTGGCGCACCGCCGGCATCGCGGCCTACATGCGCGGCGTGCGCGAGGCGCTCGACGCGGCGCGGCCGGGCCTCGTGCTCGGCGCCTACATTCTGCCGCCGGAATTCGTCGAGGTCGGCCAGGACGCCGCGCTGTTCGCCGGCGACGTCAGTTTTCTGTCGCCCATGGCGTACTACAATGACTGGGGATTCGCGCCGGACTGGACGGTCGACCGCCTGCTGCCGCAGACCCTGGCCAAGGCGGGGCAGGCCGAGGTGATCCCGGTGCTCGACGAGGACTGGAGCGACACGGCCTATCGCGAGACGGCGTCGAGGATGCGGCGGGACTTTTCCGGCATCTCGCCCCTGTCGTGGTTCGCTTACGGGCAGTGGACGGAGGCGTCGTTCCGCCGGCTCGACCGGCTGCGCGATTCCTGACAGTCGGGAGTCGCTTTAGCGGCCCGCCCGGCCCTATGATGGCGGCGAGGAACGAGCGCCCGCAGAGGCGCGCACCGAGGAGACGCGTCGATGGGCCTGGCCCTTGTATAGTTACATCGCGCGACGGCTGGCTTTCGGCGCCCTGACCGTGGTCGGCGTGTCGATCATGGTCTTCGTGGTCATGCGTATCCTGCCCGGCGATCCCCTGGTGGCGATCTTCGGGCCCGAGGGCATGACCAAGCTCACCGACGAGCAGCGCGCCAACTACATGAAGGACCTCGGCCTCAGCGATCCGCTGTGGGTGCAGTATCTGGACTGGGTGAAGGCCATCCTGGCCGGCAACTTCGGCCGCTCGTTCTTCCGTTCCGAGAACGTGGCCGACATGATCCTGCGCCGCGGGCCGCTCACCGCCGAGATCGCGCTGCTGTCGGTGCTGATCTCGTGGGTGGTCGGCATTCCGGTGGCGATCGTGAGCGCCTTGCGGCCCAACAGCATCGCCGACAGCGTCGTGCGCTTCGTCAGCATCCTGTTCCTGGCGGTGCCGGGCTTCTGGGTCGGCATGCTGATCGTGCTCGGGCTGCTGTTCTGGTTCGGCTATCGCGCGCCGATGGCGGGAGCCTCGCTGTTCGCCGATCCGATCGCCAACCTGCAGCTGGTGATCGGCCCGGCGGTCGTGCTGGGCCTCGGTCAGGCGGCCTATATCGCGCGCATGGCGCGGTCCAGCCTGCTGGAAGTGATCCGCGAGGACTACGTGCGCACGGCACGCGCCAAGGGCCTGAACGGCCGGCTGGTGATCTCGCTGCATGCGCTGCCCAACGCCATGCTGCCGGTCATCACCCTGTCGGGCGTGCTGATGGGCCTCGTGCTGGCCGGCTCGATCCCGGTCGAGCGGGCGTTCGGCACGCCGGGCCTGGGCTTCGCCATGTTCACCGCGGTGAGCGAGCGCGACGTCTTCGTCATGCAGAACCTGGTGTTCCTCTATGCCGTGGTGTTCGTCGTGCTGAACATCCTGGTCGACATCGCCATCGCCCTTCTTGACCCGAGGATTCGTTACCAGTGAGTACCGCCAGTCCCGTCGACCCGGCGACCGATCCGGCCTTGCCAGCAGCGCCCTCGCGCTTCGCCGCCGTCCTGCGCGGCCTCCGCCGCTTCTTCCGCAGCGCGCCGCTGTCGGCCTTCTGGGGCTGCGTGGCGGCGGCCATCGTCGTCATGGCGGTCGCGGCGCCGGCGATCACGCCCTACCCGCCGCTGAAGTCGGACTTTCGCGCCATGCAGAAGCCGCCCAGCGAAAAGCACTGGTTCGGCACCGACCAGATCGGCCGCGATACGCTGAGCCGCGTGATCTACGGCAGCCGCGCTTCGCTCACCGTGGCCTTCGGGGCGGTGCTGCTCGGCACCACGCTCGGCGCGCTGTGGGGGCTGGCCTGCGGCTACTTCGGCGGCCGCTTCGACATGATCAGCCAGCGGCTGATCGAGTTCCTGCAGTCCTTTCCCGATCTCATCCTGGCGATGGCCATCGCCATGGCGCTGGGCGGCGGCCTCGGCACGGTGATCGCCGCCATTGCCGTCACCCGCATCCCGTTCGGCGGACGCGTCATCCGCTCGGTCGTGCTGTCGCTCAAGGAGATGCAGTATGTCGAGGCGGCGCGCGGGCTCGGTGCCTCGCACAAGCGCCTGATGTTCCGCCACATCCTGCCGCAGTGCGTGGCGCCCTACCTGATCCTCGCCACCACCCATCTGGGCGTCGCCATCGTGATCGAGGCCTCCCTCGGGTTCCTCGGCGTCGGCATCCCGCCACCCGAGCCGACCTGGGGCAACATGCTGTCCGACGCGCTCAACTCCGGCCTGGTGCCGCCGTGGTGGCTGGTGTTCTTCCCCGGCGCCGCCATCACCTTGACCGTGCTCGCCTTCAACCTGCTGGGCGACGGCATCCGCGACATGCTCGATCCGAGGCTGCGCGGCTCGGTTTAATCTGCGGACCGCGCGCCTATGAGTTCAACGGGAACTTAACGCCGCCGTCGTGCAGGTGGCACGAGGCCCAGTGGCCGGGCTTGACCTCGGTGAGGGTGGGCACGTCGACCTTGCAGCGCGGCATGGCGTAGGGGCAGCGGGTGTGGAAGTGGCAGCCCGGCGGTGGGCTGATCGGGCTCGGCACGTCGCCGGTCAGGATCAGGCGCTTGCGGCCGCGCGCGCTCGCCTTGGGGATCGGCACCGCCGACAGCAGGGCCTCGGAGTAGGGATGCAGCGGCATCTCGAACAGGCTGCGCTTGTCGGTCATCTCGACGATGCGACCGAGATACATCACCGCGACGCGGTGGCTGATGTGCTCGACGACGGCGAGGTCGTGGGCGACGAACAGGTAGGAGAGCTTGAACTCCTCCTGCAGGTCGATCAGCAGGTTGATGATCTGCGCCTGGATCGACACGTCGAGCGCCGACACCGGCTCGTCGCCCACGATCAGCTCGGGGCTGAGCGCCAGCGCGCGGGCGATACCGATGCGCTGGCGCTGGCCGCCGGAAAATTCGTGCGGATAGGAGAGCATCGCCGCCGGCCTGAGGCCGACGCGCTCGAACAGGTAGGCGACGCGCCGGCGGCGCTCCTCCGGCGTCCCGACCTCGTGGATGATCAGCGGCTCGCCCACGATCTCGCCCGCCGTCATGCGCGGGTTCAGCGAGGCGTAGGGATCCTGGTAGATCATCTGCATGCGCCGCCGGTAGGGCAGCATGCCCTGGGCGTCGAGCGCGGTGATGTCCTCGCCCCCGACGCGAATGGTGCCGCCGGTCGGCTCGAGCAGTCTCAGGAGCGTGCGGCCGACCGTCGACTTGCCGCAGCCGCTCTCGCCGACCAGTCCCAGGGTCTCGCCGCGCGCGAGGCTGAACGACACGCCGTCGACGGCGTAGACGTGGCCGGAGACGCGGGAGAACACGCCCTTGTGGATCGGGAAATGCTTTTTCAGGCCGGTGACCTCGAGCAACGGCGCGTTCACGCGGCACCTCCCAGCAGTCGGTCGGCGTGCCAGCAGGCGACCCAGTGGCCGGGCCGATATTCGGCCAGTGCCGGCACCTCGCCGCGGCAGCGGTCGGTGGCGAAGCCGCAGCGTGGCGCGAAGC
>JAIETA010000287.1 GCA_019745575.1 Reyranella sp. | reverse complement strand
CCGCCGCTGCGCAACGACGAGGCCGCTGCCGCCGCGGCGCTGCAGCGGCTGCGCGTGGCCCACGATGCGCTGACCGCCGAAGCCGAGCGCGTTGCCCAGGCCCAGCAGGAGGCCGAGACCCGCCTGCAGCAGACCGAGTCCGATCTTGGCCGTGAACGCGGCCGCAAGAGCGATGCCGCCGCCGCCACGGCCGACCTCGACGGCCAGCGCGGCCGGCTCGAGCAGGACCAGGTCGGCGAGGCCGACCGCGCCGCCGCCGCGCAGCAGGCGCGCGATGCCGCCCAGGCCGATACCGCGGCAGCGGAGGCCGAGCACGACCGGCTGACCCGACAGATTGCCGACGACGAGGCGCTGCGCCAGAGCATCGGCCGCGAGATCGCGGAATTGCAGGACCGTCTGCGCCGCCTGGCGATTCGCCGCGAGGAGGTGGCCGCCCAGCAGCAGCAGGTCGCGGCCGAACTCGCCGCTTTGCCGGCGCTGCAGGAGGTCGAGGCCGCCCTGGAGGCCGCGCGGACGGATTTCGAGGACGTCCGCCGTCGCGGCCACGAGGCGATCGAGAACGCTCGCGTGGCCGCCCGCTATGAATCGGACACGGCACGGCTGGCTGTGGCCCGGGCCGAGGCGGAGCGCATTGACATGGAGCGCGCCCGCGCCGCCGAACGGCAGGCGGCCGAGGCGAGCCATGCCGCCGCCGTCGAGGTGGTGCAGAAGACCAATGCCCGGCTGACCAAGCTGCGCGCCGAGGAGGCGGGCGTTGCCGCGGCGCTGAAGTCGGCGGCCGATTCGCTCTGGCCGCCGCTGCTCGATGCCGTGAGCGTCGAGCCCGGTTTCGAGAAGGCTCTGGGCGCGGCGTTCGGCGACGAACTCGAAGCCTCGTCCGATCGCGGCGCGCCGGTTCATTGGCTGCCGCTCGGCCCGCTCGCCGATGCGCCGGCCCTGCCGGCAGGCGCCATGCCGCTCGGCGCCCACGTCGCGGCGCTGCCCGAACTCGCGCGCCGCATCGCCTTCATCGGCGTGGTTGCCGACGAGGCGGCCGGCGCGGCTCTGCAGGCGGACCTGAAGCCCGGCCAGCAGCTCGTCACGCGCGAGGGCGCGGTATGGCGTTGGGACGGCTACACGATGCGGGCCGGCGCTCCGTCGAGCGCCGCCGTGCGCCTCAGCCAGCGCAACCGGCTCTCCGAAATCCGCCAGCAGATCGAGGCCGTGGTCGTCGAACAGGCGGCCGAACAGGCGCGCGTCGACGCCGAGGCGGGCTGGCTTGCCGCCGCCCGCGGCGCCGAACAGACCTGCGTCGAGCAGGCCCGTCAGCACGAACGCAACGTGGCCGAGGCCGCGCGGCGCAAGACCGAGGATGCGGGCGAGGCGACCCGCGCCGCCGAACGCGCGGCCCAGACCGCCATCGCCGCCGCCGAGCGGACGGCGGCGGCGGCGCGCGATCGCCACGCCGAAGTGGCGCGTCGCACCGACCAGCTGCGCACCCGCCTGTCTGGCATCGAGCAGGTGCAGCTCGAGATCGCGGGCGACATCGCCGACGCCGAAATGCGCCGCACCTTCCGCGAGGCGCGCCTGTCGGCGATCTCCGACACCCAGGCCGACCGGGTCGCGGCCGGCACGCTGCGGGCGCGCATCGCCGAATTGCGCGCTGCCCTCGTCGAAGCCGAGGGAGCCTGTGACCGTCTGGCCCGCGAGGCCGCGATGCGCGTCGAACGGCTGGGCCAGATCGCCCAGGAGCACGCCGGCTGGAGCAAGCGTTTGGCCGATGCCGACGGCCAGATCCTCGAGCTCGATGCCCGCCGCGGCCAGATTGCGGCAGTCATTGCCGACCTCGAGGCGAAGCCCGCGGAGATCGAGGCCAAGCGGATGGCGCTGGGTGAGGAGATCGCCAAGGCGGAGCGCAACCGCCAGGGCGCGGCCGACCGGCTGGCGGTCGGCGAGACGCGGCTCGGCGAGGCCGACAAGGCGCTACGCCAGGCCGAAGGCGAGCTTGCCGCCGCGCGCGAAAGCCGCGTCCGGCGCGAGGGCCAGGTCGAGCAGGCGACGAAGGACCGCGAGTCGGTCGTCGAACGCATCCTCGAGCGGCTGCGCTGCGAGCCCGACGGCGTGCTGGCGCTGGCCGAGGTCCAGTCGCTGGACGAACTGCCGGAGATCGACAAGGCCGAGCATCGCCTCGAACGACTGGTCCACGAGCGCGAGACCATGGGCGCGGTCAACCTCAGGGCCGAGGAGGAGGCCAGCGAGCTGGAGCAGCAGATCGCCGGCATGACCGCCGAGCGCGACGACCTGGTCGCCGCCATCGGTCGGCTGCGCCAGGGCATCCAGAGCCTCAACCGGGAGGGCCGTGAACGCTTCCTGGTGGCCTTCGAGCAGGTCAGCGGCCACTTCCAGCAGCTCTTCACCAAGCTGTTCGGCGGCGGCAAGGCGGAGCTGCGGCTCACCGAGTCGGAAGATCCGCTCGAGGCCGGCCTCGAAATCCATGCCAGCCCGCCGGGCAAGAAGCTGCAGGTGATGTCGCTGCTGTCGGGCGGCGAGCAGGCGCTGACGGCGCTGGCGCTGCTGTTCGCGGTGTTCATGACCAATCCGGCGCCGATCTGCGTGCTGGACGAGGTCGATGCGCCGCTGGACGACCTCAACGTCGAGCGGTTCTGCTCGCTGGTCCAGGACATCGCCGGGCGCACCGACACCCGCTTCCTGATCATCACCCATCATCGCGTCACCATGGCGCGCATGGACCGGCTCTACGGGGTCACCATGTCGGAGCAGGGCGTGTCGCAGCTCGTTTCGGTCAACCTGCAGGAAGCCGACCGCATGGTCGCCTGAGTTCGACAAGCAACAAGACTTCTTCCTCTCAAGTCGACTGGGCGCCGGCTCGCCCCGAGCCGGCGCCCTTCTCTTTGCGCGCAGGCGGCTGTAGTGTCGGGTCATGCCCGATGCCCTGGCTCCCGGCGTCACGGACGTGATCGAACTGACGCGCGCGCTGGTGCGCTGCGAGAGCGTGACTCCGCGCGAGGCCGGCGCGCTGGAGCTGCTCGAACGCACCCTGGCGCCGCTCGGCTTCCGCTGCGAGCGCATGGATTTCTCGCAGGCCGGGACCGACGACGTGGCCAACCTATATGCCCGCGTCGGTAGCGGTGGCCGGCATTTCTGCTTCGCCGGGCACTCCGACGTGGTGCCGGTGGGCGACCTGTCGTCGTGGACCATCGGTCCGTTCTCGGCCGAGCTGTCGGGCGGCTACCTGTTCGGCCGCGGCGCCGCCGACATGAAGGGCGCCATTGCCGCCTTCACTGCCGCCGCGGCCCGGTTCCTGGCCAGGCGCGGTGCCGATTTCGGCGGGTCGATCAGCCTGCTGATCACCGGCGACGAGGAGGGGCCCGCCGTCAACGGCACCGTAAAGATGCTGAAGCGTCTCGCCGAGCGCGGCGAGACGATCGATGCCTGCGTGGTCGGTGAGCCGACCAGTTCGAGGCGTTTCGGCGACATGATCAAGATCGGCCGGCGCGGCAGCATGAACGTCGACATGGTGGTGCGCGGCGTTCAGGGCCACGTCGCCTATCCGGAGCGGCTGGACAATGCCATCCACCGGCTGTCGGCGCTGATCGAGGCGCTGGTCCGCGAGCCGATCGACGAAGGCAGCACGCACTTCCAGCCGACGTCGCTGCAGTTCACGACCGTCGACGTCGGCAACAAGGCGACCAACATCGCGCCGGGGACGGCCCGGGCCCGGTTCAACACGCGCTTCAACGATCTGTGGACCTCCAAGACGTTGCTCGCCCATCTCACCGAGCGACTGGAGCGCGCCAACGCGACGCTGGGCGGCAACGGACTGTTCGAGCTCACCGCCGAGGTGTCGGGCGAGTCTTTCTATACCCCGCCCGGCCCCTTGAGTGACCTCGTTGCGGGCGCGATCCGCGACGTCGCTGGCATCGAGGCCGAACTCTCGACGACGGGCGGCACGTCCGACGCGCGTTTCATCCGCGCCCATTGCCCGGTGCTGGAGTTCGGGCTGGTCGGCGAGAGCATGCACAAGGTCGATGAGAAGAGCGCGGTCGCCGACCTCAGGACGCTCGCCGGCGTCTATGAGACGGTACTCGACCGTTTCTTCGCGGCCTGAGGGCCGGCTCGTGCTGAGCGCCGCCGAGATCGCCCGCGGCGTGCAAGGTGCCTTGGCCTTCCTGTGGCGCGACCCGAAGGCGCCGCTGCACTTCGAGAACACCGCGGAAGCCTGCCTGCGTTCCTTCCGCGTCATGGCAGTGGTGGCGCCGCTTCAGGTGCTGCTTCTGCTGATCCGCTATGCCGACGTGACGGTGGCGGCCGACGGGATGGACATCTTCGTCGCCGAGGCGTTGAGCTATGTCGTCGAGTGGCTTCTGTTTCCGGTGATCTTTTATGAGATCGCCCGCCGCCAGGGTTGGATCGACCGCTATCCGCGCTACATCGGCGCTCTCAACTGGATCAACCTGCCGGGCATGATCCTGGCTGTCGTGTGCCTCGCGTTCGCCAGCCTCGTCCCCACGGCGATCGCCGACCTGATCAAGATCGCCCTCCAAGGCCTCTTCTTCTACTGGTTCCTCATGGCGACGCGGCTGGTGCTCGGTGCCGGCTGGCCGCTTTCGGTCATGCTGCTCGTCGTGAGCTGGGTGCCACTCACCTTCGTCTCACTCCTCGTCGCTCGCTACCTCGGCATCGGCGTCGCCGGCACCTAGGTCGTAGCGCACCTCCATCAGACACAGGCCCTGCGGCGGAGCGGTCGGGCCGGCGCGCGTGCGGTCGCGGGCGGCCAGCGCCTCCTCGACGTCGCGCCGGGACCATTGGCCACGGCCGACCAGGCGGAGCGTTCCGACCAGGATGCGCACCTGGTTGTGCAGGAACGATCGCGCGCCGACATCGATCAGGATCTCGGCGCCGTCGCGTCCGACGTCGAACAGATCGAGCGTCTTGACCGACGAGGGGGCCTGGCAGGCCGTCGAGCGGAAACTGTTGAAGTCGTGGTGCCCCTGCAGCACCGATGCGGCATCGATCATGGCGTCCACGTCGAGCCGCGCCGGGACGTGCCAGACATGGCCGCGATCGAGGGTCGGGGGCGCCCGGCGGTTGAGGATGCGATAGCGATAGCGCCGCCATGTCGCCGAGAAGCGCGCGTGGAAGTCGGCCGGCGCGACCTCGACCGACGGCAGGGCGATCGGGTTGGGCTTGAGGTGAAAGTTCAGGGCGGCCTGCACGGTGTCGGCCGGCATGTCGGCTGCGAGATCGAAGTGGGCGACCTGACCCAGTGCATGGACGCCAGAATCGGTACGGCCGGCGCCCTGCACCGAGACGCGCTCGCCACTCATCGCGAAAATCGCGTCTTCCAACAGGGCCTGGACCGTCGGACCGTTGGGTTGCCGCTGCCAGCCGACGAACGGGCCGCCGTCGTATTCGACGATGAGCTTGTAACGTGGCACGAGCCTCAGCCGGGTCTGGATGGCGGCAGTGAGGCGGCAGCAGGTGGTGGCAGCACCGCACCGGCGGCCAGGGCGAAGCCGCGTAGGAAGGCGTCGGCCGTCAACGCCGCCCGGCCCGGCCGCTGGAGTTTCAGGAGCTTTAGGCCGCCAATTCCGCAGGCGACGACCGGGAAGCCGTCGCGGCCGATCGCGATCGTGCCGGGCGCGCCGCCAGCCAGCGCCAGGCCGGCCGCCAGGACTTTTATTCGCTCTACGCCGTTCTCCGCTGGCGCATCGAACCAGGTGCCGGGCCATGGATGGAAAGCGCGGACCTTGCGCTCGAGTTCGGCGGCCGGCCGCCGCCAGTCGAGCGCGCCTTCCTCCTTGCCGAGCTTGTGGGCGTAGGTGACGCCTTCCTCCGGCTGCGGCACGGACTCCAGGGTGTTGCGCATCAAGCCATCGAGCGTCGACACGATGAGTCGCGCGCCAAGGGCGGCCAGTCGATCATGCACGGTCTCGGCGGTGTCGGCCGAGGAGATCGGCGTCCGTTCGGCCAGCAGCATCGGCCCGGTGTCGAGGCCCTCGTCCATGCGCATGGTGGTGACGCCGGTTTCGGCATCGCCAGCCAGGATGGCGCGATGGATCGGCGCGGCGCCGCGCCAGCGCGGCAGCAGCGAGCCATGGATGTTGATGCAGCCCAGGACCGGAGCGTCGAGGAAGCTCTTGGGCAGGATATGGCCGTAGGACACGACCACCGCCGCGTCGAGATCGAGCGCCCTGAAGGAAAGCGCTTCTTCTTCGCTCCTGAGGCTCCGCGGTGTCCGCACGGCGAGGCCCAGCGAAACGGCGGTCTCGTGCACTGGCGTGCGACGCTCCTGCTGGCCGCGGCCGGCCGGCTTGGGCGCGCGGGTGTACACCACGACCAGGTCGTGACCGGCCTCGGCCAGCGCCTTGAGCGCCGGCACGGCGAAGGCAGAGGTGCCGAGAAACGCAAGCTTCATCGCCGCACCTTATAGGCAGCCGCGCGCCGGTGAGCTAGTTATGCAATCATAATGGATCCATCTCCCGCTCCGACCGCAGGCCCATCGACCGCCAAAAAGGGGCCGCTCGCCAACCTTGCCGCCCGCTGCGCGGCTGGTGAGATCCATGCCGATCCGGTGCAGGAAAAGGTCGTGGCGCGGCTTCAGGCGGTGCACGACCAGCTGGCCGCCATGGCTGCCCATCCGGTGCGGCCTGGCCTGCTGGCGCGGTTGGGGCTGGGCCGCGCGGCGAAGCCGCCGGCCGGACCGCACGGCCTCTACATCTGGGGCCCGGTCGGGCGCGGCAAGTCGATGCTGATGGATCTGTTCTTCGCCGACGCGCCGGTGGAGAAGAAGCGGCGCGTGCATTTCCACGAGTTCATGCTCGAGGTCCACGAGCGGCTGCACCAGCGCCGCGAAAAGCTTGCTGCCGAAGGCGCGCCGCCCGAGGCCGACACTATTCCTCCGATCGCGCGCGAGATCTCCCAGTCGACCCGGCTGCTGTGTTTCGACGAGTTCCAGGTGACGAACATCGCCGACGCCATGATCCTCGGCCGGCTGTTCGAGACGCTGTTCGACGAGGGCATCACGGTGATCGCCACCTCCAACCGCCGGCCTGACGATCTCTACAAGGACGGCCTGCAGCGCGACCGCTTTCTGCCGTTCATCGATCTGGTCAAGCAGCGCCTGGAAGTTCTGGAGCTGGGCGGCGGTCACGACTACCGCATGGACCGCCTGCGCAATTTCGACGTCTACCTGACTCCCCTCGGCGCCTGGGCCAATGCCAAGCTGGACGAGGCGTTCCGGGCGCTCGCCGCCGGTGCCGATGGAGAGCCGCGCGTGCTGCGCACACAGGGCCGCGATGTCGAGATTCCACGTGCTGCCCCTGGCGTCGCCATGGCGCATTATCTCGACTGGTGCGCCAAGCCGATGGGCGCCGCGGACTTCATCTGTATCGCGGCCAATTTCCATACGGTGATCATGGCGGATATTCCCAAGATGGGTCCGGACAGTCAGGACAAGGCCTCGCGCTTCGTCACCATGATCGACGAGTTCTACGAGAAGAAGGTGAAGTTCATCTGCTCCGCCGCCACCGCACCGGTCGGGCTCTATGTCGACGGCGACGGTGCCTTCGAGTTCCAGCGCACGGTCTCCCGCCTGATGGAGATGCAGAGTCCGGAATACCTGGCGCTGGAGCATATCGCCTGATTGTGATTGCCGCCGGCGGGGGCGGCGGCCTAGGTTCGCGGAGTTTTTCACAAGGGAGGCGGGACCATGGACGGCGATCGGATGATTTCGGTGAATGACATCGTGGTGTCGCGGCGCGGGGCGATGGCGGCGGGCGGAGCGGCGCTCGGCTCGACCTTCGCGCTGTCGGTCCAGCCGGTGTCGGCGCAGACGATGATCACGACCCCGGCGGACGGGCTCACGGCGGGTGTCGTGAAGGTCAAGACCAAGGACGGCAAGGACATGGATGCCTACCGGGCCATGCCGGCTGCGGGGACGGGCTTCGGCACCATCCTCGTGGTCCAGGAGATCTTCGGCGTCCATGCCCATATTGCCGACATGTGCCGGCGCTTCGCCAAGGCCGGTTACTACGCCATCGCGCCGGAACTCTATTTCCGCCAGGGCGACCCCAAGGGCTACACCGAGATTCCCAAGCTGATTGGCGAAATCGTTTCCAAGGTGCCGGACGAGCAGGTCATGGGCGACCTCGACGCCTGCGTGGCCTTCGCCAAGGGTGAAGGCAAGGCCGACACGGCCAAGCTCGGGGTCACCGGCTTCTGCTGGGGCGGCCGCATCACCTGGCTTTACGCCGCGTACAATCCTGGCGTGAAGGCCGGCGTGGCGTGGTACGGCCGTGTCGTCGGCGACTCGACGGCAATGACCCCCAAGCATCCGGTCGACCTGGCAAAGGATCTCAAGGCGCCGGTGCTCGGCCTCTATGGCGGCGCCGACACCGGCATCCCGAACGACACGGTCGACAGGATGCGGGCGGCGCTCAAGGACGGCAGTGCCGCGGCGAAGAAGTCGGAAATCGTCACTTACCCGGACATGCCGCACGCCTTCAACGCCGACTACCGGCCGAGCTACCGCAAGGAGGCGGCGGAAGACGGCTGGAAGCGGGCGCTCGCCTGGTTCAAGGCCAACGGCGTCGGCTGACCGGCGTGTGATCGAGACAACCGGACTGAAGACACGGTCGGGCCTGACATTCACCGCGGATGTCGCAGGCCCGGCCGGTGGGCCGCTGGTGTTGATGCTGCACGGGTTTCCCGAATCGCGGCACAGCTGGCGCGTCGCCCTGCCGGCGCTGGCGGCGGCGGGCTATCGCGCCGTCGCCCCGGACCAGCGTGGCTACTCGCCCGAGGCGCGGCCCGACCCGGCCGATCTTGCGAACTACGCCTTCGAGAAGCTGGTCGACGACGCCATCGAGATCGTCGCAGCCGCCGGCCATGAAGGTCGCCGCTTCCATCTGGTCGGTCACGACTGGGGCGGGCAGGTGTCGTGGGGCGTGGCCGACAAGTATCCCGAGCGTCTCGCGTCGCTCACGGTTCTGTCGCGGCCGCATCCGAAGTCATTTCGCCGCGCGCTCCTGAAAGAGGACGGCGACCAGAAGCACCGGTCGCGGCACCACCGGGCCTTCCTCGAGCCCGAGACCGGCTCGCTGTTGCTGGCCGACAATGCCAAGCGCCTGCGTGCTGGGCTGTTCGGGCAAGGTGTGCCCTCGGCGGCCCTGGAGCAGCACTTGTCTGTGCTCGGCAATCCCGCTGCGTTGGAGGCGGCGCTCGCTTGGTATCGCTCGAACAAAGGGTTGGCCGCCGACATCGGCACCATCAGGGTTCCGACGCTTTACATCTGGGGCGATATCGATGCGACGGTTGGTCCCGACGCGGCGCGCGGCACTGCCGAGTTTGTCAGCGCGGCATTCACCATGGAAGTGCTGCCTGGCGTTGGCCATTTCGTGATGGACCAGGCACCCGGCCGCGCCACGGAACTGATGCTGGCCCACTTGGGGAAACACCCCGTCTGACGGGGATGGATCGCTCCGGCCGTCCGTATTTGGACGAGAGCGGAGGGCAACCATGAGAGTCTTCGTTGTCGTGTTGATGGTGCTGCTGTCGGCGGCCGGCGTCGCGCGGGCGCACGGCAACCACGACACGGGGACGGCCGCCGGCGCCGCTCCGGAGAGCGGCTGGTGGCTCAACCTCGTGCCACGCGCGGCGGCGGCGCAGCAGATGGAGCTCGACGAGGCCCAGGGATTGCGGTTCATCCGCGCCGACGGCCTGCCCAACCATGCGACGGGCAGCTTCCCCAACCGCTTCAATCCCAACAGCATCTCGGCACAAAAGTACTATTTTCGCATGCCGCTCCGCCCGGCCAAGACCGGCCGTGTCGCGTTCTACAGGCCCAACCACCTGTTCGGCGTTGCGGTGAACGGCGTCGTCTTCGATCCCAACACGGCGGAGTACTGGAACAACGACCGTCGCTCCGGCTGGATGATCGAGGCGCTGTCCAAGGCCGTGCCGCTCGGCATCGACCAGAACAATGCCCACGTTCAGCCCGACGGTTCGTATCATTATCACGGCGTGCCGACCGGCCTCGTCGACAAACTCGGCCGCCGCGATGGCCTGCTGATGGTGGGCTGGGCGGCGGATGGGTTTCCGATCTACGTCGATCCGAAACTGCGGCCGAGTTGGCGCCTGAAGGCCGCCCGCGACCCGGGCGGCCCGCCGGGCAAGCCCGACGGCACCTACTCGCTCGACTACGAATATGTCCGAGGCTTGGGCGAACTCGACGAATGCAACGGCCGCGACGGCGCCACGCCGGAGTTCCCGAAGGGCACTTACTACTATGTGGTGACGGACAGGTTTCCCTTCGTGCCGCGCTGCTTCATGGGGACGGCCGACGCCAGTTTCGTCAAGCAGGGCGGACCGCACACGCGGGGCGGACCGCCGCCGCGACGCTGACGCCGAGACGCCCCGGGGGCCGTCTTGCCGGTCGGGGCGAATCGCGCTACCACGCGCCGCCTTCACGAACGGGAGTTTTCGCATGGCTCGCAAGAAGATCGCGCTGATCGGCGCCGGACAGATTGGCGGCACGCTGGCGCTGCTCGCCGGCCAGAAGGAACTGGGCGATATCGTCCTGTTCGACATCCCCGACGCCGAGGGCATCGCCAAGGGCAAGGCGCTCGACATCGCCCAGCTCAGCCCCGTCGAGGGCTTCGACGCGAAGTACAGCGGTTCCTCCGACTACAAGGACATCGAAGGTTCCGACGTCGTCATCGTGACCGCCGGCGTGCCGCGCAAGCCCGGCATGACCCGCGACGACCTGGTCGGCATCAACGCCAAGGTCATCGACGCGGTCGGCAAGGGCATCAAGGCCCACGCCCCCAACGCCTTCGTCATCGTCATCACCAACCCGCTCGACGCCATGGTCGGCCTGATGCAGGAAGTCACCGGCTTCCCGCCGGCTCGCGTCGTCGGCATGGCGGGCGTCCTCGACAGCGCCCGCTTCCGCCTGTTCCTCGCCGAGGAATTCAACGTCTCGGTCGAGGACGTCACGGCCTTCGTGCTGGGCGGCCACGGCGATACCATGGTGCCGTTGCTGCGCTATTCGACGGTCGGCGGCATTTCCCTTCACGACCTGGTCGACATGGGTTGGACCACTCGCGAGCGGCTGGACAAGATCGTCCAGCGCACCCGCGATGGCGGCGCCGAGATCGTGGCGCTGCTGAAGACCGGCTCGGCCTTTTATGCCCCGGCCGCCTCGGCCATCGCCATGGCCGAGTCCTATCTCAGGGACAAGAAGAGGGTGATCCCCTGCGCCGCCATGCTGAACGGGGAGTATGGGGTGAAGGGTCTCTATATCGGCGTGCCGGTCGTGATCGGCGCCAAGGGCGTGGAGCGCATCGTCGAGGTCGAGTTCAATGCCGAGGAAAAGGCCATGTTCGACAAGTCGGTGGCCGCCGTGAAGTCGCTGATCGACGCTACCAACAAGATCGTCGGCCGCGCCTGATCGGCCGGCCATCTGCGACTTTGGTCGAATGACGGATCAGTGACTTAGTCCAGCGTTGCCAAGGGCCGGCGGCCTCCATAAAGTGCCGCTGACCTTGGTCAGTTGCGTCTTAAAACTGAGGGGGTCGCACCCGTTTCTCGCACCGCGGTCCCCAGCGACAGGACTCCATGAATATTCACGAGTATCAGGCCAAGGTTCTGCTGGCCAAGTTCGCCGTCCCGCTGCTCAAGGGAGGTGTTGCCTACACCCGGGACGAGGCCATGGACGTGGCCCGCAAGCTCGGCAGCCCGGTCACCGTGGTGAAGTCGCAGATCCATGCCGGCGGACGCGGCAAGGGCCGCTTCAAGAACGACCCCGACGGCAAGGGCGGGGTACGCATCGCCAAGTCGGTCGAGGAGGTCGGCACCAATGCCGCGGCGATGCTCGGTCAGGAGCTGGTGACCAAACAGACCGGTCCGGCCGGCAAGACCGTCAAGCGCCTCTACATCGAGGAAGGCTGCGACATCAAACGCGAACTCTACCTGTCGCTGCTGGTCGATCGCGCGGCCGGCCGCATCGCCGTGGTCGCCTCGACGGAAGGCGGCATGGACATCGAGACCGTGGCGCACGAGACGCCGGACAAGATCGTCAAGCAGACGATCGACCCCGCCGCCGGCTTCCAGGGCTACCAGGGCCGCAAGATCGCCTTCGCGCTCGGTCTCGCGGGCAAGCAGGTTTCGAGCTTCGTGGCCCTGCTGGGCAGCCTCTATCGCGCCTTCACCGAACTCGACTGCTCGCTGATCGAGATCAATCCCCTGGTCGTGACGGCGGCGGGCGAGGTGATCGCGCTCGACGCCAAGATGACCTTCGACGACAACGCGCTGTACCGGCACGGCGACCTCGAGGCGCTGCGCGATCTCGACGAGGAGGATCCGGCCGAGACCGAGGCCGGCAAGTACGCGCTGAACTACGTCAAGCTCGACGGCCAGATCGGCTGCATGGTGAACGGCGCGGGCCTCGCCATGGCCACCATGGACATCATCAAGCTCTACGGCTCGGCGCCTGCCAACTTCCTCGACGTCGGCGGCGGCGCCACCAAGGAGCGGGTTACCGCAGCGTTCAAGATCATCCTCAAGGATTCCAACGTCGAGGGAATTCTGGTCAACATCTTCGGCGGCATCATGCGCTGTGACGTGATCGCCGAGGGCGTGGTCGCCGCGGCGCGCGAGGTCAATCTGCACGTGCCGCTGGTCGTGCGGCTCGAAGGCACCAACGTCGACCTCGGCAAGAAGATCCTGAAGGAGTCGGGGCTGAAAATCACCTCGGCGGAGAACCTCGCCGACGCCGCCGAGAAGATCGTCAAGGCCGTCAAGGAGGCGAACTGATGGCCGTGCTGGTCGACAAGAACACCAAGGTCATCTGCCAGGGCTTCACCGGCAGCCAGGGCACCTTCCACTCCGAGCAGGCGATCGCCTACGGCACCCGCATGGTGGGCGGCGTGACGCCGGGCAAGGGCGGCACCACCCATCTCGACCTGCCGGTGTTCGACACCGTGGCCGAGGCCGTGGCCCGCACCGGCGCCAACGCCTCGGTGATCTACGTCCCCGCGCCGCATGCCGCCGACTCGATCCTCGAGGCGATCGACGCCGGGATCCCGCTGGTCGTGTGCATCACCGAGGGCATCCCGGTGCTCGACATGGTGAAGGTCAAGAGGGCGCTGGCCGGCTCCAAGTCGCGCCTGATCGGGCCCAATTGCCCGGGCGTCATCACGCCCGGCGAATGCAAGATCGGCATCATGCCGGGTCACATCCACAAGCGCGGCAGGATCGGCATCATCTCCCGCTCCGGCACGCTCACCTACGAGGCGGTGGCGCAGACCACGGCGGCGGGCCTCGGCCAGACGACCTGCATCGGCATCGGCGGCGATCCGGTGACCGGCACCAACTTCGTGGAATGCCTGGAGATGCTGGTCGCCGACCCGGAGACCCAGGGCATCGTCATGATCGGCGAGATCGGCGGCGACGCCGAGGTCAAGGGTGCGGAGTTCGTAAAGGCCTCCAGGACGAAGAAGCCGGTCGTGGGCTTCATCGCCGGCCGCACCGCGCCGCCGGGCCGCCGCATGGGCCATGCCGGCGCAGTGATCTCGGGCGGCCAGGATACGGCCGAGTTCAAGGTCCAGGCGATGCGCTCGGCGGGCATCCGGGTCGCCGATTCGCCGGCGGCGCTCGGCGAGGAAATGCTGAAGGCAATGAAGGGCTGACCGGCCGCAGCACGGCGGGCCCCAGGAGGATCTGGCCATGAGAGCGGAGCAGACATCGTTCCTGTTCGGCGCCAATGCGCCTTTCATCGAAGAACTCTACGCCCGCTACCAGGGCGACCCCGGCGCCGTCGACGCCGAGTGGCGGGTCTTTTTCGAGGCGCTGGCCGAGGACAAGGGCCAGGTGCTGGCCGAGGTCCGTGGCGCAAGCTGGGCGCCCAACGGCGCCCGCGTGATCGGTGCCGCCGACGCCGAGGCGCCGCGCATGCCTGCGAACAGGAACGTCAAGGGCGGCAACGGCGCGGCGCCCGCCGTGCCGGCCGGCCAGACAGAAGCCCAGATCCGCGCCGCCGCGCAGGACACGGCGCGCGCGCTGATGCTGATCCGCGCCTATCGTATCCGCGGCCATCTCGAGGCCGACCTCGATCCGCTGGGCCTCGTGCGCCAGGCGCCGCATCGCGAGCTGGAGCCCGCGACCTACGGTTTCGGCGAGGCCGACTGGGACCGTCCGATCCTCATCTTCGGGTCGCTGGCGCTGGGCGAGACGGCGACGCTGCGCCAGATCATGGAGCGGCTGCGCAAGACCTACTGCGGCAAGATCGGTGTCGAGTTCATGCACATCTCCGATCCCGACCAGAAGGCGTGGATCCAGGAGCGCATCGAGCACATCGAGAACCACACCGAGTTCACGCTCACCGGGCGCAAGATGATCCTCGAGCGGGTCGGCGAGGCCGAGGGCCTGGAGCGCTACCTGCACGTGAAGTTCGTCGGCACCAAGCGCTTCGGTCTCGACGGCGGCGAATCGCTGATCCCGGGCCTCGAGCAGATCCTCAAGCGCGGCGGCCAGCTCGGCGTCAAGGAAGTGATGATCGGCATGCCGCACCGCGGCCGCCTCAACACCCTCGTGCACGTCATGCACAAGAGCTACACGGCGCTGTTCTCCGAATTCCAGGGTCGCTCCTCGCAGCCCGAGGAGATGCGCGGCTCCGGCGACGTGAAGTACCATCTCGGCGCCTCGGCCGACCGCGAGTTCGACGGCAACGTCATCCATCTGTCGCTGTCGTCCAATCCCTCGCACCTCGAGGCCGTAAATCCCGTGGTGCTGGGCAAGGCGCGCGCCAAGGAGGACCAGCGCGGCGACACCGAGCGCAGCCAGGTCATGTGCATCCTGATGCACGGCGACGCGGCCTTCGCAGGGCAAGGCCTGGTGGCCGAGAGCCTCGACCTCTCCGACCTCAAGGGCTACCGCATCGGCGGCACCATCCACTTCATCGTGAACAACCAGATCGGTTTCACGACCCTGCCGACCGAATCGCGCTCTGGCCCCTACTGCACCGAGGTCGCCAAGATCGTGCAGGCGCCGATCCTGCACGTGAACGGCGACGATCCGGAGGCCGTGGTTCACGTCGCGCGCATCGCCACTGAATTCCGCCAGCACTTCAAGCGCGACATCGTCATCGACATGTTCTGCTACCGCCGGCACGGCCACAACGAGGGTGACGAGCCGATGTTCACCCAGCCGCTGATGTACAAGGAGATCGGCACCCACAGGTCGGTGAAGGAAGTCTATGCCGCGCGGCTCGAGGCCGAGGGCGTGGTGACGGCCGACGAAGTGGCGGCAATGGACAGCGCGCTCCGCGAGAAGCTCGACAAGGCGCTGGAGGCCGCCGCCAACTACAAGCCCAACAAGGCCGACTGGCTGGAGGGCAGGTGGGCGGGCTTCACCGTCGCGCCCGGCGAGGAGGACCGAAAGGGCCAGACCGCCGTCGAGCTCGACAGGCTGAAGGCGGTAGGGCACGCCATCTCCGAGCCGCCGAAGAACTTCGACCTCAACCGCAAGATCGCGCGCCAGCTCCAGGAGAAGCGCAAGACGATCGACACGGGCGAGAACATCGACTGGGCGACTGGCGAGGCCTTGGCCTTCGGCACCCTGCTTGCCGAGGGCACCCCGGTGCGCCTGAGCGGCCAGGACTCCGGTCGCGGCACCTTCTCGCAGCGCCATTCGGTGCTGGTCGACCAGACCAACGAAGCCAAGTACATCCCGCTGAACAACGTGGCGCCGGGCCAGGCGCATATCGAGGTGATCGACAGCCCGCTCAACGAGGCCGGCGTGCTGGGCTTCGAGTACGGCTACTCGCTGGCCGAACCCAACGCGCTCGTGCTGTGGGAGGCGCAGTTCGGCGACTTCGCCAACGGTGCGCAGGTCATCATCGACCAGTTCATCTGCTCCGGCGAAAGCAAGTGGCTGCGCATGTCGGGCCTCGTGCTGCTGCTGCCGCACGGCTACGAGGGCCAGGGGCCGGAACACAGCTCGGCCCGGCTGGAGCGCTATCTGCAGCTCTCGGCCGAGGACAACTGGCAGGTGATCAATCCCACGACTCCGGCCAACTACTTCCACGCGCTGCGCCGGCAGATGCGGCGGTCGTTCCGCAAGCCGCTGGTCGTGATGACGCCCAAGTCGCTGCTGCGCCACAAGGAGTGCGTGTCGGTGCTGGCCGACTTCGGGCCGGGCACCTCGTTCAAGCGCATCCTGCCGGAGACCGACCAGCTCGCCGAGCCGGCGAAGATCCGCCGCGTCGTGCTGTGCTCGGGCAAGGTCTACTTCGATCTCGTGGCGGAGCGGCGCAAGCGCAAGCTGGACGACATCGCCATCCTGCGCATCGAGCAGCTCTACCCGTTCCCGTTCAACCGTCTCGGCCTCAGGCTCGCGCAGTATCCTGCCGCCGAGGTGGTGTGGTGCCAGGAGGAACCCGAGAACATGGGCGCCTGGCATTTCGTCGACCGCCGCATCGAGCGTGCGCTCTCCGGCATCGACGTCAAGGCCAAGCGGCCGCTCTACATCGGCCGCGCCGAGGCTGCGTCGCCCGCCACCGGTTCGGCGCGCACCCACCTCAAGGAACAGGCCGACCTGGTCGACCGCGCGCTCACGATCTGAGGCGCGCAAGAAGGAGTCTTTAGTCATGGCCGTCGAGATCAAGGTCCCGGCACTGGGCGAATCGGTCACCGAGGCGACTGTCGCCAAGTGGCTGGTCAAGGCGGGCGACGCGGTGGCGGTCGACCAGGCGCTGTGCGAACTCGAGACCGACAAGGTCACGGTCGAGGTCAACGCCTCGGTGGCCGGTACGATCGTCGAGCTGGCCGTGGCGGAGGGCGCCACCATCCAGGTGGGCGGCGTGCTCTGTCACATCGAGGCGGGTGCGGCCGGCGCCGCGGCCGGTGCGCCCAGGCCCGCGGCCGCTTCGGCCGCGGCGCCGAAGCCT
>JAIETA010000171.1 GCA_019745575.1 Reyranella sp. | reverse complement strand
CCGCGCTCGGCCGCGCGCTGGCGGCCCCCGAGATCGCGCTCGCCGCCGAGGACCTGCGCCTGGCGCTGCGCGCCATCGGCCGCATCACCGGCACGGTGCGGGTGGAAGAGCTGCTCGACGTGATCTTTCGCGACTTTTGTATCGGAAAGTGAATCTCCTCTTTAATTTGAAGACAACCGATTTCTTCATTTTATATTTGACGGCGGGCGGCCGCTCTCTTATATTCATTGCCGCCAACCCTTGGCGGTGATGTAAAAGTGATTCTTGGCGACATCGCACGTGTTCTTCCGGGTATTCCATTCAGGTCGCGCATCGAGAGCGATCCGGACGGCGGGGTCGTCGTGATTCAAGCACGCGACCTCGAATTCGAGGGCCAGGTGCGAGCAGGTGGCGCCGCACGCATCCGGAAATTGCCGGTTACGCCGAAGTCCTGGCTGCAGACCGGCGATGTGATCGTGCAACCCCGTGGCAGCAGCTATGCCGCCGCCGAGTTTGCGGGTAGCGAGTGCGATGCGGTGGCCGCCGCGCCACTTCTGGTGCTTCGTACCGATCCTCGCGCTGTCCATTCACCCTTTCTCGTCGCCTTTCTGCGCTCGCCGGCAACGCAGGCGCTGTTGCGGCAGGCCGCGGTCGGCACGCATGTTCCGCAGGTGCCGCGACAGGACATCGAGGCTCTGCCGATCGTCCTCCCTAGTCTTGCCGACCAGATCGCTCTCGCAGCACTCGCCGAGCTCGAACGGCGCGAGCGGGAGGTGATGGGTCGTGTTCGCGCCGCCCGTTCGCGGCTCTTCGATCTTGCGATCAAGCAGGTCGCCCACCGCGCATCGCCGCAGCATTCCAGATAAGGATAGTTCGATGGCTGAGAAAACCACGCTCGACGACGTCAAGCGCATCGCCTGGGCGGCCTGCGACACCTTTCGCGGCGTGATCGACGCATCGGAGTACAAGGACTACATCCTCGTCCTCCTGTTTCTGAAATACGTCAGCGACGTCTGGAACGAGCATTACGAGCAGACGAAGGAACGCTACGGCGACGACGAGGTGCGCCTGCTGCGCCGCATGGAGCGCGAGCGGTTCGTGCTGCCCAAGCGCGCCAACTTCGACGATCTCTACAAACACCGGAACGACGACAATATCGGCGAGTTGATCGATCAGGCGCTCGATGCCATTGCCGAAGCCAACAAGGCCAAGATCGGCGACGCCTTCGCCGATGTCATGTTCAACAGCGAGACCAAGCTCGGCGACACGCGCAACCGCAACCGTCGCCTCAAGTCGCTGATCGAGGATTTCGCCAAGCTCGACCTGCGCCCCTCGCAGGTCGCCGCCGACGGCAAGAACCACAAGACCGCCGACGATGTGATCGGTGAAGCCTACATCTACCTGATCGAGCGCTTCGGTTCGGAAGCGGGCAAGAAGGCCGGCGAATTCTATACCCCCCGCCAGGTCGCCCTCGTCCTGGCGCGCATCGTGGCACCTAAACCCGGCGACCGGATCTGCGATCCCGCCTGCGGTTCCGGGTCGCTGCTGATCCGCGTCGCCGAACAGATCGGCAACAAGGACTTCGCCCTGTTCGGCCAGGAGGTCAATCGCGGAACCTGGGGCCTAGCCCGGCTGAACATGTTCCTGCACGGCGTCGAAGGCGCGAAGATCGAATGGGGCGACACGCTGAACGACCCCAAGCTGGTCGATGGCGCCAACCTTATGAAGTTCGACGTGGTCGTGGCCAATCCACCGTTCAGCCTCGACAAGTGGGGCGCCGAGCACGCCGAAACGGACCGCTTCGGCCGCTTCTTCCGCGGCGTGCCGCCGAAATCGAAGGGCGACTGGGCGTTCATCACCCACATGATCGAGGCGGCCAAGACCCGTGAAGGCCGCGTCGCTGTCGTCGTGCCGCATGGCGTGCTCTTCCGCGCGGCGCGGGAGGGCATCATTCGCAAGGCGGTGATCGAGGAGAACCTGCTCGATACGGTCATCGGCCTGCCGCCCAACCTCTTTCAGACGACGTCCATCCCGGTGGCGGTGCTGTTGTTCGACCGCCGGCGCGAAAAGGGTGGCGCCTTCGAGGATCGCCGCGACGTGTTGTTCATCGACGCCTCGCGCGAGTTCCAGGCGGCCAAGAACCAGAACCAGCTTCTCGATTCCCAGGTCGACCGCATCGTCGAGACCCAGCGGCTGAGACGGGCCGAGGACCGCTACTCCCGCGTCGTGCCGGTCGAGGAGATCGCCGGCAACGACGACAACCTGAACATCGCCCGCTACATCGACACTTTCGAGGCGCCGGAGGAAGTCGACATCGCCGCCGTCCAGAAGGAGATCGACGCCCTCGAAGACGAGCTGGCCGAGCTGCGGGTCAGGATGCGCGGCCACCTCAAGGAGCTCGGGATCGATGTCTGACGGCGAAATCATCCTCTACCAGACCCCCGACGGCCTGAGCGAAATCCAGCTCCGGGCGGCGGACGGCACGGTGTGGCTGACCCAGGCGGAGATCGCCGACCTTTTTCAGACGTCGAAGCAAAACGTCAGCCTGCACCTGAAAAACATCTTCAATGATGGAGAATTGCTGGAAGATTCAGTTGTCAAGGAACACTTGACAACTGCCGCCGACGGCAAGGCCTACAAGACCCTGCTCTACCGTCTGGAGGCCATTCTCGCGATCGGCTACCGCGTCCGATCCCCGCGCGGCACACAGTTCCGTCAATGGGCGACGACGGCCCTGCGGGAATACCTGGTCAAGGGCTTCGTCATGAACGACGAGCGCCTGAAGGACCCGGCCGGCTTCGACTATTTCGACGAACTGCTCGAACGCATCCGCGATATCCGGGCGTCGGAGAAGCGCTTCTACCAGAAGGTGCGCGACGTCTTCGCCCAGACCAGCGTCGACTACGACAGCGGGTCGGACACCGCGCAGCTCTTCTTCAAGACCATCCAGAACAAGATGGTCTACGCGGTGGCCCACAAGACCGCTGCCGAGTTGATCGTCGACCGGGCGAGCGCCCGTAAGCCTAACATGGGCCTGACGAGCTGGAAGGGCGCGCGCGTCCGCAAGGGCGACGTCACGACCGCCAAGAACTACCTGACCCAGGACGAGGTCAGCGAGCTCAACCGGCTGGTCACCATGTTCCTCGACTTCGCCGACGATCAGGCGCGGCGCCGCAGGTGGCTGCACATGGCCGACTGGATCGCCCAGACCGACCGCTTCCTCACCTTCAACGAGCGCGATGTCCTGACCAACGCCGGCCGTGTCTCGCACGATCGCATGGAGATGGTCGCGCACGGTATCTATACCGAGTTCGACGCCGGCCGCCGCGCACGCGAGGCCGTCGAGGCCGAAGCCGAACATCTCGAAGAGCTGCGCCGCATCGAGAGCGAGACAGTCAAGCCGCCGACGAAGCCGAAGGGGCGGAAGTGAAGGACATAAAGCAACTCCCGCAAGGCTGGAGGAGGATTACCCTAGCTGCGGCATTGGGCGACAGTCGTCGTACTGTAAGTGGCCCATTCGGCTCAAACCTTACCCAAGCTGACTACAGAACTCAGGGCGTACCCGTCATCCGTGGCGTCAATATGAGCTATGGAGAACGCTATCTTGGTGGAGAGTTCGTTTTTGTGTCGCCCGAGAAGGCTCAGGAACTCAAGTCCAATCTGACGATGCCGGATGACATCGTAGTAACTCAGCGCGGAACTGTTGGACAAGTCTCCATCGTTCCTCGACATCTCGGCTATCGGTCGTTCGTCATCTCGCAAAGCCAGATGGCAATTCGGATGCACGATGCCCCGCTGGATCGTGACTTTCTTTTCTCATTTCTTGCTTCACCACTGTTCGCGAAATACGTGGCAACATCTACAATTCAAACGGGCCTTCCCCACATAAATCTCGGATTGCTACGCGAGGCGCCGATTAATGTACCTCCGCTCGATGAGCAGCGATCTATAGCTGCAGTCCTGAAGACTTGGGATGGATCTATCGAGAAGCTAAGTCAGCAGATTGAGAGGAAGGAAACCGTCTTCGGTTATCTTCGAGAGAACTTGATTTGTGGGGAGCTGCGTCGCGCTCGAAGGAGTAGGCCATGGCCGATTGTTGGACTTCGTGAGGTAACCAAAGCGCTTGTTGAGAGAAATGGAAGTCGATTTGGCCGTGGCGATGTCATGGGCGTAACGAAGGCCAACGGACTCATTCCTATGAAGGAGCATGTGGTTGCCGATCACATTGGCCGGTACCTAGTCGTCCCGCCGCGAGCATTTGCCTACAACCCTATGCGATTGAATATTGGATCGATCGTCATGTCAGAGTTGGCAAGAGAGGTGGTTGTCAGCCCTGACTACGTGGTTTTCGCATGTGATGAAAGGCGTTTGAATCCAAGATTCCTCAATCACCTGAGGCGTACCAAAATTTGGTCAGACTTCATGGCTATCGCGGGAAACGGAAGTGTCCGCGTTCGAATCTACTATGACGATTTGGCGGACTTCGAATTTCGACTTCCCTCTATATCGGAGCAGGAATCGATTATTCGCCTTCTCGACGATGGTGAGCGTGAGATCGCCGCTCTCAAATACGAGTCGACTGCATTTGAACGGCAACGCGGCGCCTTAGCTACAGAATTGCTCACGGGGCAGCGCCGTGTTCATAGCGCTCGTTGTAGAGCCATCGCATAGCTCCATGAACGATTCTGTCCAGCCGCATCTCGATGATACCGAGAAGCATCTCTCCCAACTTCCGGCTCTGCATCTGTTGCAGAAGATGCGGCCGGCCTGGCGGCTCCTGACGCGCGCCGAGGCGATCCGCGAGCGTGGCGGCAAGCGCTCCAATGTGTTTCTCGACGGCATCCTCAAGGCCAGCCTGGCGCGCATCAACCGAGTGGGGTTGAGGGGGAAAAGCCATCCCTTCACCGAGGGCGGCCTCGCTGAAGCCATCGAGCGTCTGAAGAAGCCGCGGCCCTTCGGGCTGCTGCGCGTCAACCAGGAACTCACCGACCTGCTGCTGCTGGGCACCGCCATCGAGCAGACCGTCGAGGGTGCGACGCGGGCGTTTCAGCTCAAGTTCATCGACTGGGCCAATCCTGCCGCCAACGCCTTCCACGTCTGCGCCGAATTCGATGTCGAACGCTCGCACACCACGGAGACCCGGCGGCCCGACCTCGTGCTGTTCGTGAACGGCATTCCCTTCGCGGCGATCGAATGCAAGGGACCGGCCATCGGCGTCGACAAGGCCATCGAGCAGAATATCCGTAATCAGCAGGATGGCGAGATCGGCAGCCTCTATCGCACTGTCCAGTTGTTGATCGGCACGAACAAGAACGAGGTGCGCTACGGCACGGTCGGCACCGCCAAAGCCTTCTGGTCGTCGTGGCGCGAGTTCGAGGACCGCGAAGCGGACGTCGTGGCGGCTATAAACGCGCCGCTCGATCCGGCCGAGAGCCTGCGCACCTTCGCCGACGGCTTTCGCGACGATCAGGCGGGTTTCCAGGCGCGGCTGGGCGACGGCGGTCGCCTCGCCACCGAGCAGGATCGCGTGCTGTGGGCGTTGCTCCGGCCCGAGCGGCTGCTCGGCCTGGCGCGGCGGTTCACCCTGTTCGATGGGGGCGACAAGAAAGTCGCGCGCTATCAGCAATTCTTCGTCGTCCGCAAGATGCTGCGCCGGGTGACGGGCGCGCGCGATTCGGAAGGCCGCCGCGAGGGTGGCGTGGTCTGGCATACCCAGGGGTCGGGCAAGTCGCTGACCATGGTGATGTTCGCGCGCGCGCTGGGGCTGGAGCCCTCGATCCCCGACCCGCGCATCGTCCTGGTGACCGACCGCCTGGACCTCGACGAGCAACTGGAGGGGACGTTCCGGGCCTGCGGCCTCGAACCGCGGCGGGCAACGACGGGGCGCAACCTGCTCGAGCTGGTGGCGACGGAGAAGAGATCCGTCGTCACCACCCTCATCAACAAGTTCGACACGGCGCTCAATGTCCGCGAGTTCGCCGATCCGTCGGCCGACGTCTTCCTGCTGGTCGACGAGAGCCACAGGGCGCAGTACGGCCGGCTGCATACCCGCATGCGGCGGGTTTTTCCCAATGCCTGCTACCTCGGCTTCACCGGCACGCCGATCCTCAAGAGCGAGAAGAACACGGCGGCCCGCTTCGGCGGAATCATCGACGTCTATGCCATCGACCAGGCGGTCAAGGACAAGGCGGTGGTGCCGCTGCTCTACGAGGGCCGCCATGTCGAGCAGCGTGTGGACGAGCGGGCGATCGATGCCTGGTTCGAGCGGGTCTGTGCCGGCCTGTCGGAGGACCAGAAGGGCGACCTCAAGCAGAAATACGCACGGACGGCCAAGCTCTTCCAGACGGAACAGACCATTGCGCTGATCGCCTTCGACGTTTCGGAGCATTTTCGCCGGGCCTGGAAAGGCACCGGCGCCAAGGGCCAGCTCGTGACGCCCTCCAAGCGCGCCGCGATCCTCTACAAGAAAGCGCTCGACGAATTGGGCGTGGTCACGTCCGAGGTGGTGATTTCGCCGCCGGACGACCGCGAGGGCGAGGAACAGGTCGACGAGAAATCGTCGGACGAGGTCAAGCGTTTCTGGGCGCGGATGATGGAGCGCTATGGCGACGAGGCGACTTACAATTCGCGCGTTATCGAGGCGTTCAAGAAACGCGAAGACCCGGAAATTCTGATTGTCGTGTCGAAGCTCCTGACCGGCTTCGACGCGCCGCGCAACACGGTGCTCTATCTGGCGCGCACGCTGAAGGAGCACAATCTCCTGCAGGCCGTGGCGCGGGTGAACCGCGTCGCCGAAGGCAAGGACTACGGCTACATCGTCGACTACAGCAGCGCGCTGCGCGACCTGACCGAGGCGTTGACCTCGTATTCGGCGTTGGAAGGGTTCGACGAGGCGGATCTCGCTGGCACCGTCGCGTCGATCCGGGTCGAAACGGAAAAGCTCGGGCAACGGCATTCGGAGCTGTGGGATATTTTCCGCGGCGTCGCCAATACCGCCGATGAAGAAGCTCTGGAACAACACCTGGCGGATCAAGCCCGTCGCGACGAATTTTACGACCGGCTGAATGCTTTCGCCCGAACGCTGGCGACCGCGCTTTCCAGTCATGAATTCGCGAACGATCCGGCGAACGAGCGCCGGATCGCGGGCTATCGCGGCGATCTGCGGCGGTTCGAGAACCTGCGCCGCGCCGTTCGGGCGCGTTATCAGGATGCGGTGAACTACGGCGAGTATCGCAAGCGCATCGAAAAGCTGTTGGACACCTACGTTGTGGCCGATGAGGTCAGACCGATGACGGACCTGGTGAATATCTTCGACGAGGGCTCGTTCGCGAACGCCGCCGAGGCGAATGGGTCGGTCGGCAGTCGCGCCGACATGATCGCCCATGCCACGAAGCGGACCATCGCGGAGCGTTGGGAGGAAGACCCGGCTTTCTACAAGCGCTTCTCCGAACTTATCCAGCAGGCGATTGCCGACTTCCGGGCAAGGCGTATTTCGGAACTCGAGTATCTGAGACGGTCGCGCGACATTCGCGAGCAGTTGATTCACCGCGATACGACGAATTTGCCTGAAGAGGTTCGGGACGACCCACTGGCAAGGGCTTTTTTTGGCTGCATCCAGGAGGCCATGCATGAAGCGAGAACGGATGTGCCTGCGGGTCTCGACAGGATTGGCGCGGAAGCGGCGCGGCACGTGGTCGACATCGTGCGGGCGCATCGGCGGGTGGACTGGGTGGGCAACCCGGATGTCGAGAACGCGATCAGGAACGACATAGACGACTACTTCTTCGGGGTTTTGCGCGACGAGCGCGGCGTCGAGCTGTCGGCGGAGGCCATCGATTCGTTGACCGAGCGATTGCTCATGGTTGCACGGCGGCAGGCACCATGATGCCGCGGACAGCAAGCTACGGCAGCGCGATGATCGAGTACCGGCTCGGATGGGCGGAACGGGAATCCCTGTCGATTTCGGTCATGCCCGACGGGGCGGTCGTCGTCGTCGCCCCGAAGCGCGCCAGTCCGCCGGAGGTGGATGCGCGGGTTGCCAAGCGGGCGCGCTGGATTCTGCGCCAGCAACGACGCTTTGCCGAATTTCGCCCGAGGACGCCGAACCGGCGGTATGTCGGTGGCGAGACGCATCGCTATCTCGGACGGCAGTATCGCCTGAGGATCGATCGGGGATCGACCGATCGGGTCGTTCTTCGGTCTGGGCGCCTGGTTGTGGAGACACGGCAACCCCGCAAGCGGGCACAGGTTCGCAGGCTGGTGGAGGGATGGATGCGGGCTCGGGCGCGCGCCGTGCTGCGGGAGCGCTTCGAGGCGATGGGTCGGGTCGCGCGAGCGCTGGGAATTGAGATGCCGGGCCTGACGATTCGGTCGATGTCGAAGCGATGGGGCAGTCATACCCGGGCCGGCCGCATTCTCCTCAATCAGGCGCTGATCGGCGGCCGCCGCGACTGGATCGACTACGTTGTCGTTCACGAACTCTGTCACGTCGTCGAGCCGCTGCATTCACCCGGTTTTTTTCGCCTCATGCGCCGGTTCATGCCGGATTGGCAACGACGCAAGGAAGCTCTCGACAGAGCCCTGGTGTAGGGTGGGCTGCGACTTCTGCATCGGGAAGCGGTGGCAAGGGCGCGATCTTGACGCTCCAAGCGGCCAGGGAGGCTTTGGGGAAATGAAAAGGATTACGGTCACGCTCGACGACGAGACTTTCCGCCGGGTGCATGTCAAAGCCGCCGAACGCGACACCTCGGTCTCGGCGCTGGTGACGCGCTATCTCGTCGATCTCGCGGCCGGCGACAGCGAATTCAAGCGACTCGCCGAATTGGAACGCCTCCTGCGAGGGCAGATCGTATCGTTTCGAGCCGGCGACGGACTGTCCCGCAACGAGGTTCACGCGCGCCAGACAAGCGGGGCGCCGTGACCAAAATCCTTCTCACCCGGCACGGCCATGTCGACGGCATCAAGCCTGCGCGCTTCCGCGGCAAGGCCGAGCTGGCGCTGACTGCGCACGGCCTCGCCCAGGCCGATGCGCTGGCCCGTCGAATCGCCGCCGAGTTCAAGCCGGCCGCCGTCTATACGAGCCCGTTGCAGCGCTGCGTGGTGACGGGCGCCAAGGTCGCCGCGGCCTGCGGGATCGGTTCGTCGGTGCAGGCGGGGCTGGGCGACATCGACTACGGCGCCTGGCAGATGCGCACCCACGAAGAGGTCGAGGCCGAGACGCCGGCCGCCTACCGGCTGTGGCGCGAGAAGCCGCACCTCGTGCGCTTTCCCGGCGGCGAGTCGCTGCAGGACGTGGTGGCGCGCACGGCCGATGCGCTGCGGATGGTGCTGGCGAAGCATGCCGCCGACACCGTCGTGCTGGTCGGCCACGACAGCGTGAACCGCGCCCTGCTGCTACAGCTTCTCGACCAGCCGCTGTCGGCCTACTGGCGGCTGGCCCAGGACCCCTGCACGCTGAACGAGATAGAGGTGTTCGCCGCGGGCGACGTGCGGGTCGGGCGGATCAACGACACGAGTCATCTGCCGCCGGGCTGACGCCGCGCCGGCGCAGGCCGGGCGCCGGCGGCGTTTCGGGAGGGCCGGCGAAGCACTGGGCGATGCTCATCCAGTGGCGCGCGCCCTCGCCGGTCACGCGCAGCGCGGTGTCGGCGACATTGCGGGTCTGGGTGACGACCTGGCAGAAGTCGATCGCCGCGCCGGTCACCGCGCCGGCGGTCGACTCCAAGTTCCACTCCCACGTCTCGCCAAAGGGCGTCGTCAGGGTGACACGCGGTGCGGCGGGCGGGACGTCGAGCCCGCGCACGCGATAAGCCCAGCCGAAGGTGCGCACGCCGATCTCGGCGATGTTGCGCAGGCGGGGCGACGGCGGGGGCCGCTCGAGGCCGAGAAGGTCGTAGATCGCCTGGGCGTGCGACCAGATCTCCATCTGGCGCGCCGTCGCGAACATGCGCACGCCCATGTCGGGGCCGGACCACGGCAGGCGGGCGTCGGCCGGCCGGGCGGCGAGCGCCGTGCAGAGCTCTGCCAACGTCGTCCGCCACTGCGCGCGCAGGCTGGCGCCGGCGAGGTCGCCGAGGCGCTGGCGGGTCTCCTCGACACGGCTGAGGCCCGTGGCGCGGCGGGCTTGTATGTCGGCCAGCAGGGCGGCGAACGCCGCGGGGTCGGTCGCAGAGGCCAGGCCCATGGTGTCGCCCATGTGCAGGTGTTTTACGATGTCGTCGATCGTCCAGCCCTTGAAGAGCGTGGCCCGCGGCCAGTCCGCCGCGGCGAGAGAGGACAGCAGGCGGTGAAATTCCTCGGCTTCCGCCTGAAGGTCGACGATCTGTTGCAGCATGCACCCTCGCTCTTGACCCGGGGCTCTTGACCCGGGGCCGCCCTTACCCGACTTAAGGGCACGATGCAGCGGGCATTTTCCTATGACGTGATCGTGGTGGGCGGCGGCCATGCCGGCTGCGAGGCCGCGGCTGCGGCGGCGCGGCTGGGCGCGCGCACGCTGCTGCTCACGCACCGGCTGGAGACCATCGGCGAGATGTCGTGCAATCCGGCGATCGGCGGGCTGGGCAAGGGCCATCTGGTGCGCGAGATCGATGCGTTGGACGGGATCATGGGCCGGGCGATCGACCGGGCCGGCATACAGTTCCGCACGCTCAATCTCTCCAAGGGGCCGGCGGTCCGGGGCCCGCGCGCCCAGGCCGACCGCAAGCTCTATCGCGCCGCGGTGCAGACGCTGCTGGCCGGGCAGGCGGGGCTCGACATCCGGGCCGAGGCGGTTGCGGATATTCTGCTCGATGCCAGCGGGGCGTGCGCCGGGGTGGTCACCGAATCGGGGGCGGAAATCGGCGCGGGGCGCGTGATCCTGACGACGGGGACGTTCCTGCGGGGCCTGATTCATCTGGGCGAAACGCAGATCCCGGCCGGGCGCGCGCGCGGCCCAGGACAGGGGGACGGGGTTGAAGAGCCGTCTACAGAACTCGCGCAGACGTTGCAGCGCTTCGGCTTCGCTTTGGGCCGGCTGAAGACCGGGACGCCGGCCCGGCTCGACGACCGCACGATCGATTATAGCGGGCTGGAACGCCAGGACGGCGACGATCCGGCGCTGCCGTTTTCGTATCTGACGGAGCGCATCACCACGCCGCAGGTCGCCTGCCACATCACGACGACGACGCCGGCCACCCACGCGCTGATCCGCGCCAACCTGCATCGCGCGCCGATGTATTCGGGGCAGATCGAGGGCGTGGGGCCGCGCTACTGCCCGTCGATCGAGGACAAAGTCGTTCGTTTCGCAGGGCGAGACAGGCATCAGATCTTTCTCGAGCCCGAGGGGCTGGACGATATCACCGTCTATCCCAACGGGATCTCGACCTCCCTGCCGGAGGAAGTGCAGCTGGCGATGTTGCAGACCATCCCGGGGTTGGAGCGCGCAGCCATGCTTCGGCCGGGGTATGCCATCGAATACGATCATATCGACCCGCGCGAATTGCACGCGACCCTGGAAACCCGGCGGATCCCCGGTCTCTACATGGCCGGTCAGATCAACGGCACCACCGGCTACGAGGAAGCCGCCGCCCAAGGCCTGATCGCCGGCCTCAATGCCGCGCTTTCCAAGCCCTTTGTGGTCGATCGGGCGGACGGCTATCTCGGTGTTTTGATTGACGATTTGGTTTCCTTGGGGGTGACCGAGCCTTATAGGATGTTCACGTCGCGGGCGGAATATCGCCTGTGGCTGCGGGCCGACAACGCCGACCAGCGTCTGACGCCGCGCGGCCTGGAGATCGGCTGCATCGGCTCGGAGCGTGCCCGAGCGTTTCACGTGAAACGGCAGGCTTTGGCGCAGGCCCGAGACTTGGCTGGCCGGTTGACCGCAAGCCCGTCGGCTCTGGCGCGGCAGGGTATTGCCATCAACCAGGACGGCGTGTCGCGATCGGCGCTCGATCTGCTGGCTTATCCGGACGTGGACTGGCCGCGGCTGGCCGGCCTTTGGCCTGAACTGGTCTCCGTGTCGGCGGATGTCGCCGAGCAACTGAGCATCGATGCCCGCTATGCCGGCTATCTTGGCCGCCAGCGCCAGGATATCGCCGCCTACCGGCGCGACGAGGCGCTCGAGCTGCCGGGCGATCTGGACTATGGCGCCATCGGCAGTCTGTCCAATGAGGTTCGCCAGAAGCTCGTGGCGAACAGGCCGGCGACGTTGGGTCAGGCGGCGCGGATCTCGGGCGTGACGCCGGCTGCTCTGGTCGCTCTGCTCAAGTACGTGCGCCGCCGGGCGGCCTAGCATGAGCCACATCCAGGCTGGCCGGGACCTGTTTTTGCGGGAAATGCGCCAGCTGGGTGTCGATGTTTCACGTGAAACACGCGACCAGCTCGAAGCCATGGTGAATACCCTGGTGCGCTGGCAAAAGGCCATCAACCTCGTGGGCCGGACGACGCTGTCGGACATCTGGACCCGCCATGTCCTCGACTCGGCCCAGCTCGTGCTGCTCGTCCCGCCGCGGGCCAAAACCCTGACCGACCTCGGCAGCGGCGCCGGTTTTCCTGGCCTGGTCCTGGCGGCACTGCGGCCGGACCTAGAAGTTACGCTGATCGAGGCCGATGCCCGCAAAGCCGCCTTTTTGGGCGAGGCCGGGCGCAAGATGGAGTTGGTAAAGCCGCCCAAAATCGTGGTCGGCCGCCTGGAATCCGTGCCGCCGGCCAAGGCCGACGTGGTCACGGCGAGGGCCCTGGCGCCGCTTGCCAAGCTGCTCGAATGGGCCCGACCGCACCGGACCGATACCGCTATTTGCCTTTTCCACAAGGGGAAAGGCTGGCAGGCCGAATTGACCGAGGCCATGAAGGACTGGGACATTCCCGGCCAGCCTTTCAACAGCGTGACCGACCTTGATGCCGTCATCCTCCGAATCGGCAACTACACTCCCACAGGTGTTCGCGATCGCCAATCAAAAGGGCGGCGTCGGCAAGACCACGACCGCGATTAACCTCGCCACCGCCCTGGCCGCGGTCGGCGAGAAGGTGCTGCTGATCGACCTCGATCCCCAAGGCAATGCCTCGACCAGCCTGGGCGTTTCAAAAAGCGAGCGCTCACCCGGTTCCTACGAATTCCTGCTCGGCCTGTCACCGCTCGACGCCTGCGTGCGGCCCTCGCAGATCCCCAACCTCGCCGTGATGCCGGCCTCGACCTCGCTGGCCGGCGCCGAGATCGAACTTATAGACATGGAGCGCCGCGAGCATCGCCTGGTCGAGGCGCTCAGGGGAGATGGCGCCAGCGGCGACGCCCGCGCCCGCTGGACCACCATCCTGATCGACTGCCCGCCGTCGCTCGGCCTCGTCACGCTGAACGCCCTGGTCGCGGTCGACGCCGTGCTGGTGCCGCTGCAAGCCGAGTTCCTGGCGCTGGAAGGCATCGGCGCCTTAGGCACCACGATCGAACGCATCAGGAAGCGTCTCAACCCCAAGTTGCACATCGCCGGCGTGATCCTGACCATGGTCGACCGCCGCATGACTCTCAGCCAGCAGGTCGAGGCCGATGTCCGCGCCCACTACGGCGAGCTGGTGTTCGGCACGACCATCCCGCGCAACGTGCGCATCGCCGAGGCGCCGTCGCACGGCCTGCCGGTGCTGATCTACGACAATGCCTGCGCCGGATCGCAGGCCTACATCCTGCTGGCGAGCGAATTCATTCGTCGCCGGCGCCCCGCAGCAGAGCAGGTGACCGCCCATGAGCCAACCTCCTAAGCCGCCCATGCAAAAGCCAAGGGGCCTCGGCCGCGGACTCTCGGCCCTCCTGGGCGACGAGGAAGTTGCCGCCTCGGTCGCAGCACCGCCGCCGCCACCGCGGCTGCCCGACTATCCCAGTCCCGAGATCGCCAACATCTACGCCCCCAACCGGCCGCCGCTCACCTTGCCGATCGGCCAGCTGAAGCCCGGCCGCATGCAGCCGCGCTCCAGCTTCGAGGGCATCGAAACCCTGGTCGAATCGATCCGCGAGTTCGGCCTCTTGCAACCCATCCTGGTGCGGCCGCTGCGCGACGCTTCCGAGACCTACGAGATCATCGCCGGCGAGCGGCGCTGGCGGGCAGCGCAGCGGGCGCAGCTGCACGACGTGCCGGTGGTGATCCGCTCGATCGGCGACATGGACGCCCTGCAGATCGGCCTGATCGAGAACCTGCAGCGCGCCGATCTGACGCCGATCGACGAGGCCCAGGGTTATCGGCGCCTGATGGACGAGTTCACCCAGACCCAGGACGACCTCGCCAAGACCATGGGCCGCAGCCGGCCGCACATCGCCAACACGCTGCGCCTGCTCGACCTGCCACAATCGGTGCAGGAGATGATCCGTCTCGGCCAGCTCTCGGCCGGCCAGGGCCGCACCCTGCTGGGCACGGCCGATCCCGCCGCCCTGGCGGCGCGCGCCGTGGCGGAGAAGCTTTCGGTGCGCGAGCTGGAACGGCTCGCAGGGGCCGAGAAGCGCCAAGCGAAGGCGAAAGGCGGCAAGCCCGGCGTCGCGAGCGGCGCGGCGGGCAAGAGCGCCGACACCCGCGCGCTGGAGAAGCGCATCGAGGAGGCGCTCGGCCTGAAAGCCGACCTGCAGGCGACCGGCGCGGGCGAACAGACCCGCCTCACCCTGGAGATCGCCGACTACGACCAGCTCGACACGGTGGTCGAGCGCCTCACGCGGCGCTAGCCGGACGACGCCGTCGCCAGCTTCAGCCGATCGGCGACCCTCTGGAGACGTTTATCGCGTGTCCAGAGGACGGCTCCCGCCGTCAACCGGACGGCCGCCAGCAGGTGGGCATCGACATAGCCGATGCCTCGCCCGAACAGCGTATGCGCGTCGATGAAATGCCGGACTTCCACATCCGTCGCGACCTTGGCCTGGGGCAGGCCCGATAGGGCATCCAGAATGATCGCGCGCTGTCGCAGGTTGCCCAGAGCCAGTTCACCCGTAACGAAGGGGTGGGCCAGAACTCTTCCTGCATTGAGCAGGGCCGACAGCGACTTGTCGTTGGCGCGCAGATGGTCGATCCAGACGGATGTGTCGACCAGGATCATGCGCGCGCCGGCCGTCGGCGGCGGGGGGCAGCCGCTGCGCGTTCACTGCCGCCCAATCGCGCCAGCCGCCGCGCGCTTTCGCGCTCGATCAACGCCTTGAGCGCCTCGCGGACGAGACCGGACTTCTCCTTGAGGCCAGTGAGGGCCTGGGCTTTGGCCACGAGCTCATCGTCGAGAGCGAGAGTGGTGCGCATGGCGATCCTCTCCAGATTCCAGAGGCACGAAAAATGGCATTGAACGATGACCAATTCAATGCCGGAAACTCGCCGCGGCACAGGGCGATGCGCTGCCCGATTGTTCCAGCACCGCCACCTGCGCCGACGAGAATACGATACGGTGGTGGAGCGCCTCACGCGGCGCTGAACGGTGCCGCCATCGCAGGCGACGGAACCAACTTCCGCCTGCCGCGTTTACCGGCACATGGCCGGAGTCTTGTTCTCCGCGCGGTTGCCGGAGGCGTTTCGAATGGCCAGTGATTCCCTGCATGAAGACCCCACCAGGCTGGGTCCCGAAGTCATCGATCGCCATCGCGCGATCGTCTCGCTGATGGAGGAGTTCGAGGCCGTCGACTGGTACGACCAGCGCGCCAAGGCGACCGGCAATCCCGACCTGCGCGCCATCCTCGAACACAATCGCGACGAGGAGAAGGAGCACGCCGCCATGGCACTGGAGTGGCTGCGGCGCAACGATCCCAAGTTGGACGAGCATCTCAAGACGTTTCTGTTCACGGACGGGCCGATCACCGGGATCGAGAAGGCCACGGCCGGCGGCAGCGCCGGCGGCGCCGGAGACGAAGAGTCCGGGCGATCCGACGGCAGCCTGGGAATCGGCAGCCTGCGCCCGACGGCCGGACGGGTGACGAAATGACCAACCACCTGTTCCGCGATCTCGCGCCCATCACCGAGGTCGGCTGGAAAGAGATCGAGAACGAGGCCAAGCGCACCTTGCGCGCGCTGCTGGGCGCCCGCCGCGTCGTCGACTTCAAGGGCCCTCTGGGCTGGGGCGCGTCCGATGTCGAGTTGGGCCGCGCCGACCCGGTTGCCTCACCGCCACAAGCCAAGAGCGTGCAGGCGCGGCTGCGCCGCATCCAGCCACTGGTCGAGCTGCGCATTGTCTTCGAGGTCGCCCGCGCCGAACTCGACGCGATCGACCGCGGTGCCCGCGATCCCGATCTCGAGTCGGTAACGTCGGCGGCGCGCGAGATGGCCCTCGCCGAGGACCGCGCGATCTTCCACGGCTACGCGGCTGCGCAAATCACCGGCATCTGCCAGGCGCAGGCCAGGATGTCGGTGCCGCTCGGCGCCAGCCACGCCGACTATCCCGGTGCCGTCTCGGCGGCGCTGATGAAGCTTCATGACGACGGCATCGGAGGCCCGTTCGCCGTGGTGCTGAGCGAGCAGCTCTACAAGGATCTCGCCTCGCGCACCGACGAGGGCTATCCGATCCTCAGCCACGTCCAGCGCCTGGTCGAGGGCGAGATCGTGTGGGCGCCGGGCCTTGACGGCGGCGCAGTGATCTCGTTACGCGGCGGCGATTTCGAGTTGACCGTGGGCCAGGACTTCTCGATCGGCTATCTCGACCACAATGCCGAGCGGGTGCGGCTCTACATCGAGGAAAGCTTCACCTTCCTGATCCTGTCGCCGCAGGCCGCCGTGCCGCTCACCGGCGGCGGCAAGAAGCGCTAGGCTGTGGTGACAATTTCAGGATTCCCTTTGGCGTGAAGTTCTGATTCAACGCTGGCTTTTGGAGGCTGGC
>JAIETA010000140.1 GCA_019745575.1 Reyranella sp. | reverse complement strand
CCGCGGTAGAGATCCTTGTGCATGGTGTCGAGCGTCGGCTGGTCGCCGGTGTAGGCGTGGATCGTCGTCATGAAGCCGTGCGTGATGCCGACCGCGTCGTTCAGCACCTTGGCGACCGGCGCCAGGCAGTTGGTCGTGCACGAGGCGTTGGAAACGACGAGATGGTCCTTGGCGAGCTTGTCGTGGTTGACGCCGTAGACGACCGTGAGGTCGGCGTTGTCGGCCGGGGCCGAGACCAGCACGCGCTTGGCGCCGGCCGTGAGATGCGCCGAGGCCGACGCCTTCGAGGTGAAGATGCCGGTGCACTCCAGGGCGACGTCTACGCCCATCGCCTTGTGCGGCAGTTTGGCGGGGTCGCGCTCCGCTGTGACCTTGATCTTGCCGCGGCCGACATCGATCGTGTCGCCGTCCACCTTGACCTCGCCGTTGAAGCGGCCGTGCACGGAGTCGAAGCGGAACAGGTGGGCGTTGGTCTCGACGGGCCCGAGATCGTTGATCGCCACGACCTCGATGTCCTTGCGGCCCGATTCGATGATGGCCCGCAACACATTGCGGCCGATACGACCGAAGCCGTTGATTGCAACTCGAACAGCCATGTTGTCCTCCGCTAGTTTGCCAACCGGCGCGCCGCCGCGGCGATCGCCTCGGCCGTGATGCCGAAATGCTTGTAAAGGTCGGCCGCCTTGGCCGATGCGCCAAAGCCGGTCATGCCGACGAACGCGCCGTGACTGCCGAGCCAACGCTCCCAGCCGAAACCGGTCGCAGCCTCGCAAGCCACGCGGATCGTGCCGTCTCCGCCCAGGACCGTGCGCCGGTACGTGTCGTCCTGCGCGCCGAAGAGCTCCCACGACGGCATCGACACCACGGCGGCGGAAATCCCGTCCGCCGCCAGCAGGTCGCGTGCGGCGAGGGCCAGCTGAACCTCGGAGCCTGAGGCGATCAGCCGGACGCCGGCCGAGGACTCGCCGGCCAGAATGTAGGCGCCGCGGCGGCACAGGTTCTCGTCACCCCCTCCACCGTAATGGGCGCCACGTACGGTCGGCACGTTCTGGCGGGTGAGCGCGACGACGCTGGGCGCGGTTCGGGACTCGAGCGCAATCTGCCAGCACTCCGCCGTCTCGATGGCGTCGGCCGGGCGCATGACCTTCAGGTTGGGGATGGCGCGCAAGGCGGCCAGATGCTCGACCGGCTGATGCGTCGGACCGTCCTCGCCAAGGCCGATCGAATCGTGGGTCATCACGTAGATGACGCGCAGCCCCATCAGCGCCGAGAGGCGGATCGACGGGCGGCAGTAGTCGGTGAACACCATGAAGGTGCCGCCGTAGGGGATCACGCCGCCGTGCAGCGCCATGCCGTTCATGGCCGCGGCCATCGCGTGCTCGCGGATGCCGTAGTAGACGTAGCGGCCCGAAGCATCGCTGCGCGTCAGCGGCTTGAGCGACGCCGTCTTCGTGTTGTTCGAGCCGGTCAGATCGGCGGAGCCGCCGATCGTGTCGGGCAGCACCGGATTGATGACCTCCAGCGCTTCCTGGCTCGACTTGCGGGTGGCCCAAGCGGGTTTCTCCGCGGCGATCTTCGCCTTGAAGGCGGCGATTGCCTCGCCAACCGCGGCGGGAAGGTCGCCCTTCTGACGGCGGTCGAACTCGGCGCGATCGGCCGGCGCCAGGGCCGCCAGTCGCTTGGCCCACTTGCGTCGTGCCGACTTGCCGCGGCCGCCGATCTTGCGCCAGGCCGTGAACACCGCCTCGGGAATGTCGAACGGGCCGTGGCTCCAGCCGAGCTTCTGGCGCGCGCCGGCGACCTCGTCCTTGCCGAGCGGCGAGCCGTGCGTGGCGGCGGTGCCGGCCTTGGTCGGCGCGCCGAAGCCGATCACCGTCTTGCAGGCGATGAGCGAGGGCTTGTCGGCGACATTCCGTGCCTTGCGGAGGGCGCGCGCAATTGCGTCGGGGTCGTGACCGTCGACGGCCAGGACGTGCCACCCCGCCGCGGCGAAGCGCTTCCTGTGATCCTCCGAGGTGCTGAGCGACGTCGGCCCGTCGATCGAGATGCCGTTGTCGTCGAACAGCACGATCAGGCGCCCGAGGCCGAGATGGCCGGCGAGCGTGATCGCTTCCTGGCCGACGCCTTCCATGAGGCAGCCGTCGCCGGCAATCACGTAGGTGAAGTGGTCGACGAGATCGCGTCCGAACCGGTCGGCGAGCAGGCGCTCGGCGATGGCAAAGCCCACGGAGTTGCCGAGGCCTTGGCCGAGCGGCCCGGTCGTGGTCTCGATTCCGGTGGCGTGGCCGTATTCCGGGTGTCCGGCGGTGCGGCTGCCGAGCTGGCGAAACTTCTTCAGCTCGTCCAGCGTCATGTCGGCGTAGCCGTTCAGATGCAGCAGGCCATAGAGCAGCATCGAGCCGTGGCCGGCCGACAGGATGAAACGGTCGCGGTCGGGCCAATGCGGATCGCTGGCGTCGAACCGGAGAAACTTCGAGAACAGCACCGTGGCGACGTCGGCCATGCCCATCGGCATGCCGGGATGACCGGAGTCCGCCTGCTGCACGGCGTCCATGGCCAGGGCCCTGATGGCATTCGCCATGTCGCGATGGGCGGCGGGTAGTTCGGTCATTTATCTGTGCGCCGTATGGTTTTCGGGGGCGGCGCGCAACATGCCGACCGCCCTCTGACGCGTCAATGCGCAAAACCTCGGGACAGGCCAACATCTTGCGTCAGGGGTTGCTCCACAGGGCCAAGATGTTGACCGTTCAGGGCCGCACCACTTATCCTTCCGGCATGGAGCAGATGCAGCCGGGAGACCAACTGCGATCCGCCGGCGGGGGAGCGATGTCCAAGGCAGCCAGTGCGAAGGACCGCGTGGACAATGCGCTCAGCCGGCTTGAATCGATGGTGGAAGAGCGTTTGCGCGCCGAATCGGCGCGGGCCGAGGAGCTCTCCAAGCGTCTGACCAAACTGGAACAGCAGCACGACGAGCTCAAGCGGGTCGCCATGGACGTCGAGGGGCGGCTGGAGCGGGCCATGGAATACATCCGCTCGCTGCTCGCCGCCGACCAGCAGTAGCGGTTTTTCCGGATACTCCCCAGGCGGGTGGTGCTTCGCCGCGCGCGACGTGGCAAAGTAGTCGTCCCCTCGAACGCCGGTCAGGCGCAAAAAAAGGAGTAGCGGACAATGCCGCAGGTTTCGATTCAGATCGCCAATCGTACCTATGAGCTCGCCTGTGGTGAGGGCGAGGAACAGCGCGTCCAGGAACTTGCCGCCTACGTCGACGAGAAGGTCGTCGAACTGCGCAAGCAGCTGCCGGGCGCGCCCGAAATCAAGCTGATGGTCTTCGCCTCGCTTCTCCTGGCCGAGGAAAGCCGCGAGGCCCGCGGCGTGGCCAAAGCTGCCGAAAACGCGCGCGCCAGCGCCACCGACAGCGCCGAAACGCTGGCCACGGCGCTCGAAGATCTGATCACCGCCCGGGTCGACAAGATGACCAGAAAGGTGAGCGGAGCGGCCTGACGGGCCCTCCGCCTCATTGCCGCGGCGGCTCCGAGTGCCTAGATTGAGGGTGGGGCGGATTTCTGCGCGGCGCGTGGCTCGCTTAAAACCCCGGGGCCAATAAGAACTCTCGGGAACTGTTCCTGGCCAGGACCTTGGTTCTGGACATACGGTGCCCACCTGCACTAGCAGGCCTTGGAGGTTCTACGAGCCACGGCCCATCGTGGAGCCGCCCCACCTTGTTATCCCTGTTCCAGACATGACTCAGGCCGACGCCAAGCGCGTGCTGCGCAGCGCGATGCTCGCCTGGCGTAGCGCCCTGGGCGAGCAGGAACGTCGCGCCGCCGCCGACGGGCTGCTGGCGATGCTGCGCCGCGAGCGGCCGATCGCGGCGCCGGCCGTCGTGGCCGGCTTCTGGCCGATCCGCGACGAGATCGACATCCGCCCCCTGATGATCGACCTGTTCAATGCGGGCTGCCAGATGGCGCTGCCGGTGGTGCAGGGCCGTGGCAGGCCGCTGTTGTTTCGCGCCTGGCGTCCGGGCGATCCGCTCGAGGCCGGCGTCTTCGGCACCCTGCAGCCGTCGGCGCGGCGCGAAGTGCTGGAGCCGGGCGCTCTGCTGGTGCCGCTGCTGGCATGCGACCGGGACGGCTGGCGGCTGGGATACGGCGGCGGCTTCTATGACCTGACGCTGGCCGCGCTCCGCGCCAGGCAAGACGTGACCGCCATCGGTGTCGGCTTCGATGCGCAGTTCGTGCCCGAGGTTCCACATGGTTCCGGCGACCAGAGGCTGGATTGGCTGTTGACCGACCAGCGGGCGGTGGCCTTCGCCTAGCGGTCAGACCACCGTGAGGTCCAGCGGTTCGGCGTTGAAGACTTGCACGCGCTCGACGTTGAAATTGTCTGGCGTGAAGGCATCGACTCCCACCGTGACCTTGTAGGTGCCGCGGGTCGTCGGGGTGAGGACATTTCCGGTGAGGGGGTCCGGCACGGAGGGCAGGGCGAGAGGAAACGTCTCGCTGCGCGCAACTGTCCGTTGAGTGCCGGGTTCGAAGGCCGGGTCGAAGTCGACGAACCGCGCCTGTCGCACGGTCCGTTGCTCGTCGGAAGCGTATTGCAGATACACCGCTCCGAGCGGGTGGCTCAGCGACTCGACATGGAATTCGGCCTTCAACAAGAACCGGCTGATTGCCCTCATTCCGAAGTTGGTCATGACGACGGAAAGCGTGAACGGCATTCCGGCCACGACGGGATTGGGCGTGAACGTTGGAGTCTCGCCGATGAAGGCAACGGGGCCGAATGGCTCGAATGTTGCCCGCAGAAAGTACTCGACCCGGCCTCCGAACCGCCCGGCGGTCCAATCGACCAGCATGCGCAGAGTGCCGGTGGAGCCCCTGAGGGGCACACCGCGCAACGCGGCGCCGCCGCGACGGCGATGGACGAAAACCAGGTCGGCGCCGACCAGCGAGTGGCCGGCGGGCGCTTCGATCCGCACCGCGTCGGTGCCGGACCGGCCGACGGGCGAAAACCGGGATGCTCCGTGGGCAAAGCGCCTCGATTCCACGACGACGGCATCAGGCTCGGCTGGTTCGGTCGTGACCTTGATTCTGTAGCGCACGGCATTGCTGGTGCTGTACCACCAATTGATGTCGGCGCGCCCGTGGCCGGTCGCGCCGGCGGACGGCGCCGCGCCGATGCGCGCGCCGCAATCCGGCCCGGCTTCTTCGATCATGAGTTCCACCGACGCGAGCTGCTGGCCGGGTGGAATGTCGAACTCCCAAGTGTCCTGACCGCGCCGGCCGAAACCGCGGTGCGGCGGATGAGTCTTTGTTTGTTCGAGAATGGTGGTCGGCATGGCATACCTTCCGTCTGGCCGCCGGACTATACTGTGGACAACGGCAGGCACCTGTCTTCTGGAAATCGAGTTGAGTTGATGAAAGTTCTGTTCTGCGGCGACATTGTTGGACGCGCCGGTCGCGATGCCGTGATCAAGGAGATCCCCCGGCTGCGCCGCGATCTCGGCCTCGACTTCGTGGTGGTGAATGGCGAGAACGCGGCGGCGGGCTTCGGCATCACCGCCAAGATCTGCGCCGAACTGCACGAGGCCGGCGTCGACTGCATCACCAGCGGAAACCATGCCTGGGACCAGCGCGAGATCATTCCCTACATCGCCCAGGACAAGCGCCTGCTGCGGCCGGTCAATTTCCCGCCCGGCACCCCGGGCTGGGGCGCCAATCTGTTCCAGACGGCGCGCGGCCAGAAGATCGTGGTGATCAACGTCATGTGCCGGCTGTTCATGGATGCGCTCGACGACCCGTTTCGCGGCGTCGATGCCGAACTGGCGAAGTACTCGCTCGGCCATTCGGCGCACTTCATCCTGGTCGATGTGCACGGCGAGGCGACCAGCGAAAAACAATCGATGGGCCACTACTGCGACGGCCGCGTGTCGGCCGTGCTGGGCACCCACAGTCATGTCCCGACGGCCGACTCGTGGATCCTGCCCGGCGGCACCGCCTACCAGACCGATGTCGGCATGTGCGGCGACTACGATTCGGTCATCGGCATGAAGAAGGAGATCGCCCTTCAGCGCTTCCTGAAGAAGATGCCCGGCGAGCGTCTGGCGCCGGCCGAAGGCGAGGGCACCTTGTGTGCGGCGGTCGTGGAAACCGACGACAAAACCGGGCTTGCCCGGTCGATCCGCCCCCTGCGGCTGGGGGGGCGCCTACCGCCTGCCGGATAGTCAGCAGCATCTTGTATCCCCAAGGGACTATCTGTAGCTATTAGAAGTGTCTTGAAGACGGCCGTTGACGACCTGGGGAAAAATCGGCATCTTGTTGATGTTAAACGATTTTTCGCTGCGTTGGCGAACTGTCTTCAAGGTTAGAGGGGGCGTCGGAATCTAGGTTCCGACGTTTTTTAGCGGGGGCTTCGGCCCCCGCCTTTTTTTGTGCCCGCGCGCCTTGGTGCAGTGTCTGATCCTGCCAAAACCCACGAGAAGTGGTATAGCCGGGCCACCAAGTCACTTAATCTGGTTGTCGGGCGATGGCGGGGCATTCCCAATTCAAGAACATCATGCACCGCAAAGGGCGCCAGGACGCCCAGCGGGCGAAGATCTTCACCAAGATCATCCGTGAAATCACCACGGCGGCAAGGTTGGGCGCGGCCGACCCCGCCGCCAACCCGCGCCTGCGTGCCGCGGTCATCGCCGCCCGCGACGCCAACATGACCCGCGACACGATCGACCGCGCCATCAAGCGCGGCTCCGGCACGGATGCCGACGCCAACTACGACGAGGTGCGCTACGAAGGCTATGGTCCGGGCGGCGTGGCCCTCATCGTCGAGGCACTGACCAACAACCGCAACCGTACCGCGGGCGAGGTCCGGTCAAGTTTCAGCAAGTACGGCGGCAATCTTGGCGAGTCGAACAGCGTGTCGTTCATGTTCGACCGTCTCGGCGAGTTCCGCTTTCCTCTCGCCGCCGGCAGCGCCGACGACGTCCTCGAGAAGGCGATCGAAGCAGGCGCCGACGATGTGTCGAGCGGCGAGGGACCGGACGGCGTCCACGAGATCTATTGTGCCCAGGACAGCTTCAACGCGGTGCGCGAGGCGCTGGAGAAGTCGCTGGGCCAGCCGCTGAGCGCCAAGCTCACGTGGCGGCCCAAGACCACCGCACCGGTCGAGGGCGAAACCGTGCAGGCTCTGTTCAATCTGATCGAGGCGCTGGAGGACAACGACGACGTGCAGAACGTCTATGCCAATTTCGAGGCGTCGGACGACGCCTTGGCCAAGTTCGCGGCCTGACGCGTGACCCGATGCGATTGATCGGCCTCGACCCCGGCTTGCGACTGACCGGGTGGGGCGTGATCGACGTCGAAGGCAACAGGCTGCGGCATGTGGCGCACGGCGTGATCAAAGTTGCCGCCACCGGCACCCTGGCGGAAAGACTGCGGGAACTGTTCGATGGCGTCGCGGGTGTCGTCGAGGCGCAACGGCCGCTCGAGGCGGTGGTCGAGGAGACGTTCGTGAACCTCAATCCCGGGTCGACCCTGAAACTCGGTCAGGCGCGCGGCGTGGTGATGCTGGCGCCGGCGCGGGCCGGCCTGCCGGTGTTCGAGTACGCCGCCAATCTCGTGAAGAAGTCGGTCACCGGCGCAGGCCACGCCGACAAGCAGCAGATCGCCATGATGGTCGGCCGCCTGCTGCCCGGGGTCGACGCCACGGCCGACGCGGCGGATGCGCTGGCCGTCGCGATCTGCCACGCCCACCATCGCGCCACCGCCCTGCGCGTGGCAGCCGCCCAATGATCGCCAAGCTCAAGGGACTGGTCGATTCGGTGGACGCCGACAGCGCGGTCATCGACGTCGGCGGCGTCGGCTATCTCGTGTCGGCGTCGGCCCGGACGCTGCGCGACCTGGCGATCGGCGGGCCGGCTGTGGTGCTGGTCGAGACCATCGTGCGCGAGGACGCCATCGCGCTCTACGGTTTCCTCGAGACGGCCGAGCGCGACTGGTTCCGCATCCTGACGACGGTTCAGGGCGTGGGTGCGCGGGTGGCGCTGTCGATTCTCTCGACGCTCTCGCCGGACGAGATCGCCCGCGCCATCGCCGCTCAGGACCGCGCGACGCTCAGCCGTCCGGCGGGTGTCGGGCCGAAACTCGCCGCGCGGCTGGCCACCGAACTCAAGGACAAGGCGGCGGCCTTCGGCATCGCGGCGCCCGCCGCCAGGGCGGCTGAGGCGGCATCGGTTGGCTCGACCGGCTCGCTCAATGAGGATGCCGTGTCGGCTCTGGTCAACCTCGGCTATCGCCGGGTGGAGGCGTTCGGCGCCGTCGCCCGGGTCTGCCAGCGGCTGGGCGCGGAGGCCAGGCTCGACGCCGTGATCCGCGCCGGCCTGCAGGAGCTGGCGCGATGACCGACGCGGAGGGCCGTCTGGTGGCGCCCAAGCGCGCGGAGGAGGATACGGCCGAGCTTGCGCTCAGGCCGCAGACTCTCGACGACTTCATCGGCCAGAAGCAGGTGCGCGAGAACCTGAAGATCTTCATCGCCGCGGCCAAGGCGCGCGGCGAGGCGCTCGACCATGTGCTGTTTCACGGCCCGCCCGGCCTCGGCAAGACGACCCTGGCGCAGATCGTGGCCCGCGAGATGGGTGCCGGCTTTCGCGCCACGTCAGGGCCGGTGATCCAGAAGGCCGGCGATCTCGCGGCGCAACTCACCAACCTGCAGCCGCACGACGTTCTCTTCATCGACGAGATCCATCGCCTCAATCCGGCGATCGAGGAGGTGCTCTATCCCGCCATGGAGGACTTCCAGCTCGACCTGATGATCGGCGAAGGGCCGGCCGCGCGGTCCGTGCGGATCGAGCTGCCGCCCTTCACGCTGGTGGGGGCCACGACCCGCTCGGGTCTGATGACGCGGCCGTTGCGCGAGCGCTTCGGCATTCCGCTGCGCATGGTGTTTTACGAGCCGGCCGAACTGGAAACCATCGTGCAGCGGGCGGCACGCGTGCTGAAGATGCCGATGGCCAGGGACGGCGGCGCGGAGATCGCCAAGCGGTCGCGCGGCACGCCCCGTGTGGCCAACCGCCTGCTGCGCCGCGTGCGCGACTTTGCGGCGGTCGGCGGGCACGCCGTCGTCGATGCGAAGGTCGCCGACGAGGCGCTGGTTCGGCTCGAAGTCGATGGCCGCGGTCTCGACGCCATGGACCGTCGCTATCTGGCCTGCATCGCCGAGAACTACGGCGGCGGGCCGGTCGGTGCGGAGACTTTGGCGGCGGCCCTCTCCGAACAGCGCGACGTGATCGAGGACGTGATCGAGCCGTATCTCATGCAGCTCGGGCTGCTGATGCGCACGCCGCGCGGCCGGTTGCTGTCCGAAGGCGGCTACCGGCATCTCGGACTGGCGGTTCCCAACGACCAGAGGCGGCAGCTCGACCTGCTGGCGACGGGCGAACCGGTGGAGGAGGCATGACGACGCCGACCTCCGGCCACATTGCCGACGGCGCCCATGTGCTGCCGCTTCGCGTCTACTACGAGGACACCGATGCAGCCGGCATCGTCTACTACGCGAACTGGCTGCGCTTTCTCGAACGTGGCCGCACCGAGCTGCTTCGGACGCTGGGACAGGAGCACCGCGCCCTGCAGGAGTCGCGCGGCGTCAACTGGGTCGTGCGCCGCTGTGCCATCGACTACCTGAAGCCCGCCCGCCTCGACGAGGCCATTGAAATCGTCACGAGCTGCGGCGAGTTGCGCGGCGCCTCGTTGGACATGATCCAGCAGGCCCGGCGCGGCGAGGAAACCCTGGTTCGCGCCGAGCTGGTCGTCGCCTGCATGGGAACCGGCGGCCGGCCGGTCCGGCTGCCGCCGCTCGTGCGCACGGCTCTGGCCCGGGTCGCCGCGAACGACCCGCCCCGCTCACGCCATATTCGGATACAACCCTCTTGACCCAACGGAGAATCTAAATGGACGCGTTTGCGCAAGTCGCCGGTACCCCCCTCGGCGGCGGCACCGGGACGATCGACATGTCGGTCTACGGCCTGTTCATGCAGGCCGATTGGGTCGTCAAGGCGGTGATGATCGCCTTGCTCGTCGCGTCGTTCTGGTCGTGGGCGATCATCTTCGAGAAAGTGCTGCGCCTCAGGACGTTGAAGCGCACCGCCCAGTCGTTCGAGGACACGTTCTGGTCCGGCATCTCGCTCGAGGATCTCTACGACCGCGTGGGCGCCAAGCCGGATGACCCGATGTCGAGCATCTTCTCGGCGGCCATGCGCGAATGGCGCCGGTCCGTGTCGAAGGGGCTGGCGACCAGCGCCACCGCGCGCGCGGCCCTGCGCCAGCGCATCGAGCAGGTGATGAGCGTCACCATCCAGCGCGAGATGGAGGCGATCGAGAAGCGGTTGGGCTTTCTGGCCACGGTCGGCGCCAACGCCACCTTCGTCGGTCTGTTCGGCACGGTGTGGGGCATCATGAACAGCTTCGGCCACATTGCGCAGTCGAAGAACACGTCGCTGGCCGTCGTGGCGCCGGGCATTTCCGAAGCGTTGTTCGCCACGGCGATCGGTCTGGTTGCGGCCATTCCGGCCGCCGGCGCCTACAACATCCTGTCCGGCCAGGTCGCGCGCTACAGCCACCAGCTCGAAGCCTTCGCCGGCGAGTTCATCACCATTCTGTCCCGTCAGCTCGAGGAGCAGGTCTGATGGCGGCCATCATTCCCAGCCGCGGCGGCGGCAGCAGCGGCGGCGGGCGGTTCCGCCGGCCCCAGTTCACGCCGATCGCCGACATCAACGTGACGCCGCTGGTCGATGTCATGCTGGTGTTGCTGATCATCTTCATGATCACCGCGCCGCTTCTGCAGGTCGGCGTGCCGGTCGACCTGCCGAAGACCACCGCCCAGCAGGTCGGCGGCAAGGACGAGCCGCTGGTCGTCTCGGTCAACGCCAAGGGCGAGGTGTTCCTCGGCGAAACCAAGTACGAGGTCGCCGAGCTCGGCGCCAAGCTGAAGGCCGTCCATGCCGAAAAGCCGGAGCAGCGGGTGTTCATGCGCGGCGACAAGAGCGTGGACTACGGCAAGATGATGGAAGTGATGGGTGTGGTGATCGACAGCGGCTTCCGCCAGCTCGGCCTTCTCGGCGAGCAGGCGCAGCAGCTCGGCAGGGGCGGCGGCACGGTGACGCCGGCGCCCGCTCCGACACCCACGCCGGCGCCAACGCCGCGCCGCTAGACGTTGGAGGTGAAGCGATCGATGGTCGGAGGCCCTCGTGCAAGCGTCGAGATGCGCACACCGGCGATCGCGTCGGCGACGGTGCACGTCTTCGTGCTGGCGGCGGCCGTCCTCAACCTCGATTTCTTCGGCCGCACGCCGCCGCTCGAGCCCGAGCCGGTGATGGTGGAGTTCGAGGCGATCGACAAGAAGGCCGCGGCGCCGACGGTGGGCAATCCGCCGCCGCAGCCCAAGGACGTGCCGATCGCGCAGGAGACGACCAAGGCGCCGCCGCCCAAGACCGCCGATCCGCCGCCGGCGCCGCCGCAGCCCAAGCCCGAGCCGGCCGAGGCCAAGCCGCTGCCGCCCACGCCGGCCGAGAAGCCGAAGCCCGAGCCGCCCAAGCCGGTGGAGGAGGCGATCGCGCTCAAGCCGAAGGCGCCCGAACCGCCCAAGGCCGAGCCGCCGAAGCCGGAGCCGCCGAAGCCCGCGCCGGAGGCGAAGAAGCCCGAGCCGCCCAAGCCGCCGCCGCCGAAACCTGCGCCGCGCAATGTCGTGGATTCGGTGGTCGACGATATCCTGAAGAACCAGCAGTCGACGACCAAGGTCCAGACGCCGGAGCAGCAGCCCAGGCCCGTGCAGCAGGTGACGCGTCAGGCGCCCGCGGCGCCGAACCTTGCCGCCGTGGTGACGGCGAGCGAAATCGAAGGCGTCAGGAGCAAGATCCGGCCATGCTGGAACTTCCCGGCCGGGGTGAGGGACCAGGCAGGCCTCATCGTGACTCTGGTTGTGCAGATGAACCAGGACGGCACGCCGGTGAAGGCCGAACTCAAGGACACCGGACGCTACAACAACGACCCAACCTATCGGGCCGCCGCCGACGCCGCGCATCGCGCCATCATGAATCCGCGCTGCCAGCCATGGCCGCTGTCGGCCGAGAAGTTCAACAACTGGCGCACCATCACTTTCAATTTCGATCCACGCGACTACTGATCCGTGTCGCGTTATAGGAGTGGTTCGCTGATGAAGACGAGGTCAGACATGAAGCTTCCCCGAAGGCAGACGATCCTGGGTGGTGTTGCGCTCGCGGCCGGTGCGGCGGCGCCGGCCCGCGCGCAGCTCACGATCGACATGACCAAGCCCACCTTCGAGCCCGTGCCGATCGCGATCGTCGACTTCAGGGGCGACAAGGTCGGGGCGGACATCGCCGGCGTGGTCCGCAACGATCTGCAGAACTCCGGCCTGTTCCGATCGATCGCGCCTGGCACCTTCATCCAGCAGAATATCGATCCCAATGCGCCGCCGCGCTTCCCCGAATGGCGCCAGATCGGCGCGGCCGGCGTCGTCGTCGGCCAGGTCACGCAGGCGGGCGGCAACATCAAGGTCGACTTCCGGCTGTGGGATGTCGTGGTCGGCCAGCAGGCGACGGGCCTGTCGTTTACCAGCCAGCCCAACAACTGGCGGCGCCTTGCCCACATCATTGCCGATGCGATCTACAAGCGCGTGACCGGCGAGGAGGGCTACTTCGACACCCGCGTGGCCTATGTCAGCGAGACCGGCCCGCTCGGCGCCCGCGTCAAGCGCATCGCGATCATGGACCAGGATGGGTTCAACAACCGCTACATCACCGACGGCCGCACCATTGCGCTCACGCCGCGCTTCTCGCCGACGCTGCAGGAAATCGTCTACATGGCGTACGGCGAACGAAACGAGCAGCCCCGCGTCTACCTGCAGAACGTCGACAGCGGGCGGCGCGAGCTGCTCGGCAACTTCCCGGGCATGAGCTTCGCGCCGCGTTTCTCGCCCGACGGGACCAAGGTGGTGATGAGCATCTCGGCCGACGGCAACAGCGACATCTACCAGATGGACCTGCGCGGCCGGGCCCTGCAACGACTCACCAATTCGCCGGCGATCGACACCTCGCCCTGCTATTCCAACGACGGCACGCAGATCGTGTTCAACTCCGACCGCGGCGGCACGCAACAGCTCTACGTGATGAGCGCCAGCGGCGGCGGTGATCGGCGCATCAGCTTCGGCGAGGGCCGCTACGCCACCCCGGTGTGGTCGCCGCGCGGCGACTTCATTGCCTTCACCAAGATCTCGGCCGGCAGCTTCGGCATCGGCGTGATGCGGGCCGACGGCAGCGGCGAACGCATGTTGGCGAGCGGCTTCCTCGTCGAAGGCCCGACCTGGGCGCCGAACGGCCGCGTGCTCGCGTTCTTCCGCCAGCAGCCCAACTCGGGCGGCCGTGCGGGGTCGGTGACCTTGCATCAGATCGACATCACGGGGCGGTTCGAGCGTCAGATGCCGACGCCGACGGACGCCTCGGACCCCGCCTGGTCGCCCTTGATTCCGCAGTAGCGAAGGATATTGTTTTCTGGTCGACCCGTGCGTACCCCGCGCCCGGGTCGATGTTGTTAGGGAGTGCAAAAAAATGCGCACGATTAAAGCTTTGGCCGCCATCGCGGCGATGATCTTCGCTGCGGCCTGCAGCAACGACCAGCAGGCGGCCGCTCCGGCTACCACGACGGTCACACCCGGATCGGTTGCCGACTTCCGCCAGAATGTCGGCGATCGGGTGTTCTTCGACACCGACCAGTCCACCCTCCGCGAGGATGGCCGGGCGACCCTCAACAAGCAGGCCGAGTGGCTGAAGAAGTACGGCAACTATCAGGTCACCGTCGAAGGTCACTGCGACGAGCGCGGCACGCGCGAGTACAATCTGGCGCTCGGCGAGCGGCGCGCCAACGCGGCCCGGCAGTATCTGATCGCCCAGGGCGTGCCGGCCTCGCGACTCAAGACCATCAGCTACGGCAAGGAACGGCCGGATCCGGTCGGCTCCGACGAGGCCGCCTGGGCACGCAATCGGCGCGCGATCAGCGCCCTGCAGTAGGCCCCGTCGTCGCGGACCATCGCGGCACGGGATGTCTCAAACGCCGGTCGCCCCGCGACCGGCGTTTTCGTTTGGAGGACGGGCGGTCATGCCTGAAAATGGCCGCGTTTGAAGCGAGACTGTCGGCGGCCATGACCAAACTTCTATCGAGGCTTCTTCTTTTCGTCGCCCTGGCGCTGCCGACCGCTGCGGCAGCCCAGCGGGCCGATGCCGTGTACATTGAGGACCGGCTCAATCAGCTGCAGCAGGCGATCTCGATCCTGACGGGCCAGGTCGAGCAGTTGCAGTATCGCAACCAGCAGCTCCAGCAGCAGTTGGAGAAGATGCAGGCCGACTACGAGTTCCGGCTGGAGCAGGTGGAGAAGGGTGGCGGTCGCCCGGCTGGCGCGCCGGCCGCGCGGCCGAATACCGCCGCGGCGCCAGCCGCTCCTCCGCCCGCCGCGGCTGCTGCCGCGCAGGGCGCTGCCGACCAGATCTACAACGATGCGTTCAAGAAGCTGCAGGAGGGCGACTATGCCGGCGCCGAACGCGGCTTCAAGACCTTCGTGCAGCGCTTTCCGCAGCACACGCTGGCCGGCAACGCCCAGTACTGGCTGGGCGAGACCTACTATGCGCGGCGCGACTACCAGAACGCGGCGACGGCCTTTGCTGAAGGTTACAAGACCTACAAGGCGAGCCCCAAGGGGCCAGACAATCTTCTGAAGCTTGGCATCACGCTGGCCAATCTCGGCCGAAAGGCCGACTCCTGCGCGATCTTCGCGCGTTTCGCGCAGGACTATCCGCGCGCCACCGATCTGCAGAAGCGGCGGATCGAACAGGAGCGCCAGAAGAACGGCTGCGGGTGACCGCGCGCGAGGCGCGGCCTCTCGCTCCCGGCGCTTTCGCGCGCCTGATGCAGCCGTTCGAGCCGTTCGAGCCGCATGCCGTCGTCGCCGTGGCCGTTTCGGGCGGCCGCGATTCTCTTGCCCTCGCGCTCCTCGCGCGGGATTGGGCGGCGGCCCGCGGAGGGCAGGCGGTTGCCCTGATTGTCGACCATGGGCTGCGTGCCGAATCCGGGACCGAGGCCATGGCGGCATGCGATGTGCTGAAAGGCCTCGGGATCGAGGCCGAGATCCTGCGATGGTCCGGCGTCAAGCCCGGCACCGGCCTGCAGGCGGCGGCGCGGCGCGCCCGCTACCGACTGCTGGGCGAGGCCTGCCGGCGGCGCGGCATTCTGCACCTTCTCCTGGCCCATCATGCCGACGACCAGGCCGAGACCGTGACCATGCGCGCCGCGCGCCGCAGCGGTGCCGACGGCCTCGCCGGCATGGCGGCATTGGTCGAGCGGGCGGACGTGCGCCTGTTGCGCCCGCTGCTCGGCCTGCCGCGGGCGGTCCTGACCGCGACACTCCTTGCCCGTGGCGTGACATGGATCGACGATCCGTCGAACGACGACGTCCGCTTCGAAAGGGTTCGGCTGCGCAAGGCCGCGTCGGATCCCGCGGTCCTTCTGCCGGGTGCGGGGGCGGCGCGGGCCGTCCTGGAGAGGCGCCTTTCCCAGGCGGCTGTCGAGGTGCTCGAAGTCGACGACGCGGGCGCTACTGCCGTCGACTGGGCCGGGTTTTGCGAACTCGAGGCCGACCTGCAGGCACGGTTGCTCAGCCGGGTCGTCCAGGCCGTTGGCGGGCGCGATCACCCGCCCCACCGCGATCGCCTTGCCGGAGCCACCCGCCGTGTCGTGGCGGGCGCGGCCCGAGGCAAATCGGGCAAAGGCCAGGATTTCACAGTTTCGGCGTGCCGCCTGATGCTGCGGCAGGCGCCCGTCGGTCACCGCCTGCGCTGGATTGTGCGGCCCGAAAGTGGCAGGAAAGCGAGCCAGCCCCTCGTTCCGGCTGAATTTTTCGCTTGCGGCGGGCCTGCCGCAACCCATGTAGATTGAAGTCCCATTCAACGGAAAAGCACCTGTGAACCCGTTCAACCGTAACGCCGCCCTGTGGATCGTCATCGTGCTGCTGCTCGCGCTGCTCTACAGCGTGTTCCAGGGCGGCGCGCCGCGCTCGGCCGCCAACACGATCTCCTATTCCGATTTCGTCCGGGCGGTCGAACTGCGCCAGGTCCAGGACGTCCGCATCCAGGGCAACACGATCTCCGGCACGTTCCGCGAACCGCGCAACGGCGTGCAGAAGTTCTCGACCTACGTGCCGAGCACGCCGCCCGACGAGACGCTGATGCCGATGCTGATCAAGAACGTCGATCGCGTCGATGCCGGGCCGGCCGAGGAGGGCGTCAACCTCGGCAGCATGTTCGTGAGCTGGCTGCCGGTCCTGGTGCTGGTCGGCGTCTATATCTTCTTCCTGCGGCAGATGCAGAGCGGCACCGGCCGCGCCATGGGCTTCGGCAAGTCCAAGGCACGCCTTCTGACGGAGAAGCATGGCCGCGTCACATTCGACGACGTCGCCGGCATCGATGAGGCGAAGGCCGAACTCGAGGAGATCGTCGACTTCCTGAAGGATCCGCAGAAGTTCCAGCGGCTCGGCGGCAAGATCCCCAAGGGCTGTCTGCTCGTCGGCCCGCCGGGCACCGGCAAGACCTTGCTGGCGCGCGCCATCGCCGGCGAGGCCAACGTGCCGTTCTTCACCATCTCGGGCTCCGACTTCGTCGAGATGTTCGTGGGCGTGGG
>JAIETA010000347.1 GCA_019745575.1 Reyranella sp. | reverse complement strand
CAAGCGCGATCCAGAAGCGGTTGCGCATGTCGCGGACCATGGCCTGCATATCCATGCCGCCGCCGTGGCCCATTTCGCGCGCCATGGCATCGCTCCTCCCGCTGCCATGCGCCTTGTGGTCGACCATCGGAGCCGCCGGTATCGTCGTAGCCGGCGCAATGTCCGCATGACCCGAATGGGGCCCGGATTGCACAAGCGTGCCTTGGCTGATCGGCGACACCGGATGGACTCGGCGCGGCATGGTGGGATCATCACACAAGTGCCTGGGCACGGCTTCGCCGGAACAATGAAAGCCGCAATCCTCAATCGCTGCCCGAACAGCAGTGAGGCTGGTCTTGCCGGGATCGTACCAAATCATCGTCGTACCTGAGACCGGGTTGACCAATGCCCGGCTGACACCTGCGACAAGCCGCAGCTGCCGTTCGATCCCGGGTGCGCTGAGGACCGAAAACAGGTCGTCGACTTTGAGGGTCCCAATCTTCATGGATGCCTGTTCCCACGTCTGGTGTGCGTGCCATTGGCAGAGGTACACACGAAGTTTCCGCGCTATTCATTCACCTCAGTCGTTTGCTCCAGAACTCCCACGCGGTTCCATGCAGTGCACCGAGCAAAAAGCCAGCGATGGTGAACGACGCTAGGCCCGTCAGGAATCCTAGGGGGTTACCGGAGATCGGCCACGGGCTGGCCGGCGCAAGCGCGGCAAGCAGTCCGAAGGGTGGAAACAGCGCGTCGAAAATGGCGCACAGGATGTATGCCACACCCACAGTCGTTGCCAGCGAGAATGCATTTACCTTCCAGATATCAGTCATGATGCGCCTCCTCTTGAGACTGCTTAGCCTTTCAACACGTCCCCCCCCCAGGACGCGCTTCACGAGTTTCGGCCGCGGAGCGCAAAGAAGGTAATGATACCCACGACAATCAGACACACCGCCAGCAAGCCGCTCCAACCGAAGCCATCGATCCCCCAACCCATTCCCCATCCCCAACCGTCGCTACCTCCCATCATCGTTGCTCTCCCTTAGATCGCAGAGCGGTGAAGCGCGGAAAGTATCCCGGCGTTCGCGCCATGTAGCGACGATAATCATCACCGAAGTGCTTCAGGGCCTCGCGCTCTTCCTCACGGGCCAAGTGGACATACATCGCCACCAGGACCGGGAACATGGCGAGCGTGAGCACCGTGGGCCATTGCAGCAGAAACCCAAACATCACGAGGACGAAACCGATATATTGCGGATGGCGCACGTAGGCATAGACGCCACTGGTCGCAAGCTGGCCAGCGCGCTGGGCGGCGTAGAGTAATTTCCAGCCGGCTGAGATCAGCATGAATCCGGCGCCGATGAAGATGAAGCTCAAGATGTGAAAGGGACCGAAGTGCGGGTTAGTCCGCCAGCCGAATATCTCCTCGAGTAGATGGCCCGCGTCGTGCGAGAACCAGTTGACCTCAGGAAACCGAGTCTGCAGCCAGCCCGAGAGCAGATAGATCGTCAGCGGAAAGCCATACATCTCGGCAAACAAGGCAACCAAGAACGAACTGAAAGCGCCGAACGAGCGCCAGTCTCTAGGTGTTTTGGGTTTGAAAAAGCTGAATGCAAACAGAATGAAGACCGCCGAATTGACGATCACGAGCGACCAGAGCCCATAAGCGGGAACGCTTTCGTGATCCATCGACGATCTCCCTATTCGTCTTTCGACGAAGGTCTGTCATGGCCGCCGTGACCACCATGACCGCCGTGAAAAAAGTGCATGCCTAGGCACACAAGTGGAAAGAGCCAAATGAACCAGTTACCGGCGAAGATGTGTGCCCGATGCTCGGCGATGAGCAGGAAGGCTGCCACGGCGAGAAAGCCGATGAGAACCATCCTGACTGCCGACTGCCAAAACGGTGGTCCGGAATGTTCGTCGTGGTTCATGAACTCTCCAATCCTGCAGCTAGCCGGTTACCTCAAGTGTAACGACGACCTTACCGTCTAAGGTACCTTGATCTGCGTCAGCACCCCGTCTTGCGGAAGAGCGGGTGCCGAGGGGCCTCCTGGCCTAACGGCTCTACGCCTACAAGCGCGTTCACCCGAGGCACGCTACCTGCTACTGTCTTGCCGCTGCTGTCTCATTACGGACACCCCAGATATCATTTTGCGTCACCGTTCCATTCCTAGCGGGCTGCAGGAGCGCCCGAGACCTCTGCCCTGATCGATCTTCGAATTGGCGGCCGGCCACCTCTCTTCCATATCGCTTGGGCACTGCCAATCGGGTCGAAGACCCGTCATGCCACGATGGGCCAGCAACTGAAGTATTCACGTGTAGCATCATAGGCAGGTGCGGTATGGGCGTGGGATTCCACTCGGCGCGCTGGTAAACCAATTGGCCATCGACAAACCATCGAATCTCGCGTGGATCCCATTCGATCGCGTATCGATGCGGAGCTCTTGATGCGTCAAAGCCCAACGGAATTGATACAGGCGTTCCGCGATAGCCGTATCTGTCCCGAACCGGCAAGGAGGTGGCAGATGCATAATCTTTCAACTTTGGCAGGTGCCAGCAATTTCCATCGCCGACACCGATCTAAGCGGTCGAGGTGATCAAAGGCCATTTTCGAGAGATCGGCTTTCAACTAGGTCCGATAAGGTCGTGAAAGTCTCTTTAGGCACATCGGTCAGTCGAAATTCGGGCCTAATTTGAACAGTGCGGCGGGCTCATTTCTGGTGATGAATCTCGAGCGATGGAAATCGAAGGATCCCTCAAGATGGCATCGCCACAGCTGACCAGTACACAGAATGCACTGCATGACTGCGAAGGCGCAGGCCGTTTCGGAGTGAGCGATCGATGCGATTGATCTTGCCTATGCCCGGAAACGAGCGCTTCGCCGAGAGCGTGGCAGACGCAGGAGGCTGGGAGATTGGCCGGCTGGAAGTGAGGCACTTCCCGGACGAGGAAAGCTATGTTCGCCTAACGTCAGATGTCAGCGGACGATCCGTTGACCTGGTTTGCTCCTTGGTGCGACCGGATCCGAATTTCCTCAGATTGATGTTCGCGGCAGATGCAGCACGTGAACTTGGGGCCTCCGAAGTCAATCTAGTGGCACCATATCTTGCCTACATGCGCCAGGATCGTCGCTTCCAGTCGGGTGAGGCGATTACATCGAGGACCTTCGCGCGACTTATTTCGACGGGCTTCGACCGGCTTGTCTGTGTGGATCCGCATTTGCATCGCTATCCGTCCTTGTCGACTCTCTATGAGATTCCAACTCAGACCTTGCATGCTGCGCCGCTGATATCCGACTGGATTGCGGCCGAAGTGCCCAAGCCATTGATCATTGGACCGGACGAAGAGAGCGAACAGTGGGTTTCGGCCGTAGCTGCCAGGGCGGGAGCGCCCTACGTCGTGCTGAGGAAGATTCGCCGTGGTGATCGTGATGTCGAGATCGACCTTCCAGATTTGTGTCCATGGCGTGGCCGGCGGCCCGTCTTGATCGACGATATTGCCTCGTCTGGACGTACACTCATCGAAGCGGCGCGACAGCTGTCACGGCGGGGGCTGCGTCGGCCCGTCTGCGTGGTGGTGCATGCAATATTCGCGGGCGATGCCTACCAAGCGCTCGATAAAGTATCTGAACGGGTCGTGTCTACCGATGCCGTCGTCCATCCGAGCAATGCCATCTCCCTGGCGCCCTTGGTCGCCAAGGCGCTGTCGCGCGAGGTGCCCGAGATCGAGGTCCTTCCTGCGGATGATCTGTCCGCCAGATCTGGTGGCGAGAAGTCGGAAAGTTGAGCCGAGCGACATTCGGCGAAGTGGATGCAAATGACCTGGGGAGTTGACCGGTGCTGACGATAAAGTTTCTGGGCGGTGCAGGTACGGTTACCGGCTCAAAGCATCTACTCGAAATTGCGGGCCGCCGTGTGCTGGTAGATTGTGGCCTGTTTCAGGGTCTAAAGAATCTTCGGGAACTGAATTGGGCCAGGTTTCCCGTCGATCCGCGATCGATCGATGCCGTCGTCTTGACCCATGCCCATCTCGACCACTCCGGCTATCTGCCGAAACTCGTCCGTGATGGCTTTCGTGGGCGGATCTTCTCGACTGAGGGTACGCGGGACGTTGCCGAGCGCATCTTGATGGACAGCGGCTATCTTCAAGAGAGGGACGCCGAATACGCCAACCGCAAGGGCTTCTCGAAGCACAAGCCCGCCATGCCGCTCTATGGCGTGCATGATGCGGAGCGGACCATGGAGTTCTTTTCACCTATTAAGGTACACGCGCCGACTTTGCTTCCCGGTGGTGCAACCCTGACGCTACGCCGTGCCGGCCACATCCTTGGGGCCGCGACGGCCGAAATCGAATGGGAGGGGCGGCGGGTCGTCTTTTCCGGCGACCTTGGCCGATATGACGATCCTGTAATGGTTGATCCGGAGGCGGTTCTGGACGCCGACTACTTGGTGGTCGAGTCGACTTATGGTGATCGCAAGCATCACCAAGGCGACCCAACTGAGCGCTTGGGAGAGGCGATCGAGCGTACCGTCCGGCGCGGCGGCACTTTGGTCATTCCCGCCTTCGCCGTCGGTCGTGCCCAGTCGCTGCTCTATCACATCTGGAAACTGAAGCAGACCGGCCGTCTCAAGTTAGTGCCAGTCTATCTGGACAGCCCGATGGCGATCGATGCCAGCGACATTCTTTGCGCCCACCCGGACGGTCATCGGATGCCCGCTGAGGTCTGTCGCGGGATTTGCGACGTGGCCACTTACGTACGTGACGTGGAGGCTTCCAAAGCGGTAATGGCCAACCCGATTGCCAAAGTGATCATTTCGGCGAGCGGCATGGCCACCGGCGGCCGCGTGCTGCATCACATCAAGGCATTTGGACCGGATAGCAGGAGCACCATCTTGTTCTTGGGATTCCAGGCGGCCGGTACGCGGGGACGGGCGATGGTGGAGGGCGCTGCCGAAGTGAAGATTCATGGCGAATGGATTCCCATTCGCGCCGAAGTAGCGGACCTCTCCATGCTCTCGGCCCACGCGGATGCTGATGAAATTCTGCGCTGGCTTTCTGGCTTTCGTCGCCCGCCCAGGCAAACTTTCATCGTCCACGGCGAGGCCAACGCTTCCGAGGCATTGCGGGCTCGGATCGCCAGCCAGAAGGCATGGCAATGTTCCGTTCCTCAGCAAGATGAGACGTTCGAGTTATGAATCACACCGAGAAGCAAGGTACGACGCTTCCATTGCTACGGGCTCGGCGTCTGGGGTTGCATACTCAGCACGAAGCGGTCGTGGTCATGCGTACCGACTGTCATGTGTGTCGCGCGGAGGGCCTCGCGGCCCGATCCCAGGTCCTGCTCAGCGCCGGCGGGCATACCGTTCAGGCGACGCTGTTCCAGATCGAAGGCGACGTTCTGAAGCCGCACGAGATCGCCCTGTCCGAAGCCGCTTGGGCGCTTCTCGGCGTCAAGGAAGGGGATGCGGTTCGAGTGAGCCATCCTCCGACTTTGGAGTCCATCGCGAGCGTCCGTCGGCGAATTTACGGCAATCGTCTCGACGAAGCCGCCTTCACGTCTATTGTGCAGGACGTCGTGTTGGGACGTTACACGGATGTGCATTTGTCCGCCTTTCTGACGGCGACTTCCGCGCTGCCACTCGACGATCAGGAAGTCGTCAATCTCACCACGGCGATGGTGGCGGCTGGTGATCGACTGATCTGGCATACACCGATCGTCGTCGACAAGCATTCCATCGGTGGCCTGCCCGGCAATCGCACGACACCGATCGTGGTGGCGATCGTTGCGGCTCTCGGCTTGGTCATACCCAAGACTTCGTCGCGCGCCATTACGTCTCCGGCCGGTACGGCAGATATGATGGAGACGTTAACGACTGTAAGTCTCGATCTACCCACGTTGCGGCGGGTTGTGGAGGCCGAAGGTGGTTGTCTCGCCTGGGGTGGAGCGGTTCGTCTCAGCCCGGCCGACGATATTTTCATTCGCGTCGAACGGGTGCTCGATGTCGACACTGAAGGGCAGTTAATCGCCTCAGTGCTCTCAAAGAAGGTCGCCGCTGGGTCCACTCACGTCGTGATCGATATTCCGGTGGGCCCCACCGCCAAGATACGTAACGAGGACGCCGGCCGGAAACTGGGTGCGCGACTGGCTCAAGTGGCCGCCCGGTTCGGTCTCACGGCCGTTTGCATGTCGAGCGATGGGACTCAGCCGGTGGGGCGTGGGGTAGGCCCAGCTCTTGAGGCATTGGACGTTCTCGCCGTCCTGCAGAATGCTCCGGGCGCGCCAGACGATCTTCGTCGTCGGGCCTGCGGCTTGGCTGGGGCGGCCCTTGAGATTGGCGGGGCTGCTGCGCAGGGCAAAGGTTATGATGTGGCGAATGCCGCTCTCGCTGATGGACGCGCGTGGCGCAAATTCGAGCGGATTTGCGCAGCCCAAGGTGGCCTGCGAAAGCCCCCCAAGGCTGCACAGACACGGCCGATGATTGCCCCTCACGCGGGACGCATCGTGCATATCAACAATCGTAAGATTGCCCGGTTGGCGAAGCTCGCGGGAGCGCCAGACGCAAAGGCCGCTGGCTTGTGGATGGAGGTGCGCCTTGGTGAGGAAGTTTCTGCAGGACAGCCGCTCGCAATCGTACATGCTGAAACGCTAGGAGAGTTGGCCTATGCCTTCGATTATTCCGAACAGAACCCCGACATCATCGAGATCGAGCCCTGATCCGCATTGATCCAGAGACGATGCCAATAGCGCGCCGACCGAGGGGAACCGCAATCGCATAGTGCAAATGCTCAATGGGGGATCGCCGCCTCCTTCTCATGCAACAGCGTCAAGATCGCCTGGGGAGTTGTATCGCAGGCCAGATCAAGAACTCACTCACCGGGTCGCAGCGCTGCAACTTCGTGCAAGAGGCGGGCCCAAGGGCCAACAGTCGCCGAAACCAGACAGTCTTGGCAAATTGCCGATGGATTGTGGCCAATGTCTCGATCCACGGGACTTCCTTCTTGCGAAGTTGGCCGCTAACGTAACGTGTGCAAATACGCGTTTGATGTAAGATGCTAGCATTAGGCCATTGCGCTTTGATATGTGTCAAAGGCACGTCGCCCTGGACACTGCAGACTGGGCCTTGGTTAGTTGGCAAAATTGGAGAGTGAGCCAATCGTTGGCGATCGATCATGTCTAGCTTTGCGCCACTGCTTCTACGATCACTGCTGATTTCTATAGTTGGCACGTTGGTCGTTGTGGGCGCCGTGCATGCACATGGCCGTGGCGACGACGATTGTGATCGGCATGCTCATCGCCCGGCAAGCAGGCCGGTGCTTGAGACCCCTTCCGGTCACCAAGCGAGCTTTGTGCAGACGGCCAAGGCTTCTCTTGCAGTCACGCTGAATCTGCACTCGGTGTCTGTCACATCAACCGATCCATGTGAGCAAGGCGAGTGTGACCATGGCGTCGGCAGTGGATGCTGTGCCATGTCCTGTCACGCGGTGGTCGGGGGGGCCGTTCTCATCATCTTCAACGCTTATCGGCCGCCAAGTCTCGATCCGTTGATGAGTACACCCTCCCTTTACGGCAGGGTTGTCGGGCCAGGCGATCATCCTCCCCGTTCCGCCTGACGTCACCCGCGCTTCAAGCGCTGGATTTTTCGTCTAGATCACTAAATTCGTGGCCAAGCGGTAGGCGCAAGGAGCGTTCGGAACCACCAGCGTCGTAGCGTGCTCGTTGAGCCGCTGCGCGCTCGTCGCCGGGCCCACGCCTATTTGACCGGCTCGTACTACGGGGGCAAGCCAGATGCTCCGAGCTCCGATTGCAATAGTCATTCTCGCGGCACTTCATGGACATGCAGCGGCAGATGATGCCTGCACCGCGGCGTTGAGCAGCCTTGTGCACGACTGGACGTCGATCGCCGTGCCAGGGCCAGCCCCGCCCGGTCCCAATCGATCGTCCGAGCCCGAGCATGAACACGATGCGCAGGAGGTTTGGTACATGAGGAGCCAGATTCGCCTCGCGCTTAGACTGTGCAACGAAGGCAAGACGCACGAAGCCACGCTGCGAATGGATGTTGTGCGGGCATGGCTCAAGCTTCCGGAAGTGGAGCATCCCGTGGATCATCGGCGTTCGTACGAGGAAAAGCGGCCGTGACTTGCAGCGACGAGGAAGCCGCGTGATGGCAGTTACAACGAGCACATCGGAAGCCGAGCGCGGCCCTGCGACCGTCGGGCCGGTCTCCGGCGCTTCGGGTGGGCCTGCCGCTCAGTGGCACAGCCGACCTTTGGATGAGCTGCTGAACGAGCTTGGGAGCAAACCGGGACGAGGGTTGTCGCCCGCAGAAGCGGCCGACCGTCTGAAGCGCTACGGTCCGAACGCGTTGCACCAAGAGGCAGCTGTCCGACCGATTGCCATCTTGATTGCTCAGTTTCGCAGCCTGGTTATCTGGATCTTGATCGGTGCGGCGGCGATATCAATTGGTCTGGGCGAAACCGTGGACGGCCTCGCTATCGCCGTCATCGTCCTCCTGAACGCGCTGTTTGGATTCTATCAAGAGTTTCGTGCAGAGCGCGCAGCAGCGGCATTGGCGCACCTGGTAGCACCGCGGGCCCGTGTCGTCCGGGATGGTCATTCCCTCATGATCCCGGCAGCGGAAGTCGTCCCCGGAGATATCCTCCTGCACGAAGCTGGCGACCTTGTCGCCGCGGATGCGCGACTGATCCAGGCTGAACAATTGCGCACCGAGGAAGCGCCGTTGACCGGCGAGTCTCAGCCCGTCGAGAAGGCAATCGACGTGCGCGCAGCGGAGACGCCGCTTGGGGACCGGCACAACATGGTTTTTCTGGCAACGACGGTCGCCGCGGGCACGGGCCGCAGCGTTGTCGTCGCGACCGGCATGGCGACCGAAGTGGGCCACATTGCGGGGCTGCTGGAAAACGCCGCCGCGGGCGAAACGCCGTTGCGCCGAAGGCTGGACCTTGTCGGGCGATGGCTGCTGTGGGCCTGTCTCGCCATCGTCCTGCTTGTCTTTGTGCTCGGCCTGGCCCGATCGCTGCCGCTCTTCGGGCTGTTCCTGGCCTCGGTCAGCTTAGCCGTCGCCGCGATCCCCGAAGGTCTGCCGGCGGTTGTGACCGTCGCGCTCGCGCTGGGTACCCAGCGCATGGCGCGTCGCAACGCGCTGGTGAAGAACCTCTCTTCCGTGGAAACATTGGGCAGCGCGCAGGTTATCTGCACCGACAAGACAGGTACGCTGACCGTGGGTGAAATGACGGCGCGCAAGATGGTCACTGGCGCCAACGCATACACGGTCACCGGCGAAGGCTACGCTGTAACAGGTGCCTTCTTTGCCGGCGGACGGGAAGTCCCTGCGGGGAGCGACGCGCTGCTCGGCAAACTCCTTCGCGCGGCCGTCGCGTGCAATGACGCTGAATTGACCAGCCAAGCCGGGCGCTATGGCATCATCGGTGACTCGACGGAAGGTTCGCTCCTTGTCGCTGCCGCCAAGCATGGTCTGAGGCGCGAGGCGCTAGATGCGAAACTCCCGAGGATCGGCGGGGTGCCCTTCGACTCCGATCGAAAGAGAATGACGGTCGTTCGGGCTCAGGTTGATCAGGCTGTTGTCTTTGCGAAGGGCGCCCCCGAGGTGATCCTCGCTCGGTGCTCGCACATCGCAACGGAGCACGGAACCGAGCCACTGTCCGAAAGCGACCGAATGCGAATGTCTTTGGTCAGCGCAACCATGGCGAACGACGCATTGCGTGTAATAGCATTCGCCGAGCGCCCCCTTGGTCTTTTGTCTGAATACAATGCGAAGTCACCCGATGCCGACGCCATCGAAAGCGGACTAGTCCTCGTCGGCCTGGTAGGCTTGCAGGATCCTCCGCGGGCGGAAGCGCGCGAGGCGGTCGCCAAGTGCCGACGAGCCGGAATCAGGATCGTCATGATCACCGGCGACCACCCAGACACTGCGCGGGCGATCGCGCGGGAACTCGGCATTCTGAATCGAGGCGACGAAGCCCTCACCGGTGCCGAGCTGGCGCACCTCGACGATGCCAATCTGACCGAGCGCATACCACGGACCGCCGTGTTCGCCCGAGTGACGGCCGCCGACAAACTGCGGATCGTGCGCGCCTGGAAGCGGCGCAACGCTGTGGTCGCCATGACTGGTGACGGGGTGAACGATGCACCGGCGTTGAAGGAGGCATCGATCGGCATCGCGATGGGCATCACCGGCACGGAAGTCACGAAGCAGTCGGCCGACATCATCATCGCCGACGACAACTTCGCGTCGATCGTCGCCGCGGTGGAGGAAGGGCGCGGCATTTACGACAACATTGCCAAAACACTGGGCTACCTGTTGGCCGGCAACGCAGCCGAACTTGGCGTGATGCTGGTGGCCACTCTTGTGGGGTGGCCCTTGCCGCTGCTGCCGATCCATCTGCTGTGGATCAACATTGTCACCGACGGGCTACCGGCTCTGGCCCTCGCCACCGACCCAGTCGACCGGGATGTACTGTCGCGCCCGCCGCGATCCCCGCAGGCCCAGCTCATTGATGGTGAGTTTCTCAAGACGACTGCCATGATCGGCGGAGTCACCGCGCTCGTCACGCTGAGTGCTTTTGCTTTTGAACTTTACAGCGGAAGCTCTGCCTCGGCACGGAACGCCGCCTTCACGGTCCTCGTTTTCAGCGAGCTGTTCAGATCGTTTGGAGCGCGCAGCGACACCAAACCGATCTGGCGGCTGGGGCTGCTCACCAATCTGCGATTGTTCATGGTTGTGCTGTTGACCTTCACCGCTCAGCTCTTGATTCACTACGTTCCGGCCTTACAGGAGGTATTCGGAATCGGCCCGATCAGCATTGGCCAATGTCTGGCCTGGATGGCGTTGGGTGCGATCCCGCTTGTTTTCGTGGAGGCGAGGAAGCTGCTGCATAAGACAAGCGATGCAGCCAAAAGTGTCCCGCAGGCGGAGGGGACATCATGAGCCCGAATTCCATCCGAAGCCGGGAGACACTGAAGACAAGGGCGGTCGGCTTCCCGAGCGGCGACCCAGCCTGTGCCCGAGGCGTCTTCGTTACGGCGGCATTCGCCAGCGCTCTTTATTTCATGCTGCCCGGATGCGAGGGCGTCCCGACCGAAGGCGAACGCCGGGCGCAACAGAACTTGCAAACCATCGCCGCGGTATATCGGCCGCAACATCAACGTCCACCCCTGCCGCAGCTGCAAAGCAGCGACAGCCTCAGCACCTTTCTGCAGTTCGCCATTCTCAATCAGCCACGAGTCGAAGCCGCATACTACGATTGGGCGGCGACGGTGCGGCGCATCACCGTCGCGCGGTCGTTGCCGGATCCGGAATTTCGTTTCGAGATGGACGTCTCGGGCATCGTGTCATCGGTGATGCCAGGGGCGATGGCGGAGTTCCCTGGCTTCGGCAAGCTGGAAGCCGCGGCAAATGCGGTGACGGCGGAAAGCCAGGCAAAGTACTTCGTGTTCGAGTCAAGTGTGTTGCAGGCGGCCTTCGCGGTGAAGAAGGCGTACTACCAGCAACACTTTCTGGACGCCAGAATCGCCATCAACCAGCAGACCCTGAGATTGCTCGCGAACCTGGAGAAAGTCGCGCGCGCGCAGCATGAGGCGGGCAAAGCCACGCTGCAGGATGTACTTCGCGTTCAGATCGAGCATGACCGCGTCGTCACGACCATCAGCAACCTGAAGGATTCGCGCAATGTGCTCCTTGCGCAGTTCAAGGCGGCTTTGGGCCTGAAAGAGGTCGACCCGGCACCGCCTGTGCCGGCTAAATTCGAGTCTACTCCACTCGATGTGACCTCGGATCGGCTGATGACCTTCGCGCTGGCGCGCAATCCACGCCTGAAGTCGATGGAAGCAGAGGTGCATCGTGCCGATGCGGTAATCAGAGTGGCACAGAAGGCGCAAGTCCCTGACATCACTGCAGGCATCAGGGCGGACACGATCACGTGGCCTTTCATTTTCCGGCCGGAACTCAGAGTCACACTCCCCGTATGGCGAGACAAAATCAAAGCGCAGATCGAGGGGGCGGAAGCCGGAAAGCGAGCGGCCGCGGCGCGGCTGTCAGCCGAGCAGATCGCGTTGGTGGTCGAGTTCGTCGAAAAGCTGTATCTGTTTCGCGAGGCGGGCCGCAATCTCGAGCTCTTCAACCAACGTCTGCTGCCCAAGAGTCGGCAATCCCTCGAAGTGGCGGAATCGGCCTACATCGGTGGACAACTCGAGTTCATCAATGTGATCGATGCTCAACGAAGCCTCCTCGACTTCAGCCTGTCTGCCGTTGAAGCTCGCGTGCAGCGCGAGCTCGCTCTTGCGGAATTATCGCTGATCATCCTCGGCACGCCGCCGGCAGGCGCCCCGGTGTTGCCGTCTGATGCTGCCGATCGCGCGCGGGGCAATCCATGATCCGCAAGACACCCATTGGCAAGTATGTCCTCCGCATTGCTCTCGCGGCGCTGGCGATTCTCGGAGTTTCCTCCCTTGTCGCGATCTATTCGTGGGACGATGGCGTGAATCGCGGCCAACCCGCCAGCGGAGCAGCCGCCGAAGCCACGCAAGCGGCAGGGCCAGGCGGGGCGACGGGTGGAAGCTCTTCTCGGCCCAAGATCGTGGGCTACCGGTCCACCATGCTGCCTGAAGTCAGCCCGACGCCACGCAAGGACAGCATGGGCATGGACATGGTGCCGGTCTACGAGGTGACAGGTTCGATGCTCGAACTGTCCGAGCACGCTCGCGCGATGGCGAGTGTGGAGACAGTTCCGGTGCGTCGTCGCAGGCTGGCCCGCGACATGCGGGTGGTCGGCAAGGTGCAGTATGACGAGACGAGGCTTGCCACGATCACTTCTAGGATCGACGGCTATGCGGAGCATCTTTTCGTCCGCTTCACCGGAGTCGAGGTCAAGCGTGGCGACCGGCTGGTGGAGATTTACAGTCCGGACCTAGTCATAGCGCAGCAGGAATTGCTCACCGTTCTCGATTTTTCCCGCAGCTCCAATCTGGTCGAATCATCCACGCGAAAGCTGCTTCGCTGGGGAATTTCGCAATCACAGATCGATGAGCTGAAACGGAACAAGAAAATTCACGAACGACTGACGTTGGTCTCGCCCATTGAAGGCACCGTCACGGAAAGAATGGTCGTGGAGCAGGGCGCCGTCAAACAAGGTGACGTGCTCTACCGCGTCGCGAATCTCGAGACGGTCTGGGTCTATCTCGACATCTACGAATACGAGCTGTCCTGGGTGAAATATGGTCAACCGGTCGAGATCAAGTCCGAGGCAGTCCCGGGACAAAGTTTCACCGGGCGCGTCGGGTTCATCAACCCGGTCCTGAACGAGGACAGTCGTACGGTCAAAGTCCTGGTCAGCGTCGGCAACACCGAGAAGTTACTGAAGCCCGGGATGTTCGTGAGCGCAACTATCCATGCCGAGCTCCTGGCGGATGGCAAGGCTGCACCGACCGGGGTCGAGGGCTTGTGGACATGCCCGACACATCCATTCGTCTTCCAAAGAGAGCCGGGCCAATGCCCCTCCAGCAATGTGCCACTGGTGCAGATCCCCGGCGGCCCGAAACCGGACGCCGACCAGTTTCCCCTTGTCGTGCCGCTGACCGCGGTTCTCGACAGTGGCCTTCGCAAGCTCGTGTATGTCGAAAGGGCCAAAGGCCAGTTCGTTCCGGTGGAGATCGAGGTCGGCCCTCGCACCGGTGACGCCTATCTGGTGCTGAGCGGATTGAGCGAGGGAGACCTCGTGGTCACGCGCGGCAACGTTCTGTTGGATAGCCAATTCCAGATCCGGGGACTGCCCAGCCTGTTCTACAAGGAGGGACAGGGCCCCGCCGCCAGTCACGCGCATGACACGCCGTCTCCCGCGGGAACAAGAAATGTCCCGCCCTCGACGTCCCCGAGTCCAGCCATCCCCCCCGCGTCCGGGCCCGGGGATCCGCAGCATCGGCAGCACACCCGTCCATGATCAACGCTCTGATCCGCTGGTCGCTCGGGCACGCATTTCTGGTGGCGCTCGCCATCCTGGCGATCCTGGGGGCCAGCTATTACGCGATCCTCGACATGAACGTCGATGCCATTCCCGACATCGGCGAGAAACAGGTCATCGTCTTCGCCGACTGGTCGGGACGCTCTCCCCAGGATGTCGACAACCAGGTCACCTATCCGTTGACCACGAGCCTCACGGGCACCCCGGGGGTCAAGTCCATCAGGTCGATGTCGGGCTTCGGCTTCGCCATGGTCTTCGTCATTTTCAAGGACGACGTGGACTACTACTGGGCGCGGTCGCGCGTGCTCGAACGAATAAACGTTGCGCAGCAACGCCTGCCTAGGGGCGTAACGCCCGTGCTCGGGCCTGACGCCACGGCGCTGGGCCAAGTCTACTGGTACACCGTCGAGGGGGAAGGATTCGACCTCGCCGAGTTGCGCTCCATCCAGGATTGGTATCTTCGCTACCAGCTCAATTCCGTCGAAGGCGTCAGCGAGGTCGCCAGCATCGGCGGTTTCGTGCGGCAGTACCAGATCGACGTTCATCCCGACAAGCTGCGAGCCCACAGGGTCACGCTCATCGACGTCTATGACGCCGTGCGGCGGTCGAACATCGATGTCGGCGCGAAAGTGCTGGAGAAGAACGGCATCGAGTTCTTCATCCGCGGCGTCGGATTCATCAAGACAGTCGAGGATCTGGAGAAAGTCGTCATACGCCAGGACAAAGGTACGCCGATTCAGGTCAGGCATGTCGCAAACGTGACCGTCGGGCCGGAGTTCCGTCGCGGCGCGCTCGACAAGGGCGGCGCAGAGGCCGTCGGCGGCGTCGTGATGATGCGCTACGGCGAGAACCCGCTGCAGGTCATCGAGCGGCTGAAGGAGAAGATCAAGCAATTGGAGCCCGGCCTGCCGCAGAAGACGCTCGCGGACGGGCGCGTGTCGAAAGTGAAGGTGGTATCCTTCTATGATCGGACCGACATCGTCACACAAACCATCGACACGCTGAAGGAAGCGTTGCTCGAGGAGGTGATGATGGCGAGCGCGGTCATCCTCATCTTCATGCTGCATCTACGCAGCACAATTTCCGTCATCGTCACGCTGCCGCTATCCATCGGCATTTGCTTCATCCTGATGTACATCTTCGGCGTCGACGCGAACATCATGTCGCTCGCCGGCCTCGCCATCGCGATAGGCGATGTGGGAGACATGGGCATCATTGTGACGGAAAGCATCTACCGTCACATCGCCAAGGGCGATCAGTCCAAGAGTCTCTTTCAAAAGGTCTTCGAAGGTACATCGGAAGTCGGCCGCGGGATCGTGACAGCGGTGTCGAACACGCTGATCTCGTTCATTCCGGTGTTCTTCCTCATCGGCCAGGAAGGATTGCTGTTCCGCCCGCTGGCCTTCACCAAGACCTTCGCCATCGGGGCCTCCGTCGTCGTCGCGCTCACGGTGGTGCCGCTGGTCTGTTACCTGGTGTACCGGCCGCTAGCCTTGCGGCGGCGGACTGTCTGGATGATCGCCGCGGCGCTCGGCGTCGCCGCGATGTTCGCCGTGCACGGCATCGTCATGATGGCTGTCGCTGGCGGCCACTACAGCGGCTGGCCGATGTCCGCGGTTATAGGTGTGATCGTCGCGCTGGCGTTCGTTCGCGTCACGCAGGAGCGGTTCCTGCCGCTCGAGGAGAACCCTGTCGCACGCGGAATCGCCGCAGTATACGTTCCGATCCTGAGTTGGATTCTGGCGCACAAGAAGGCTTTCCTCATCCTGCCGGTGTCGATCGCCTTCGCCGGCCTCACTGTCTGGCTCGGCCTGGACAAGACACTGGCGCCGTTGGGCTGGGCGATCAACCTGTTCGCCAGCGAGCAGGCCTCGCCCGAGCTGAAGCAGGCGATGCATGTCAAGACGACCGAGCCGGTGACGCGTCCGCTCGTCGAGTTCGGCCAGCTCCGCTGGCAGAGGGTGAAACACAGCGATGGCGCCACCTTCCAGCGCATCCAGTGGCGGCAGCCAGATCCCAGGGAGAGCGACGCCGAGGCCGCACGTGGCGTCGAAGTCGTGCAGGAGCGCAGGATACTTCCGGGCATCGGCCGCGAGTTCATTCCGCCTCTCGACGAAGGCTCCTTCCTCTATATGCCGACATTGCTGCCGCAAGCCGGCCTCGGCCCGGCGCTGGAGGTAAATTCCCGGCAGGATATGGCGATCGAAACCGTGCCGGAAGTGGCGTCGGTTGTCGGGAAGCTGGGTCGCGCCGACACGGCGCTCGATCCGGCGGCCATCGGCATGATCGAAAGCATCATCGTCCTCAAGCCGGAGTCGGAATGGCGGCAGATTCCGGTGAAACGATGGTTCTCGGACTGGCCGGGCTGGCTCAAAGCCGGCCTGGCCTGGGTCTGGCCCGAGCACCGTCGCATCACCAAGGGTGAAATCCTTGGAGAGCTCCAGGAGAAGACCGCAATTCCGGGTGTGCTGCCGACGTTCCTGCAGCCGATCCAGACCCGCCTCGTCATGCTGACAACCGGTTTCCGGGCGATGATGGGGGTGAAGATCTTCGGAAGCGATCTCAGGCAGATCGAGCGCATCGGCCTGCAGATCGAGCAGCTGCTCAAGGAGGTGCCAGGGGCGACCGATATCGTCGCCGACCGTCTCGTCGGCAAGCCATATCTCGAGTTCGAGATCGATCGCGACAGGGTGGCCCGCTACGGCGTGAACATCCGCGCCGTGCAGGACATCATCGAGATAGCCATCG
>JAIETA010000091.1 GCA_019745575.1 Reyranella sp. | reverse complement strand
GGCGCCATGGAAGTGGCCGAGAACGGCGACCTCGCCAACTGGATGATCCCGGGCAAGATGGTGAAGGGCATGGGCGGTGCGATGGATCTCGTGGCCGGCGTCCGGCGCGTGATCGTCACCATGGAGCACGTCTCCAAGGACGGCGCCTCCAAGCTCCTCAAGGAGTGCACCCTGCCGCTCACCGGCCGACGCGTGGTCGACATGGTGATCTCGGAGCTGGGCGTCTTCACCGTCGACAAGAAGGGTGACGGCGGCGTGACCCTGGTCGAACTCGCCGACGGCGTGAGCGTCGAGGAGGTCAGGGCCAAGACCAAGGCCAAGCTCTCGATCGACGCCGGCCTGAAGGTCGCCTAAGGCCCGCGAGACTGCCCGCCTTGCGCCAGCCGACGAGACGGACTCTCGTGTCGCTGCTGGCGAGTCTTGCGCTGTCGCGCGGGGCTCTGGCGCAGCCCGCGACGTGGCTCCCCGGATTGCAGCTCTATACCGTCCGCGACGCGCTCTCGGCCGATCCGGACGGCACGCTGCGGCAGGTCGCTCAGCTCGGCTATCGCGAGGTCGAGCCTGGTGGATTGGCGGGCATGACCGTGACCGAATTCCAGGCGAGGCTGAAACGCCACGGGCTCGCCGTTCCGTCGATCCATGCCGGCTACGACGGCCTGCGCGACGATCTCGACGGGGTTCTTCGAGAGGCTCGCCTCTTCGGCGCGAGCTTCGTCGCCTGCCCGTCGGTCGACGCCGAGGAGCGCCGCACCGCCGACGACTGGAAAAGGGTCTGCCGGACGCTGGCGCGGGCCGGCCGGACTCTCCGCGGCCACGGCCTCACGCTCGCCTATCACAACCACGACTACGAATTCGTGCCCTTCGCGGGCGGCGCCACGCCGTTCGACCTGCTGCTGCGGGAAACCGACCCGGAAGACGTCAAGCTCGAGCTCGATGTCTATTGGGCCGCCAAGGGCGGGCTGGATCCCGTGCGCTGCCTCCGCGACAACGCCGGCCGGGTCGCGCTCCTGCACCTAAAAGATCTTGGGCGCGACGGCGCGACCGTCGAGCTGGGCGCGGGCGTGCTGGCGATGGAGCAGATCGTTCGCACGGCGCTGGCGATCGGCGCGAAGCACCTGTTCGTCGAGCAGGACGACTCGACCGACCCGCTGCGCAGCGTCGCCGTCAGCCTGGCGTTCCTGAAGGGGCTGCCCGCCGACCTGAGGCCGCGACCGCGTTAGCCGGGCCCTGTCGCGCCTACCACTTGGCGAGGAACTGCCGCAGCGGCTCCGCGCCGGGGTTGCTGAACTTGCGGTCGAGCAGGATCGCCTTGGCCGTGGCACCCTGGCCGTAGTAGATCGTGTTCCAGTCGCTGTCGGCGTCGACGTACGATCCCTCGATCGAAGCGCCGGCAAACAGGCCGGCCGAGTTCGCGAAGGCCACGATGTCGGCACCGCCCGCCGTCGTCGACGCGCCTTCTACGCCGACCCCCACCGCCACCATGGTGACGCCGGCCTCGGCGCCGAACTTGAACTTGTTGTCGATCAGAGCGGTCAGGCCCTTTTCGGTCCGCACGATGAAGACGATCTCCGAGACCTTGCCGCCGGCCTGCAGCCCGATGCTGCCCGAGCCCATGCCGTAAAAGGCCGGATAGCTCCAGTCGTTGGGTTTGGTGCGTGCCACCAGAACGCCGCGGCCGCCGGCCGCGCCCAGGATGAAGCCGCCCTGGACGAGTTCGGGAATGACGAGCACGCCGCGCGCGCCGGCCATCAACTTGACGGCATCGGGGAAGTCCTTGCCGCTCAGGATCTTCTTGGCCGACGCCAGACAGGAATCCACCAGGGTCTGGCGTTTGGCGTCGGCGCGGGCCGGCCGGGTGGCAATCATCGGGGCGGCGAGCGTGGCCGCGGCGCCCGCAAGAACGGTTCGGCGATCGAGCTTCATTTTCTGCTCCTTGGCTGGTGACCGACGCCAGGGAAGCGCCATAGCGGCCACAACGCCGCGAATAATACCACGGTTCGCGGCGGAATTGCGGCCCCTCCGGCGCGGGACTAGCCCGCCCCGGCGCGGGGGGCCGGGCGGTCCTTCATCAGGAGCGGCAGGCCGGCGGCCATGAAGATCACCCGGTCGGCGCGCTCGGCCACCCGCATGTTCATCCGCCCCATGGCGTCGCGAAAGGCGCGGCCGAGCGCCGTCTCGGGGACCAGCCCGAGGCCGAGCTCGTTGCTCACGAACACCACCGGCCAGCCGTAGCCGTCGAGGGTCCGCAGTGCCTCGTCGGTGGCCTCGTCGACGTCGGCGCCGGCATGCATGAGGTTGGACAGCCACAGCGTCAGGCAGTCGACCAGCACGGGCCGGCCGTGCGCGGCCGCCGCTACCAGCGCCGCGGCGAGATCGAGCGGCTCTTCGATCGTCGTCCAGTTGCCGCCGCGACGGGCACGATGGGCCATGATGCGGGTCGCCATCTCGACGTCGCCCGCCTCGCCGGTGGCGATGTAGATCGCGGGCTGCGGCGCGGCGCCAAACAGCGTGCCCGTCACCAGCCGCTCGGCGTGGGTGCTCTTGCCCGAGCGCGCGCCGCCCAGCACGAGGCTGACCGGCGGCAGCGCCAGGGTCGGGCTGTGCTCCATCAACCGGCGCTCGCCCCCGAACTCGCCTGGGCGCCGACCAGCCAGCAGGCGCCGGGCAGCCGTACGCCCTCTGCTGTCGCGTGTGGCTTCAGGGCTTCGGCGATCGCGGCCTTTGCCTTCTCGATCTGCTCCGCCGTGGCCTCGGCGAAGGCCCGCGCCAGCGGACCGAAGCGGCCGGTATTCTCCAGGATGTCGGCGATGGTCTGGCCCATGAACACCGGCTGGTCGAGCGGCGTGAAGGAGAGTGCGCAAAAACCCGACTCCTTCAGGATGCGCTCGACGCGCGCGCGGTCGCCGAAGGCGAACTGGCCGGGATCTTCCGGCCCCGGCCGCGGCAGCGGCGGCAGGAACGGAGCCGCGGCCCGCAGCGGCACGAGACCCCAGGGGTTTTCTGCCGGTTTGCGCCAGCACACGAACAGCAGGCGGCCGGTGGGCTTCAGCGCCTGCTGGAAATTTCTGAACGCCGCCACCGGATCGCCGAAGAACATGACACCGAAGCGCGAGAAGACGAGATCGCAGGATGCCGCCGCGAAGGGATAGGTGGCGGCATTGCCGAGCTCGAAGGTCGCGTTGGGTATCCGATGCGTGCGCGCCGCCGCGATAAGCTCCCCGGAAATGTCGACACCCAGCACGTGGCCCGTCGACCCCACCGCCTGGGCGAGCGCCCACGTCGTGCCACCGGTGCCGCAGCCGACGTCGATCACCTTCTCGCCCGGTCGGGCGTTGGCGGCGACCAGCGCTGCGGTGCCGAAATCGCCGATGCCGCGCTCGATGCGCTCGATGGAGGCGAGCCAGCCCTGACCGCCCGGGCCGTTCCAGAACGCCGCCTGCTCCGCCGCGAGCTCGGCGGTGCTTTTCACGCCGGGGCCCCGCCATGCGCCAGCACGAGCTCGCGCGGCATGTAGTTGGTGAAGGCCACGCGCCAGGCATGCGCCGGATCGGCCTGCTCGAAATGCTCGATCAGGGTGAGCGAGACGTTCTCGATCTCGAAGCGCACCGCCGCCTCGGGATGCAGGTCGAAGGCATGGGCGAGGGCCGCGCGGATGGTGCCGCCGTGCGCCGTCGCCACGATGTCGCGGCCGCGATGTTCTTCCGTCAGCCGCTCGATGCTCTTCACGGTGCGCTGGCGCAGGTCGACGAAACTCTCGCCGCCCGGCGGCCGGAACTCGGGCGGCCCCAGCCAGAACAGATGGTTGTTGCCGTGATGCTCGGCGATCTCGGTGTAGGTGAGGCCCTGCCACGACCCGAAATGCTGCTCGGCCAGCGCCGGATCGATCAGCAGCCGGCCCATGTCGGCGCCGGCCTTGCCGAGATGCTCCGCCGTCTTGCGTGCGCGTAAAAGGTTGGACGAGTACCAGACCGCGCCCTTGGGCAGCAGTGCTGCCTGGTGACGGAACAGCGCCTCGTTGCTCACGTCGCAGTCCTTGTCGGACTGGCCGTAGCAGCGGCGTTCGGGATTGGGCACGGGCGCGTGCCGCACCCACCACCAGCGGGTGACGGCACCCGTGACCTTTGCTCCTGTTGCCATGCCGAGCGTTCTAGCGGGCGATGAGGAGCGCCGCCACCACGAGAAAGACGATCTCCGCCGTCTGCTGCACCGCGCCCAGCGTGTCGCCGGTGTAGCCGCCCAGCCGCCGCGCGATCCATTGCGCCGCCACCACCGCCGCGGCGACGGCCAGGGCCGGCGCCAGCAGGGCCACGAAGAAGCCCTTGCCCAGCAGCAGCAGGAAGGCGAGCGCGGCGCCGAGCCCGATGGCGAGCCAAACGTCGGTGTCGGCGGGCTTGCCCGCGCGGGCGCCGAGGCCGTCGTCGTGGACCGGCGCGAAGGCCAGCAGCGGATAGGCGATTGCGGCGCGCGACACGGCATGGGCCGCGATCAGCACCACCAGCCCGGTCGAGGCGCCGAACTGGGCAAGGCACGCCACCTTGATCAGCACCGTGAGGGCGATCGCCAGCACGCCGAAGGTGCCGTTGCGGCTGTCGCGCATGATTTCCAGCCGCCGCGCCTGATCGAGCCCATGCGGCCCCAACCCGTCGGCGGTGTCGGCCAGGCCATCCTCGTGCAGCGCCCGCGTGATCAGCACGGCGGCGCCCACCGCCAGCACGGCGGCAAGCCAGCCCGGCCCCGCCACGCCGCGGACCACGGCGAACACCAGCCCGGCCGCGAGACCCACGGCGGCACCGACGAAGGGCAGCACCGGCAGCACATCCGCCAGTTGCCAGCGCGGGATGCCGATATCGAGTTTCAGGCCGGTGAAGAAGGAGACCTGCTCCTTGAACGCCTGGAGCCACTCGTCGAAAGACGAGGGCCGGCCCCGGGGTGCTTCGAACTCGTTGGGACTGGTCATGATCCAGCAAATATAGGAGGGTCCGCGCCCAAATGAATGCCCCAACTGCAACATTCGACGAAATGCGCCGGATCCTGCGCGACCTGCCGGGACCCGACCTCGCCGCCCAGACCGAGGTGGTGCGCCGCCAGACCGACCTCACCAAGCCGGCGGGCTCGCTCGGCCGCCTCGAAGAGATCGCGGGCTGGCTGGCCGCCTGGCAGGGCCGCGCCCACCCGCGCGTCGAACGGCCGCGCATCGCCGTCTTTGCCGGCACGCATGGCATCGCAAAACGCGGCGTCTCGGCCTACCCGCCCCAAGTCACGCAGCAGATGGTGAAAAACTTCCTCAATGGCGGCGCCGCCATCAACCAGCTCGCCGCCGCCATCGACGCCGACCTCCGCATCTATGAACTCGACCTCGACCACCCGACCGACGATTTTACGCAAGGCCCCGCCATGAGCGAGGCCCGCGCCGCCAACGCCATGGCCTACGGCATGATGGCGGCCGAGCCCGGCATCGACGTGCTGTGCCTGGGCGAAATGGGCATCGCCAACACCACGGCGGCCGCCACGCTCAGCGCCGCCCTGTTCGGCGGCAGCGGCGCCGACTGGGCCGGCCCCGGCACCGGCGTCAGCGGCAAGGCGCTGGCCAACAAGATCGCGGTGATCGACGAGGCGCTGGCCCGTCACAAGGACGCGATCGCCGCCCGCGATCCGCTGACGCTGCTGGCCGCCGTCGGCGGCGAGGAGCTGGCGGCGCTGGCCGGCGCCATCGTGGCCGCCCGCATGGGCCGCATCCCGGTGCTGCTCGACGGCTATGCCTGCACCGCCGCCGCCGCCGTACTCTATGCCGCAGACCGCCGCGCGCTCGATCACTGCCTGGTCGCCCACCGCTCGGCCGAGCCCGGCCACACGCGGCTCCTCGAGGCGATCGGCCAAAGCCCGCTGCTCGACCTAAACATGCGCCTGGGCGAGGCGTCGGGCGCCGCGCTGGCCGTGCCGATCCTCAAAGCCGCCGCCGCCTGCCACAACGGCATGGCGACCTTCGCCGAAGCCGGCGTATCTTCGAGGGATGCATAGACGCACCCTGTTCCTGGCGGCGATGCTGCCCGCCGTCCCCGCCCTCGCCCATCCCAACCAGGCGCCGAGCGGCGCGGAGGCCCAGCGCATGATCGACGAGGTGACGGCGTTCCGCGCCAAACTCGCCAGGGCGGTGGCGGACAAGGACTTCGCCGCGCTGCGCGCCGCCTACGCCGACTCTTTCACGCACACCCACGGCTCGGGCAAGTTCGACAACAAGGACGCCCGCCTGGTGGCGGCGATGTCGGGCGAGCCGCTGATCGAGGCGGCGCCCGCCAGCGAGCTGGTCTTCCGCGTCTTCAGCGGGCCGACCGTGATCCTGACCGGCAAGAGCCCGATCCTGAACGTGCGGGAACAGAAGACTTACGACTTCCGCTGGGTCTGCGTGTACGTCACCGCGGCCGAAGGCTGGCAGCTCGCCGTGAGCCAGGCGACGCGGCTCGCCCCGCCGGCCAACTGAGCACACGGGCCCAACTTTCGAAAAGGGGCCCAAACCGCGCGCCCGCTTTTCGCCCCGGAACGCGCCGAAACGCCCGCAAAACCGGGCTTTTTGGCGCATGCCCGGGCCCACCTGAACGCAGGGAGTGTTGTGCCCCGAGTTGTGCCCACACATGTGCCCGAGACGGGAGACCGAGCGAAATCCGCGACTCAGGAGCCGCGGGCGGCCGTTGGAAAAGGTCCTTCGCCCTACAGGCTCAGGATAAACGTGCGCGTTGATCCGGCACGTCCCGTCAGCGCCGCAAGCCGAACGGCCGTCGGCGGGCGCTGCGGTTTGTTGAAGTTCCTTCGGCCTACGGCCTCGGGACAAGCCACGGGTCAGGACCCGCGGCGGCACCCCTGCTCCTCGATTGGAGTGTACCCGGTGGGACGGGCGGGGCTTGCCGATGACGCCGGCGTCTAGGCCGTCGTCTTGAGGCGGCGCTTCACCGCCTCTTCCATCGATTCATCCATCTGTCGCAGCGCGACGCTCAACACGACGCTCGCGACCTGCATGGGAGACGGCCGAAAGCCGGGCTCCGAAATATCGTTGGCGACGCGCTCGATCTTCTCCCAGTCGCCGGCGGTGAGCGGGATCTTCTTGCGGTCCGTGCCTTCCAGGCCTGGCCGGCCGCCGGTCGAGCGGAGGCGGCGAAACGCCTCTTCGCGCAGCGCCGCCCGGGAGAGCGGCGACCCGCCGCGTGCCGGCGCGCTGCCGACCACCTCGGCACCGAGCCTGTCGCCCAGCCCGGCCGTGGGAACACGCCGGGCCGGCGCATCTTTGAAGACGACCCGCTTGATGGGACGCTTGCCCGGGCGATCCGAAAGCTTGATGCGTTGCGCCATGATTAGCCCCCTCGCCAGCCACCTTAGCTGATGATCGGTAAGGTGGGACTTTCGGGCCCAATAGTCAAAGCCATGATTGAAAGCGAACGCCACGAGCAGGGCCCGCGGTGGCGCCCTCTCCCCAAGGGCGTGTACCGGGCATGGCGGGTGGGGCTTTGCCAATCATTCTTCTAAAGCCTCTTACACTGAGCACCGCGACAACCAGAGCCTGCAGCTGATAGTGCTTCCTACTCAGTACTGCTGCTTTGCCTAACTCGGAGCTCTATGCGGCGACGCTCCCTAACGTCGCCTCCCTTGCTTCCATCAGACAGTTTGCCGTCAACATTAATCATTTGAGCGGCGGAAAGCGGCACAATCGTTAGATGCTTTACACGATCATCCTTCTTCAGCACTTGCACCACGGCAAGTGCTCGCGCAAAGCCAAGTCCGGCATTGTCCGCTGCTGTAAGGCGCGCAGCCGAATGACCCTTGGCAATTACGTCGACAGATAGTGCGTCAAGGGTCGACAGAAAGCCCGGTGGAATAGGCTGCTCGTCGGTGTGACCGACAATCTCGACGACGTCCGTTTGGAAGCGACTGACGAGGTCGAGGATTCTTGGCACTACGTCCTGTCGGATCTTGGCCTCAAACGCAGACGATACTTGCGCACTACCTACGACGAAGAACTCGCCATCGGCTTCTTTGAGTCTGATAATGGGGGGCCAATTGTGACGGCCGAGCATGCTGAGTTTCTCGTTAGCCGCCGTCACCGTACAGTCAGCGGCTGGAATGCCAAGCCTGTCGCACACCGAGGCCAGAGGCAGTGCCTCGAAGGGAACATCGGCCGCCGGTCGGCCAGGGCGCGCCGGCTGACGGCTGCTATCTCCCTTGGACGAGTTGGCACTTTCTGCATTCGGTGCGACCCGAATCCATCCTTCCGGTAGCGTATCCGACTGGGCCGGCGGAGAATTACTTGACGCAGTTGGATCGCCCAAAGGCGTGTCAGTAAGCTTCGCCGCCTGCTTCGGGTCGGCGGTCGGATCTTTTGAACTTGGACTCGGCCTCTGTGCTGCCTTGGCCGCGCCAATACGTAGATCGACTGCACCGTCCAATGACGGCGCTGCCTGTTCAGGCAACTTTACGTGAAGAACGCTGCCTTTCGGCGTCTTGGTGTTCTCGACTAGCAACAACGGCACAAACAGAAGCAGCAAGCAAAAGACAAGCAACAGAACAATCTCTGCGACCGTGAACCCGAAGACGACCCCGCGCCGGTAGGCTCTATCATCCTGTCTGATTGCGGCCATGGCTCTCATCCGTTTGCGGTGCCGTATGCGCCGTCGCGGCTACACGTAGTCTTTCCTGAGCCTCAGTTAGGGCGTCGACTTGCGTCGCGAGGCGCCGCGCCGCGCCTTCGGCCGTCGTCATATGGCTCGAGAGCGTCGTCTCTGCGGTCGCCAAACGCGAGCTGGCGCCGGCAATACTGCGGGTCGCCGTGCGCAAAGCCTCTGTAACAGCTATCACTTCCCCTCCCATGCCCTTGAGCGCATCGGTCCCGCCCCGCACTTCCTGCAGCGCGGCAGCCAGCTCCCGGCTCCGGTCAGCAAACTCTGAGGTTGCACCGGCACTGCCCGCAAGAGCTGTCGCGGCGCGCGCCTCCTGCTCGGCCATATCGCTGCTCGCCTGTAGGCGCTGCCGATAACTCGCGGTCACTTTTTGAGAGGTGGCCTCGATATCCGTGAGCGCCGCATTAGCGCGCACGAGCGTCTCATTCAGCGTCCCGATGGCATTCATGGTAGCTGCAGTGGCTTCACGTAGCTTGCCCGTCGGTATCTCCGTCGAGGCGAAGTCTTTAGCCAGCTTGCCGATGCTATCGGATAACGTCTTAGTGGAATCACGTAGTTCCTCTGTCCGACGCTGATGTTCTCCTACAATCTGACTCATCTCAAACACGTAGTTTTTGAGGCGGTCCTCGGTAGTTTGCCGTACTTCAGACAGCATGCTGACCGAAGCCTGCATCTGGCCGCTTAGCGCACGGGAGTAGTCGATCAACTCCCGTCGGGTTGCTTCCTCGATGTCGTGAGGATCTTCGCGGAGCTGCGTGAGTGATACGCGACAGATAATGCCGGCGACTGTCGTAGAAAGCGCCAGACCAAAATCTCGCACGACACCGATGCCAAACTCTTGCGCCGAGGTGCCGTGCCGGATCTGATAAAGCGCAATGCCGAGAGACACGAGCGTAAAGATGAAGCCCATATAGTAACAGTTGTCGCCAGCCTGGTCGTAACGCAGTCGAAAACGTGTGCGCGAGATTGTGAGCAGCGCGTAGACCGCAATAAGGGCGACGGGAATGCCGATGCGATATGCGATTGGCACCGGGAAAAGTTTGAGAGCTATGATGGCGGCACTTCCGCCGATCAGGAAAAAGAAGAGAACGCCACGATCGAGTGCGAGGCGCCGGCGCTCCTGAACCGCAAGCCCTTTATCGGAGACGTAGTCAGACATCTCAGCTCCGGCTCATTGAATCTTGTGCAGCCACGCATGGGTGCCGTTCGTTGCGCCGGCGGCAGTGAGCAAACCGACCCAAAAACGAGCAAAGTCGTCGCCTTGCAGGTCCGCTCGGACACCCGGAACTACAAAGGCCGTCACCGCCACGCCCTGCAAGTTGGGCAGCGTTTGTCGGCTCTGCGGCGTGCGTCGCCACGCCTCGAAATTTGGCTTGCTCGCAAAGAAATTGAGTGTCCGCGTATTCTGAAGAAGATCGGAGACGACAAGAAGCCGCTTCCGGCTGTCCACCATGGCGGGGGCCGAAAAGACCTGTGCGCCGATGCCATAGAGAGCCTCAATTACCGGCGACTGCTTCGCTTCCGGGAAGCGCAGGCTGCTTTCAACAATATCGCGCACCGACGCATAGAAGCGCGCATGCTGCTTCTTCACGACGTCGGCGTTCTTGTAGAGATGATCCCACTTTGCTGGCGAACCGGGATTACAGATTGAGAGTACGTTAGATAAGGAAAGCTGTACGTCGCCAACTTTGTAAGTGTTTGCTGTCCCGTCGCTGAACGTCCAGATCTCTACCCGCGCATGCTTCATAGCTTCCGCGCCTGAGCCCTCTAGATCCGCCTGCATCTGCGTCAAAACTTGATTTGCAACTGACTTGCGCTGCAGCTCTTGGATCGGGTCGGTTTGGTCGAGCAAGACCACATAGACAGCCGGTGGCCGCCGGCCCACTTCCTTTGGACAAAGTGTCGATGGGTTGAGTTCGACCTGCGTCGAGCGCTGGGATTGGTAGAACCAAACGAACACGCCCCCAACGAATAGCGCGAAGACAATCAGTATGCCGCCAATGATAGTCGAGCTGGAACCGCTCTGGGCACCAAAAAGCTGACCGCGCGGAACGATCTTACGCTTCTGATGCCGCGCCACGCCCGCCCTCCGCCTTGCTGAAATCACGCAGTTTGTCGTACTCGCCCAATGCCTCGTTGAAAGCCTCGAGCAGCCTCCCCTGAGATTGCGCGATGGCGGCGAGCAGCTCATTGCTTGCTTGCCGCCGCTCGTCCTTGCCGTCGTCGCCGGCCACGATTTCCTTCGTCCAACCCGACTGCCACACAGATGCAAAGGTCTTCGGTGGCGGATCTGTACGCGCAGCGCGGTTCGCCTCTCGATAAGCCGACAGCAACCCTTCGGCTGCGCGCTGCAAGGCGTCGAGATAGCCATTGTATCGGTGAGTTAATCGAGCCCGCTCTGAGACAATTGTTCCATACTCCTCGTCTCGTCTACGGATGTCGGTAATGCTGTCGCGAAGCTCTGAAATTGCTTGGTCCTTGCGATCTTGCAAATTGCGAACTAACGCGTCGATCAGAGTGATGTATTCTTGTAGCCGCGCCTGGTAGCGCTTGTAGAGCGCGCCGTAACCGGGAAACGGATCAAGCCAACTCAGCCCCTTGTAGGTCGCGTAGCTCACAACCACGAGACCGACTAGGACCATCAAGTAGGATTGGAAGCCAAGCAGTTCATACCTTTGCGCCACAAGTGCCTTCAAGGCCGCCTGCGAGGATTGCAGCATGAAGTCCTCAGCGTCCGGGGAGATTTGCGAGAAGGCGTCACGGTAGTGCGCCGCGGCAAAATTAAAGACTACTAGCAAAGCGACAAGAGCAGCGGCGACAATTGCCATACTGACTTGCCAGAAGAGCGACGGCAGCCGGATGTATCGGAGCGGTACTATTCCCAGGATGAAACCAACACAGAGATTAATTAGCGAAATGCCGGCCGCCTCAAAGATGGCTCCCAGCAGACCTCCTGGATGGGTGGCGCTGAAAAAACCCGAGTTGGCAAATGTTTCCAAAATGAAGATTACGAGAAGTATGCCCGCTGCCAAGACAGGATTGCGCTCGGGGTGTGCGAGCCGTTCCAGACCGTTGCTTAGCCGAAAGCTCTCGTAGGACCTCTCCGTCGCAACTAGCTCAGCTCTCTTGGCAAATACCGGATTGGTGTCCTTGCGTACCTCCGCCCCGAAATCCGCCTCGGCGTCATGCAGCATGGTCTTCACATCGGGAACAATGGTGCGCAGATCAACGCGTGCCAGCCTTCCGTCATAGACAGACATTTGCTTCGAAAAGTTCTCGTAGGCTTCATTACGCAACGTCTCGACGCTGCCCACTACCTCCAGCTCTATCTGGTCGAGCCCGACAAAGTCGGATGGTGGATCGTTACGCTGTCCTCGCTCTTTGCCTTTCGTGTCGACTTGCAAGTCTGCGCGAATTTTGGCTGCATCGACGGAGGCAAAATCCATCAAAGGCTTGATGTCGGCTGTATAGGTGCGGTCGCGTCCGAGCAGTTCCCGAACACGCTGAAAAACACTCATGGAAGTCTACAATCGTGGAAGTTGTATGCCCGAGTCGACCAGCATGTCGACCCACCCAGCCCCTGATTACGGGCGATGTTCACCTATCGATGACCTGAACGCAATGAGATATGCTCGGTGAAGTGGTGGCGGCATTCTGCTCACGATTTCAGGGTGTTTTCAGCAAGCACAACCTGGCGCGCTCTTGCACTTACTATTCTTGCTGATGCAAGTGTTTCCGCACGGCTGGCCCTTCGTGCAATGCTTGCAGCAGGCTTTTCCTTGCTGTGCCAGTTCGACCGCCTCAGACATGACAGCCCGATCCTCGGTCTGTAGCCAAGGCGTCTGATTCGCAGCGAAAGCTGGCACGCTAAGCAACGCAGCGACCAAAGCCAAACTTCGCATGGCCTCCCCCGGAGGTCGTACCGTGTGACGATGCTACTACCAGAGACCGTGAGCACCGCAAGGGAAACCTAGAAGCTGGCTTCAAGGGCCACAAGCGGCGGATGCAAACGTGTTGCGGCATACGATCATACATTGAGCTGGCGGGGCGTGAATGTGCTAGGTTTCGTGCTAGGTCGCGGCGTGGGGCGGTGCGATGGGGTGGCGATTCAGGAAAACCGTGCGGTTGGGCGGCTTTGTGCGGCTCAATTTCAGCAACTCTGGCGTTAGTCTCGGGCTCGGTCCTCGCGGCGCGAGCATCAACGTCGGCAAACGCGGCGTTCGCAGCACCGTTGGCTTCCCAGGTACAGGCATCTCGCACCAGTCCTTTTCGCCGTGGAATGGTCAGCCAACCGCGCAACAGCAGCAAGCGCCACCAGCAGATTCAGCGCCCTCGGGCGGCCACACGCTGCGCAACATCGCCATCGTCGTCGGGATACTTTTCACGTTGGCGATGATCCACACGGCGAACGACAAGGCAGCACCTTCCGTTACCGCCAGTACGCCGGTGCAGCCGCCTAAGGCACCGGCTGAGGTGTCGCAACCAACCATGCCGCCGCCGGCCGCCAACCGCCCACTCGCGATGGAGGAGGTGAAGGAAGCGCAGAAACTCCTGAAGGAGCTGGGATTCGATCCAGGCGGAGCGGACGGTATTGTCGGCCCCAATACGATCGCCGCGGTGAAGCGCTACGAACCGTCGCGCGGCTGGCCGGCGTCGGGCGAAGTCGATATCCGGCTCCTCGAATCGCTGCGCGCCAGCAAGGCCTCTCCGTCTTCCCCAACGGCCAAGCACCCGGTTACCGCGGCCGCTCCCGCGCCTGCAACACCCCCTGCGTCCGCCTCAAAGCCCATCACCGTTGTGCCTAGCGAGGAGATGCGGTTGGCGACCCTGGCTATCCGGAAGGCCGAGCACCCCTGCTCCTTGGTCGCAGCGGCCTTGCGTCTATCTGACGGCTCGATCAAGGCCGTGTGCTCGAACAGCGAGACCTACCGGGTGTTCCAATTGAAAGGCGAGTGGTTCGCAATGAGATGCAGCGCGGCGGAACGCGCGGGCATACAGGGATGCTGAATTGACGAAATGGAGAGATACGTAGTTGGATAGTAAGTGAAGGCCTGGGCGGTGATTGCCACAATCGGCCTGGCGACCGCTCCATCGGCGATCGGTCAAACCATTACAGACGGCGACACGCTCAAGCTCAACGGCACGATCTATCGCCTCTGGGGTATCGACGCGCCAGAGACTGAACAGGACTGCCCTGATGGCTGGCCTGCCGGCCGAATGGCGACCACTAGGCTACTGGCCCTCATCCAGGGCAAGTCTGTCGTTTGCGAGAAGAAGAACACCGATCGTTACGGGCGCACCGTCGCCATTTGCCGGGCGTCGGGGGAGGATCTGGGCGCGATCATGGTACGCGAAGGGATGGCTTGGGCGTTCGTCCGCTATAGCCAGGATTACGTTGCACAGGAGAAGGTGGCGCGCGCCGCCGGGCTCGGCGTACATGGGCATGGTTGCGTGCCAGCTTGGGAGTGGCGGCCACAGCCGCGGCGTTAAAGATTAGGTGGATCTGGGCCGATGCAAATGGCCGGGCCGCGGTGCCACCCTCTAGTGCACTCCCCCTCAAAGATCATGAAACGAATCGTACTCATGATCCTCGTCCAGAATCCGCACCCGGGGCGGCGCATCCCACAGCCAGTCCGGCCGCACCGGATGGGCGAAGGTGAGCGCCAGCGCGTCGCCTGAGTCGGGCGAAGCGAGGCCGCGCTTCTTCATGTCCTCCTTCTTCTCGAGCTGGATCTCGCCGGTGGCGGTGTAGCCGTATTCGACGCCCGTGAGGTCGGCGCGCAAGTCAGGGTCGTCGGGCAGCGCGCCGCCGCCCCGGATCCAGTCGCGCAGGTTGCCCCACATCTCGGCGCGCTTGTTGGCGTAGAGGCTCTTGGCGCCGTCGCCGTCCCAGCGCGCGGCGGCGGCGCCGAAGTTGACGCCCTGCACGTGCAGCACGCCCAGCTGGCGCAGGCGATCGACCACGCCCGCGCCCAGGCCGGTCTCGTCGACGAAGACGGCGGCGGGGCCGTGGGCGAAGGCGATCTCGGCCACGCGGCCCGCGAGCGTCATCAGGTCGAGGCCGCGGTGCTTCTCGATCGCGAAGGAGCGCGCGTCGCGGCCGCGGCGCAGCACGATCACGCTCTTGTCGTCGCCGAAGCGGGCGACGTCGACGCCCATCACCAGCGGGGCCGTGTGGTGGCCGTCGCGTCCCCGGTCGCCCTCCGGCACCCGGCGCATGGCGTCCTCGACGCTCTCGCCGTCGATCAGCTGCATGGTGCCGGCGCGCGGGAAGAGGCCGCGCACGCGCACGCGGACGAAGTCGCTGTCCTCGCCGTAGTCCTTCGCCCACTGGTCGAGCTGCCGGCCGTCGGTGAGCGAGACCCGGCGCGAGTCGATTTGTTTCGTGTGCCAGCGGTCGCGGAAGCGGCCGAAGCAGGCATGGAAGCGGCCGGAGGTGCGCGTCGGGTTGCCGAAGGCCAGCCAGACGATTTCCGTGCCTGAATCGGTCAGCGCGCCCTCGGCCGTTTCCCAGATCGGCTCGGCGATGGCCGAGGCCTCGTCGAAGACGAGCAACACGCGGCTGCCCTTGTTGTGCAGGCCGGCGAAGGCCTCGGGGTTGTGCGCGGCCCACGGCACGCAGTCGATGCGGCCCGCGCCCTCGGGCACCGGCAGCACCGAGGCGAGCGAGGTGGCGCCCAGCTCGGCGAAGTCTTGGGTGGCGGCCAGGCCCTGCCACTTGGCGAGTTCGGTCCAGGTCTTGGTCCGGAGCTGGGTTTCGGTGTTGGCGGTGACGACGCCGCGGGTCGACGGCACGGTGGCCGAGGCCCAGAGGCAAATCCAGGCCACCAGCGCCGACTTGCCGACGCCGTGACCGGAGGCCACGGCGACCCGGACCGGGCTTTCGCCGGCCTCCAGCTTGCGGCCGATCTCGCGCAGCACGTCGGCCTGCCACGGCTCGGGGCCGGCATGGTCGCGCAGCGGGCCGGGCTCGCCCCAGGGAAAGGCCCAGGTGACGAAGCCCAGCGGATCGCGGCGGTAGCGCTCGACGCGGATCAGGCGCTCGCGCTGGAGGTCAGCCTCCTTGCTTGTTGTCCTCGGCACGTTGCTTCTCCTCGGCTTGTTTGGCCTTGTCGTAGGCATCGGCGCGCGGCGCGGCCGCGGCGAGACGCTGGGCGAGATCGAAGGGCAGTGGCGAGGACGCCGCCTTGCCGCGCTCGCCATAGGTTTCGGGGCGGTGGGCCTTCAGCAGGAACTGCAGCAGGCGGTTGTCGTACTGCTGCACCGAGCCGACTTGCCGGCCGTTGCGGAACACGCCGCGCGCGGTGCCGTGCAGGGCGCGGCGCATGGCGTCGTCCTGCAGGCGGTCGATGCCGAGCTGCAGCGCCTCGTCCCAGCGCGCGGCGAAAGCGGCATCGGCGTCGCGGCGCTTGTAGAGCGCGCGGCGCGGCAGGCCGGCGCGCGCAGCGGCCAGGGTGACCGAGCCGGTGCGGCCGAGATGGTGCAGGAAGGTGTTGATCTTCTGGGGCGTGATCGGTGGCGGCGCCGGTCTGGAACGCCGCGCCGAGGCCGCGTGCGAACGCGACAGAGCACGGCCGGGGGCCGGTCGAGGCATGAGGGACTCCTGGGTTCTGGACGTAAAAAAGCCCGCCGGGAGGTCGCTTCCTGGGAAGCCGCCGGGCGGGCGGGGATCGCGGACGCAGGGTCCGCGACAGTAATCTATTTCCTAGCCTATTCCTGCGGAATCGTCAACTTTTTCTTCTGGCTTTCTTCGGCGGCCGGACGGTCCGGGCGGCCGGTCCGCTGCTTCGGCCGGGGTCCGGCGGGCCAGATGCCTAAATTATAAGGCTTTTCAGCAGGGCGGCGCAACCCGCCTCGATGAGGTCGAGCGCCCGGTCGTAGTCGGCGTCGGCGCCGCCCCAGGGATCGGCGATATCCTGTTCCAGGAGCCGACGCGGCCGGCCGGCGAGGCCGGGCGGCGCCAGGGCGCGCAGGACGGCGAGGTGCTCGGCGGCCATGGCCAGCGGATGGTCGACGCGGGCGAGGT
>JAIETA010000262.1 GCA_019745575.1 Reyranella sp. | reverse complement strand
GACATGAGCGGCAACACCGCGCTCGTCGGCGTCACCATGATGTGGGAGATCCTCTGCCTGCTCGCGGAATCGGTGGCCAGGCGGAAGGGGCGGATCTAGGTATCGTCCCTGTCGAAGGACTTGTCTTGTCGATTGTACCGTTAGGCGGTACACTGGGACAGACGCGGAGCGAACCGCATGATCGCGAGTTTTCGGGACGAATGGTTACGCACGTTCTTCGTCGAGGACAGACGATCGCGAAACATCCCGCCCGATCTCGAGAGCCGCCTGTTTCGGAAGCTCCAGGTGATCGACGACGCAACGGCCGACCGGGATTTGCGGGTGCCACCCAGCAACCGTTTCGAGAAGTTGAGCGGCAATCTGTCCGGACTCCACTCGATCCGTGTCAACAAGCGATGGCGACTGGTCTTCCAATGGAACGGTGGGCGAGGCGAAGCGACGGGTGTCTATTTGGACGATCACACCTACAGGTGAGGCGAACCATGTTGATGACGAAGCGCAAGCCGGCGACCGTCGGCGAGATACTGCTGGAGGAGTTCATGCAGCCGCTGGGGCTGACGCAGGTCGCTCTCGCCCGAGCCATGGGCGTCCCGCGCAAGCATGTGAACGAGCTTTGCAACGACCGCCGTAACGTGACGGCACCGACGGCCCTCATTCTTGCGCGGGTGTTCGGCAACAGTGCGGATTTCTGGTTGAACGTGCAGCGCCGGAGCGATCTGTGGGCAGCGATGCACAGTCCGCGTGACCGAGATCGCATCAAGCGTGCCAAGCCGCTGCGTCTCGCGGCTTGAATACAGGCGGGATCAAGCCGCCAGTTCCAGGATTTCCTTGACCTCAGCCGGCGTGGGAATGGGGCGCGGATTGCGCGGGATCCAGGGCGTGCCCATCGCCTGAGTGGCGATGCGGTCGAAATGTTCCTTGCCGATCTTCACTTCGGAAAGACTGCGCGGCATGCCGAGGCCGCGGATGAAGGCGTCGAGCACGTCGCCCGCGTCCTTGCCGGGATGGCCCATGGCGCTGGCGATCATTGCCTGGCGGTCGGCATTGACCGGCTTGTTCCAGCGCATCACCGACGGCAGCATGATGCACGAGGTATGGCCGTGCGGCACGTCGAACACAGCGCCCAGCACGTAGCCGATGCCGTGACTGGCGCCCATCGGCACGCCGCTCGCCACGCCGGCCATCGAAAGCCACGAGCCGAGCTGGCAGTCGAGCCGCGCCTTCATGTCGGCCGGATCGGCCTTCACGCGCGGCAGCCCGCGCGCCAGCAGCGACAGGCCATGCAGGCACGATGCATTGGTGAACTCGGTCGATTCGTTGGAGCATGCGGCCTCGACGCAGTGATCGACGGCGCGGATTCCGGTGGAGAGAAACAGCCACATCGGCGTGTGGCGCGTGACCTCGGGGTCGAGGATGACGGCCTGCGGGATGGTGAGGGGATGGCGGAACATCTCCTTCACCTTGGTTGCCTCGTTGGTGACGCCGGCCAGCCCGGAGAATTCGCCGGCCGACAGGGTGGTCGGAATCGAGATCTGCCGCACCGTCGGCGGCTTCACCTCGACGGCGCCGCGGATCCGGTCCATGTCCTGCGGTGTGCGCACGTCGTTGGCGAGGCAGAGCTGGACCGCCTTGGCCGCGTCGGTGATCGAGCCGCCGCCCAGGGTGACGATCAGATCGGCCCGCGCCTCGCGGGCCTGTTCGGCGGCGGCGCTCACGGCCGAGCGCGGCGAGTGGGCCGGCATCCTGTCGAAGACGCCGACGCATTTGTTGCCCAGCGCCCGGCGCAGCTTCTCGACCTCGTCGGTCTCGCGGTTGAGCGTGCCGCTCACCATGAGGAAGACCCGTTCGGCGCCGTGGCGCGTCACCAGCTCGGCCGCGGCCTCGGCCGCGGGCCTGCCGAAGACGACTTCATCCATTCTGCTGAAAACCACGCGCCCCGAAGCGGTCATGCTCTTCCTCCCGATATTTTGCTATCGTGCCGGCGAAATACGGCAAGGGGAAGCATGACCGGCACGCGGGACGGCGCCATCGGGCGCGCGGAGAAGTACTTCGACGAGGGCGGTTTCCTGGACGAGCTGCAACGGCGGGTGGCGATTCCGACGACCAGCCAGGAGGCTGGTTCCATGCCGGCGCTGCGGGAATACGTCTCGGGCGAGATGACCGAGTCGCTCACCAGGCTCGGCTACGCCTGCGAGGTACAGCCCAATCCGCGCGCCGAATACGGGCCCTTCCTGATTGCCCGCCGGATAGAAGATCCGGGCAAGCCGACCGTCCTGACCTATGGCCATGGCGACGTGATCCGCGGCCAGGACGAGCAATGGCGGGCAGGGCTTTCGCCGTGGAAGATCGTCGTCGAGGGCGACCGCATCTACGGCCGCGGTACCGCCGACAACAAGGGCCAGCACACCATCAACATCGCAGCCCTCGCCTGTGTGCTGCAGGAACGCGGCTCGCTGGGCTTCAACTCGACCATCCTGATCGAGACCGGCGAGGAGACCGGCTCGCCGGGCCTTGCCGACTTCTGCCGGGCCAACAAGGCGGCGCTGAAGGCGGACGCCCTGATCGGCTCCGATGGGCCCAGGCTCGACCATCGCCGCCCGACCATCTTCGGCGGCACGCGCGGCACGATGAACTTCAACCTGAAGCTCTCGCTGCGCGAGGGCGGCCATCACTCGGGCAACTGGGGCGGGCTTTTGGCCAACCCGGGCATCATCATGGCCCACGCGCTGGCCACCATCACCGACGCGCGAGGGCAGATAAAGGTGCCGGAATGGCGCCCCACCACGCTCACCAACTCGGTGCGGGCGGCCTTGGCCGATGCCCATGTCGATGCCGGCGACGGCGCGCCGGCGATCGATCCCGACTGGGGCGAGAAGTCGCTCACGCCGGTCGAACGGGTCTTCGGCTGGAACAGCTTCGAGGTGCTGGCGTTCAAGACCGGCAACCCCGACCGTCCGGTGAACGCCATTCCCCACAGTGCCATCGCCTACTGCCAGCTCCGCTTCGTCGTCGGCACCGACCCGCACGACATCGTGCCGGCCCTGCGCCGGCATCTCGAGAAACACGGCTTCGGCCAGATCGAGGTCGACCCGGCGCGCGACGTGATCATGAACGCCACGCGCCTCGATCCCGAGAACCCCTGGGCGAGGTTCGCCGCGGCGTCGATCGAGAAGACGGCCGGCCAGAAGCCCAACATGCTGCCCAATCTGGGCGGCTCGCTGCCCAACGAGGTCTTTACCGACATCCTGGGGCTGCCGACGGTCTGGGTGCCGCATTCCTACGCCGCCTGCTCCCAGCACGCGCCCAACGAACACCTGCTGGCGCCGGTGGCGCGAGATGGGCTGCGCCTGATGACGGGCGTGTTCTGGGACCTCGGCGCGCAGGGCCGGCCGGGGTAAGATGCCCCCATGCTGTCCGCTGACGAGGCCGCCGATCTGATCGAAGTCATTGCCGCCCGCCAGGACCGGGCGGCGTTCGCCAGCCTGTTCCGGCATTTCGCACCGCGCATAAAGGCCTTCATCATGCGGGGCGGCGCCGACGCGGAAAGCGCTCAGGAGGTCTCGCAAGAAGCCCTAATCATGGTGTGGAGAAAGGCCGCGAGCTTCGACCGCAGCCGGGCGTCGGCCGCCACCTGGATCTACACGATCGCCCGCAACAAGCGGATCGACCTGCTGCGCCGCAACGCCCGGCCGATCGACACCGAGGACTGGCTGACCGTCTTCGCCCCCGAGGAGGAGACCGCGGACAAATCCATCCTGGCCGGGCAGACGTATACGCGGGTGAAGGAACTCCTGGGCGGGCTGTCGGCCGATCAATTGGTGGTGATTCAGAAGGCGTTTTTCGAGGACAAGACGCATACGGTCATTGCCGAGGAACTGAGCCTGCCCCTGGGGACGGTAAAATCCCGCATTCGCCTGGCCCTCGGGCGCCTGCGGGAGGCGCTGGAGAAAGACGAGACATGAGCCGCCATCCTGCTCCTGAAGAGCTGCTTTTCGACTATGCATCGGGTGCGCTGCCCGATGGGCCGGCGCTGGCCGTGGCCCTGCATGTCGCCCTCGACCCGGATTCCCGGCGAGCGGTCGAGCGACTGCACGCCCTGGGCGGCGCACTGATCGAGCGCGAGATAGAGGCCCCGATCGACGATGCCGTCCTGGCCCGCACCATGGCGCGGCTGGACGACGTCCCGGTCGAGCCCCGGGCGGTGACCGCCGCCCGCCGGCCGGGCTTCGAATGGGCGCCGCCGCCGCTGGCGCCCCATCTCCGTCCGGACATGAACTGGCGGCGTATCCTGGGCAAGTTCGACGAGATCCGGCTCGACCTGCCGGGCGATGCCTATCGCGTGTCGCTGCTGCGGCTGGAGCCGGGACGCGGCCTGCCCGAGCACAAGCACCCTGGCTACGAGTACACGGTCTGCCTACAAGGCGGCTACACCGATGCGACCGGCAGCTACAGCGTCGGCGACTTCGCCGTGGGGCCGGGCGAGCAGCGCCACGAACCCATCGCCGATCCGGGCGAGCCGTGCATCGCGCTGATCGTGGTCGAAAAGCCGATCGTGCTCACCGGGCCCTGGGGCCGCTGGCTCAATCCGCTGGTGAGCCGCGGCATCATCTGACGGCTTGGTCGGTCGGCGTTGACCGGCAGAAGGCTTGCCTTCAGGCTCGCGGGCCTGAAGGGGAGATCTCATGCCGCGCATTCCGTACTACGATGTCGACGCTGCCACCGGCAAGCATGCCGAGTTCCTGGGCAAGCTGAAGCCGATGCTCAACATCTACCGGATGCTCGCCAACTCCGAGAACGGCGCCAAGGGCTTCCTGCGGATGGGCAACGCGCTGCTCTATCGCTGCGAGTTCGATCCGGTGCTGCGTGAACTGGCGATCATCCGCGTCGGGCGCCTCAGCCGCGCGGCCTACGAGGTCTTCCAGCACGAGCGCATCGGCCGCGAGGTCGGCGTCGCCGAGGAGAAGATCGCGGCCTTGCGCGATGCCACCATCGAGGCGCCGGCCTTCACGGAGAACGAAAAAGCCGTGCTGCGCTATACCGACGACGTGGTGCGCAACGTCAAGGCATCCGACAGAACGTTCAAGGCGGTCCAGGCGATCATGACGCCCGGCGCTCTGGTCGAGCTCACGCTCACCATCGGCTACTACATGATGGTCAGCCGCTTCCTCGAGACCATGGGCGTCGACGGCGAGGACGGCCAGGCCGAGTGGCTGAAGACGGCGAAGCTTTAGGGCGGGAGCGGGGAGATGGCCTTCCGCGTCCTCATCGCGCAGTTCATGCACGAGACCAACACCTTCAGCAAACTGCCCACGACGCTCGACGACTACCGCCGGCGCTGGCTGATCGAGGGCGAGGCGATGGTGCCGCGCTTCACCGGCACCCGAAACGAGATCGGGGGCTACATCGACGCGGCGAAGGCCCACGGCTGGCAACCGGTGTGGGCCGGCGCGGCCAACGCCACGCCCTCGGGAAAGCTCACCCGGGACTGCTGGGAGACGATCCGCGACATGATCGTGGGGGCGGCCCGGAAGGCCGGCAAGCTCGACGGCATCTGTCTCTCGCTGCATGGCGCGATGGTCAGCGAGACCGAAGACGATGCCGAAGGCGCCCTGCTCGAACTGCTGCGCGGCGTGGTCGGCCCCGACGCGCCGATCGTGGCCACCCTCGATCTCCATGCCAATGCGACGGTCCGCATGGCCCGCCACGCCAACGCGCTGGTGAGCTACCGCACCTATCCGCACATCGACGGCTACGAGCGCGCCACGCAGGCGGCGGCGCTGATCGAGGAGGCGATGGCGGGCCGCAAGAAGCCGCGCTGCCTGTTGGTCCAGCCGGCCATGCTGCAGGGGGCGGACGCCGGCCGCACCACCCAGCCCGGCCTGATGCGCGACCTGCTGGCCCGCGCCGACGGCTACGAGAAGGAGCCGGGCATCAACGTCGTTTCCATCCAGGCGGGCTTTACATGGGCCGACATTCCGGTGACCGGCCCGTCAGTCGCGGTGAGCTACGAGCCTTCGGCCGAGACGCGGGCCAGGGCAATCGCCCGCGAGCTGATCGACGAGATCTGGAAACGACGCGATGAGAGTTCGTCCAACTACCGGCCGATCGCCGACGGCATTGCCGCGGCGCGGGCCGGCGCCGGCAAGAAGGGGCCCCTGGTGATCGCCGATGGCACCGACAATCCGGGCGGCGGCGGCTACAACGACACGACGCCGCTGCTGCAGGCGCTGATCGACGCCAGGGTCGACAACGTGGCGTTCGGCACGATCTACGATCCCGGCACGGTGCAGCAGGCGATGAAGGCTGGCGTCGGCGCCGAGATCGACGTCGAACTGGGCGGCCATACCGACGTCTCCATGGGCGCACCGGTGAAGGCCCGGGCGGTCGTAAAGATGCTGTCGGACGGCCTCTTCAGGAACGACGGGCCGATGAATGCCGGCGTCGAGACAAACATGGGGCCGACGGCGGTGCTGCGCATCGGCGGCATCGACGTGGTGACCATCTCCAATCGCATCCAGACCATCGACCTGCAGGTCTTCCTCAGCCAGGGCATCGACCCTGCGGCGAGGAACGTGGTGGTGGTCAAGAGCGTGCAGCATTTCCGTGCCGCCTACACGCCGATCGCGCGCGAGATCGTGCTGGTCGATTCGGGCGGCATCTGCTCGCCCGATATCCACAAGCTGAAATTCACCAAGCTGCGACGGCCGATCTGGCCGTTCGACGGCGTCAACGATCCCCATGTAGGCCAGCGCGCATGAACCTCGTCCGCGAAGCGCCGCTGCCCGGCGCCTCGTTCGGCGCGACGCTGCGGCAGGGAGGAACCGCGCACGCGGTCGTGGCTGCGGCCGAGCGCGACCCGGCGGCCCTGCCGGCGGCGCTGGCCGAGGCCGGGGGGCTGCTCCTGATCCCGGGGATGAATGCGATCGCCGACGAGGCCGACCTGCTCGTTCGGCTCAGTCGTGTTTTTGGGCCGGAGGTCGAGGACTATCGTCACACGCTCACCGACCTGAAATCGGTACATCCGTCGGTGCCGGAGATCCTGCTGGTGTCGAACATGCCGCCGGTCGCCAAGGCGCCGCCCAAGCGACCCGACCCGCCGCTCGCCGCCGACGGCCTGATCCCCACGCAATATCCCCACCGCAGGGGCTGGCATACCGACCAGAGCTATCGTCGACCGCCGCCCGACATCTCGCTGTTCTATGCCGTGACGCCGTCTGCTCCGGGCAGCGGCCAGACGCTGTTCGCCAACGGCACCCTGGCCTACGACGCCCTGCCGGCCGGTCTCAAGGCGCGCGTCGAGGGTCTGGAAGGGCTGCACGCCCAGCCCGGCACCGGGCGCTCGCGCGAGGCGGCGCTGTCGGGGGCGAAGCCGCGCGCCTTCGCAGTCCACGAGCGCTCGCAGCGTCAGCCGGTGGTGCGGCCGCACCCGATGACCGGCGGGCGCGCCCTCTATCTCTGCGAGGGGGCTAGATGGACTGGATCGAAGGGCCGTTCGTGGGGATGGAGCCGGGTCCGCACGGCGCGGGCGCGGCGCTGCTCGACGAGATCATGGCGCACCTGACCGAGCGGCGCTTCTGTTACGCCCACGACTGGACGCAGGGCGATCTGCTGATCTGGGACAATCGCTGCCTCGTCCACGCCGCGACCTGGTTCGACGGCGACCGGGAAGGGCGCGTGATGTGGCGCACGACCGTGCACGGCAATCCCGGCGCGCCCTATGCCGGCGAGAAAAAGAGCTGGATCCCGGCCGACGGCCTGGCCGATCAGTAGAGAAGGCTGCCGTCACGGCGTGCACGGAAACCTTCCAGCGCTGGCGACCAAGTCCGGGCAATCTCGCGCGGATCGACTTGCGCCTTGATCGCGGCGAGAGACTCCCGCGAGCCAATCATGCCGAGCGTGCGGTCGATCGCGAAGCGGTCGCCATGGAGTCGCTGAAGGGCCGCCATCAGCTCGATGCCGAGCAAGGGACTGTCCAGTCGGTTGCGGTCGATGAGGTGGATGCGAACGCCCTGGCAGGGCTGGCCCGCGAATGCCCATTCGCGCGGCGTGAAGGTCACGGCCTCGAACCGGACACCGGCAATGGCGCGCCCGCCGAGATACTGGGCGAGCGCCTTGCCGTCGATCCAGGGCGCACCCATCAACTCGAAGGGTGTATCCGTGCCGCGGCCGACGCTGACGTTCGCCGCTTCGACCATGGCGACCCCCGGATAGAGCACCGCCTGCTCGAGACGTCGCAGGTTGGGGGACGGCGCCACCCAGGCGAAGCCGGTCTGATCGAACCACGACGCACGATCGTAATGACGCATCTTTACGACATGCAGTTTGGCGCCGAGCTTCTTCTCCTCGTTGAACAGGCGGGCGAGTTCGCCGATCGTCATGCCGTGCCGCACCGGCAGGGGCAGGTAGGTGATGAACGACACGAGATCGGCGTCGAGCACCGGCCCTTGCACCGTACTGCCGGTGATCGGGTTGGGCCGGTCGAGCACGAAGAAATCGAGCTTATGCTGGGCCGCGGCCTCCATGGCGTAGGCCATGGTCGTGGCATAGGTATAGTAGCGCGTGCCGACATCCTGCATGTCGAAGACCAGCCCGTCGAGCCCCGTCAGCATGGCGGCCGTCGGCCGCTGTGTCTCGCCATAGAGACTGTGGACCGGCAAGCCGGTCGCTGCGTCGCGGCCAGAGGCGATCTTGCCTTCGCGTGACGCGTCGAGCCCGTGTTCGGGGCTGAACAGGGCCATCAGCTTCGGGCCGGCCGCCGCGTGCAGGACGTCGGCAGTGCGCCGCCCCTTGGCGTCCCGGGCCGAGCGGTTGGTGATGAGCCCGATCCGGCGTCCCTCAAGCTGGCGAAAGCCTTCGGCCTCGAGCACGTCGATGCCCGACAGCACCTGTTGCCGCGTGCCGCCCGCCATGGCCCCCGCCACCGCGGCGATCCGCCTCAGCATCGGCAGGATGTTGCCCTTGCCGTGGGGATGCAGCCGGTTGCTGAGCACGATCAGGAAGCTCTGTGTGTCGGGATCGATCCAGAGCGCCGTGCCGGTATAGCCCGTATGGCCGAATGAGCGCGGCGAAAAGGACGGCGCGAGAAAGCCCGAGTAGGGAGAATCGATGTCCCAGCCGAGGCCGCGCAAGGCGGGTCCGCCCGGCGGACTCTGCGGGCGTGTCATCGCCGTGATCGACTGTGCGCGCAGCACGCTCGGACGGCCCTTCGCGCCCCCTGACGCCATCATGCGTGCAAACAGCGTGAGGTCGTCGGCCGTGGTGAACACGCCGGCATGGCCCGCGACGCCGCCCATGCGAAAAGCGATCGGGTCCTGGACTTCGCCCCAGCGCAGCTCTCCACCTTCCCTGTCGGCTGGCGCGATGCGGCCCTTGAGCGCGACGGGCGGGCGGAAGCCGGTGTCGCGCATGCCAAGTGGCTGGAAGATGTTGGCGGCAGCATAGGTTTCCAGAGGCTGGCCGGAAACCCGACGCACCAGTTCACCCAGTACGATGAAATCGACGTCGCTGTAGATGAAGCGTGAGCCGGCGGGCGCCAGAGGCTTGAGCGCCACGATGGCGTCGAGCGCCCCTTCGGTGCCGGACCACGCGCGCGTCGGAATGCCGGCCGGCAGGGCGGCATAGTGGGTGAGAAGCTGGCGCACGGTGATGTCGGCCTTGCCGTTGGCCGCGAAGGCGGGCCAGTAAGCTGCGGCCGGCTTGTCGAGATCGATCAGCCCGCGTTCGACGAGTTGCTGGATCGCCACGGCCGTAGCCATCACCTTGGTGAGCGAGGCGGCATCATAGATTGTGTCGACGGTGGCCGGGCTGCGATCGGGCAGAACCGCTCGCTCGCCGTAGGCCTGGCGAAGCACGACCCTGTCGCCAACGCCCACCACGATCACGGCGCCGGGAAGACGACCGGCGGCAATTTCCTCGCGAACGATGGCACCGATAGCTGCCGCGCCCTCGGCCGGCGTCATTTTTGCGGAGGGTGGCGCGGCGGCGGCCGGCGTCACCGCGGCCGCACACGAGACAACGGCCTGGCATACCAAGCCAACCACGATCAGGCGCAGCACGTCAGCGCTTCGCCGGTGTCTTGTCATTGACCACCTCGGGCTTGATATCATCGGTCGAGTAGACATTGCGCGGGTTCCACAGCATCCAGCCGTCCGTGCCGGCATCGTTGGACGCCTTGACCTGTTTGGCGATCTCGACGGCGCCGAACTTCTGGCCGCCGAAGGCATAGTCGGGGAAGGCCTGCAGCCAGGGGCGATATCGCACCGTCGTTCCGGCTGTCCTGCTCTTGCACTCTTCGAGCGAGCGATGGACGATTTCGTAGATGTTCATGATGGGGTTGGTATGGCCGGGAATGCCGAACTGGAAGCCGGAGGGATAGAGCATGGGCGAGATGTAGTCGACGGCGGTCGCGAGGTCTTCCAGGCGCTGTCCGATCCCCGTGTCGTTGCGGTTCCAGCAGACGTAGCCGAATGAATCCATGGCGAGGAACACATTGTAGGGCACGAGCCGTCGTTTCGCTTCGCGCAGGAAGCCGGTGATCGCTTCCACGCGCGATGTCTCCGTCGAGGTCTGCGAGTAGGCAGGCCCCGCCGCGTCGGGGAAGCGCACGTAGTCGAACTGAATCTCGTCGAAACCGGCGGCCGCGGCCTCTTCGGCCACACTCAGCGTGTAGTCCCAGGCCTCCTTGCGGAAGGGATCGATCCAGGCCAGCCCTTCGCGGTCCTTCCAGATGCCGCCGCCGGGGGCGCGAACCGCCCAGTCGGGCCGGGCACTGACCAGCAGGTCGTCCTTGAACACCACGATGCGCGCAATCAGATATATTCCCTTGGCTTTGAGCGACGTCGCGAGCGCCTTGAGATCGGGGATGGTGCGCAGCTTGAGCGCACCCGCCTTGGCGGCGAGCGGCAGCGCGCTGGGATAAGGAATGAGGCCGCGGTCGCCCTTGAGATCGATGACAAGGGCGTTGAGTCCGCTCTTTTGGATCACCTCCAGCGCGGGGTCGAGCAGGAACGGGGCGCCGATACCGTAGACGGTGAGGTAGAGCGCCTTGGGCGCCAGGGGCGTCAGGCGGATCGTGTCCTGGTTCCCACTTCCTGCGGGAAGAGTCTCTCGGCGATACCCGGGTGCCCGAATCTGCAGCGGCAAGGTTCCGCCTTCCGTGCGATAGCGACCTTGAGGATCGGTGAGAACGGTCCGTTGCCCGACTGTGACGATCGCACCGGCAATCGGCGTATCCGTCGCGCCGTCGATGACCATCCCCTCCCGCTCCTGGGCGTAGGCCGCCGGCCCCAGAACAAGCAGCGCGGCGGCAGCAAGAAGCGATTTCATGAGGTTCCTCATTTCGGCGGCGCCAACAGGGCTTCGAACCTGGCGCCGCGGTCGGCGTCGACAATGAGGTAACGTGGCAGAGCCATGGACTTCCCGGCTCGCGTAACGGGGCGACGGTCGATTGAGAACGCCGCGACGTAGCCCGCCTCTCTGGCCCATTGCATCAGTTGGTCATCGTAAATGCCGAATGGCCAGGCCAGCAGATCGATCTTGCCGCCCAGGCGCTGTTCGAGAATGGCCTTCGATTTCACGAACTGGTCCTGCACGAAGCGCTCGTAGGCCGGTGCCGTGAGACGGCGGCGCTCGACGTTGAAGTTCGGGTGCCAGAAGGTATGTGACTGCACATCGACGAGCCCGGATCCCTTCATTTCCGAAAGTTGCTCCCAAGTGAGCGCGTAGCTCGCATTCGAGATGGCCGAGGGATAAATGAACAGTGTGACGGGAATGCGGTGGCGCCGGATCAGCGGAAACAGGTCCGTGTAGACCGTGCGGTGGCCGTCATCGACCGTCAGCACCACCGCGCGATCCGGCGGCGCAGCCTGGGAGTCCAGCAGCTACACGAGGAGATCGCGCAGAGGGATGACCTTGTGGCCGCGCGCCTGCAACGTCTGGATCTGGGCCTCGAACACCGGCGTCGTCACCGTCATGTCGTCCGTGACTGCCGGGCCGAAGCGGTGATAGACGAGAATTGGAACGTGCAGTGTTGGATCCGCTGCTCTGGCCGGCAAACTGGCAAACAACACAGCAACGGCAATCGCCGTTTTCAGCAGAATTAGAAGCGGCGGGTAAGATTCGACGGCAGCTAACCGAGCGCCGACAAAACTGAACATAATCAATCATACCACCAAACGGGGCGGCCAGCTTGATCTAACGTCCGAACGACAAGTCTGGGCCCCTTGCTTGCCCTTTCGGTGGCGCGCGATCGCCGGTCAACGACCGGATGAACTTGCACAGCTTGCCGTTGAGGCCTGGCAACGCAAAATCGGGGCGATCACCAGGGCGGAGGGACGGCGCAGTGAGTATGTGCCGTTGATCCCGAAATCGCCCGGTGTCCGGAAAGAAATGGTGGGCGCTGTAGGGATTGAACCTACGACCCCACCCGTGTGAAGGGTGTGCTCTCCCGCTGAGCTAAGCGCCCGGAACGGGCGCGTATAGAATGCGCCGCCCGGGTCGTCAACGGGCGGCGAGTTGCGCCAGGGCATAGGGCAGGGCGTCGAAACGGTCGATCACGGCGTCGGCGCCCAGTTCGCTGGCCGGCCGGGCGGTATAGCCCCAGCTCACCAGCACGGCGGGGATGCCGGCGGCGTGGGCGGCCTCGGCGTCATGGATCGAATCGCCGATCATCACCGAGCGCGCCGGATTGCCGCCCATGCGCTCGACCAGCATCAGAATGTGCCGCGGGTCGGGCTTGCGGACGGGAAAGGTGTCGGCGCCGGCGACGTCGGCGATGGGCGGCATCAATTTCAGGTGCTCGAGGATCGTGCGGGCCGGACGCTCGAACTTGTTGGTGCAGACCCCCTGCCGGAGGCCGAGGCGGGCGAAGCGGGCCACCACGTCGGCCACGCCGTCGAATGCCGTGGTGTGGCTGACCGGATCGGCCTCGTAGTAGCGGACGAACTCGCGGGTGACGGCGGAAAGCGCTGCGTCGTCGAGGGTGCGGCCGTTCTTGGCGAAGGCCTTGCCCATGGTGACCTTGCTGCCCTGGCCCATGAAGATCCGGGCGTCCTGCGCGCTGATGGGCGGCAGGCCGTGGTCGGCCAGCACGCGGCTTACGGCCACGCACATGTCCTGGGCGCTGTCGATCAGGGTGCCGTCGAGATCGTAGATCACGGTGTCGAAACGGGTGGCGAGGAGATTGTCGGCGTTGGGCTGCATGGCACGCTGCATAGCACATCCGCCTTGCGGGGCCGCCAGCCCCGTGGCATCGGACGGTGATGACGTCGTCCCTCGCCGTGGTCGTGCTGGCAGCCGGTGCCGGCACGCGCATGAAGTCGAAGCTCCCCAAGGTCCTGCATCCGCTGGCCGGCTGGCCGATGCTGCGCCATGTGCTCGACAATGTCGGCCGGCTGAAGCCCGCCCGTATCGTCGGCGTGATCTCGCCGGGCGCCGGCGCTGTCGATGCTGCCTTCGCCCCCCATCCGACCGTGGTCCAGCGGAAGCCGCTGGGGACGGGCGATGCCGCCAAGGCCGCGCTCGGTGCGCTAAAAGGGCATCGCGGTCCGGTGCTGGTCGTGTTCGGCGACGCGCCGCTGGTGACCGCCGCCAGCATGCAGCGCCTGGTCGCGGCGTGCCGGCGGCGGGGCGCCGCGGTTGGCGTGTTGGGGTTCACGGCGCACGATCCGTCGCCCTATGGACGCCTGATCGTCCACGATGGCGTGCTCGAGAAGATCGTCGAGAGCAGGGACGCCAACGTAGTGGAGAAGGCGATCAACCTGTGCAATTCCGGCGTCATGTGCCTGGACGGCCGATTGATCGCCAAGTTGCTGGGCGCGATCCGCAACGACAATGCCAAGCGCGAATTCTATCTCAGCGATGCCGTCGCTCTTGCGCGCGCGGCAGGCCACACGGCGATCGTCGTCGAAGGCGAGGAGGGCGAGTTCCAGGGCATCAACTCGCGCGCCGAGCTCGCGACAGCCGAGTGCGCGCTGCAGGAGCGGCTGCGGGCCGCCGCCCTTGCCGGCGGCGTCACCATGGCCGATCCCGGGACCGTGTGGTTGGCCGCCGACACGCGGCTGGCGGCCGACGTCACGATCGGGCCCTGTGTGCGCTTCGGACCCGGCGTCAGCGTGGCGAGCGGCGTGCGGATTCGGGCGTTCTGCGACATCGAGGGCGCGCGGATCGGCAAGAGCGCTCTGATCGGGCCGTTCGCCCGCATCCGGCCGGGCTCCGAGGTCGGCCAGGACGTCCATATCGGCAATTTCGTCGAGCTGAAGGCCACCCGCATGGCGCGCGGCGCCAAGGCCAATCACCTGGCCTATCTCGGCGACGCCGACATCGGCGTCCGCAGCAACATCGGGGCCGGCACCATCGCGGTGAATTACGACGGCTACGGCAAGCACCGCACGGTCGTGGGTGACGAGGCGTTCGTGGGCTCGAACAGCTCGCTGGTGGCGCCGGTCCGGATCGGCCGCGGCGCCAACGTGACGGCAGGCAGCGTGGTCACCGAGGACGTGCCGGCCGGTGCCGTGGCCTTCGGCCGGGCCCGCCAGACGACAAAGATGGGGCGGGCGGCCCCGCTTCGTGCAAAACTGAAAGCGCGCGCCGCGGCAGCCAGAAAGGCTGGGGCCGGACGGGCCAAGAAGAAATAGCCACCCCCTCCCGGACCTCATCCCATGTGCGGCATCATCGGAATCCTCGGCAAGGCCCCGGTCACGCCCTTGCTGGTCGAAGCGCTGAAGCGGCTCGAATATCGCGGCTACGATTCGGCCGGCGTCGCCACCCTGGTCAACGGCCATATCGACCGCCGCCGCGCCGAGGGCAAGCTGGTCAATCTCGAGGCGCGGCTGAAGGCCGAGCCGCTGCCCGGCACGATCGGCATCGGCCACACGCGCTGGGCCACGCACGGCGAGCCCAGTGAGCGCAACGCGCATCCCATTGCCACCGACCGGGTGGCGATCGTGCACAACGGCATCATCGAGAATTTCCAGGAACTTAAGGATGAGTTGGCGGCCGAGGGCCGGCGCTTCGACAGCGACACCGACACCGAGGTGGTGGCCCAGCTGCTGACGTCATACCTCGAAAAGCAAATGTCGCCGGAGGAGGCGATGGCCAAGGCGATGGAACGCCTGCGCGGCGCCTTCGCGCTGGTCGCGCTGTTCAGCGGTCGCCACGACATCCTTATCGGCGCGCGGCGCGGCAGCTCGCTGGCGGTGGGCTACGGCGACGGTGAGATGTACATCGGCACCGATGCGCTGGCGCTGGCGCCCTTCACCAGCCGGGTGAGCTACCTGGAGGATGACGACTGGGCCGTGCTGACGGCCGACGGCGCCACGGTCTATCAGGGCACCCGGAAGGTGACGCGGCCGATCAAGAAGAGCGGCCTCAGCAGCGCCCTGATCGGCAAGGGCAATCATCAGCACTTCATGCTGAAGGAGATCCACGAGCAGCCGGCGGTGATCGGCGACACGCTGCACTCCTACCTCGACCCGGCGACGCGCTCGGTGCGGCTTCCCGTCCTGCCGCTCGACTGGTCGACGGTAAGCCGCGTCACCATGACGGCCTGCGGCACGGCATTTTACGCCTGCATGGTCGCCAAGTACTGGTTCGAGAAGCTGGCGCGGCTGCCGGTCGAGATCGAAGTCGCCTCGGAGTTCCGCTACCGCGAGCCGCCGCTGCCCGAGGGCGGCGTCTGCATCGCGGTGTCGCAGTCGGGCGAGACCATTGATACGCTCGAGGCGCTGCGCTACGCGCAGTCGCAGAAGCAGCTGCTGCTGTGCGTGGTCAATGTGCCGGAGAGCGCCATCGCGCGGCTGTCGCACGTCGTTCTGCCGACCTTGGCGGGACCCGAGATCGGCGTCGCCTCGACCAAGGCCTTCACCACGCAGCTGGTCGTGCTGCTGGCCGCCGCGATTGCCGCCGGGCGGTCACGAGGCACGCTGTCGCGCGAGGAGGAGGAGCGCCTGGCGCTCGCCCTGATCGAGCTGCCGGCGCGCGTCAACGAGACGCTGAACATGGAGGCGGACTATCGCCGGATCGCCGAGAACACACTCGCCGCGGCGCGCGACGTGCTGTTTCTTGGCCGCGGCCTGTCGTTTCCCGTCGCGCTCGAGGGCGCGCTCAAGCTGAAGGAGCTGTCCTACATCCATGCCGAGGGCTATGCCGGCGGCGAGATGAAGCACGGGCCGATCGCGCTGATCGACGATGCGGTGCCGGTCGTGGTCGTGGCGCCGACCGACGCGATCTTCGACAAGATCGCGTCGAACTTCGAGCAGGTACGGGCGCGCGACGGCAGGCTGGTGCTGCTGAGCGACAAGGCCGGCGTGGCGCGGCTCGGCGCCAAGGCCGAGACTTCCATCGTGCTGCCCGACATCGATCCGATCGTCGCACCGATCCTCTATACCGTCGCCGTCCAGCTGCTCGCCTACTACACGGCGCTGGCCAAAGGCACCGACATCGACCAGCCGCGCAATCTCGCCAAGAGCGTGACGGTCGAATAGATCCCAGCGCGTGCCCTCTAGCGCGTGCCCTGGGGCAGGCCCGG
>JAIETA010000309.1 GCA_019745575.1 Reyranella sp. | reverse complement strand
CGGACGCGGGCCGCGCGGCCGGAAGCCGCCGCCGTCTCGGCCGCCGCCGCCACCGCCGCCGCCGAATCCACCGCCGCCACCGCCGGGCTGGCGCTCGACGGCTTCACGGACCGCGATCGAGCGGCCATCGAGCAGCGCGCCGTTCATGGCCTGCATGGCCGCGGCGCCCTGATCGTCGGTTTCCATTTCCAGGAACGCGAAGCCGCGGCTGCGGCCGGTCTCGCGATCCGAAATCACCTTCGAGGAGGTGACGTTGCCGAACTGGGAGAACGCTTCGGAAAGACGCTCGGACGTGACCGAGTAGGGCAGATTGCCCACAAACAATTTGCGACTCATTCAAGGCTCTGGGCTGGAGGAAGGATCGAGCGGAGTCCGGCGCGCGCTTGCTGGACCATCGTGTCCAAGCGTTTCGATGACTTCTGACGGATGACCAAGAATTCCACGGAAGACGTTGACCGGTATCGCGCTCCGCGACGGTGCCGAGACTCGTGATGATGCTCGTCGGCCAGTGTCGCAATGCCGCACTTATGCGCTGATTCACCGTCTGAGTCCACCGCTGCGGCACGGGTTGAGATCGCGGGGTTGAGATCGCGCGGGCCAAGTCACACAATCGCCATGGAAAAGGGAGGAACGTCATGATCGTCGACCATCGCACCTATGAACTGCAGCCGGGCCGGCTTCGCGACTTTCTCGCGCTCTACGAAAAGGAAGGCCTGCCCGTGCAGATGAAACATCTCGGCAATCTTGTCGGATATTTCACCACCGAGGTCGGCAACGTGAACGAGATCGTGCATATCTGGGCCTACGAAGATCTCGCCGACCGCGCGCGGCGTCGCGCAGCGATGGCCGCCGACCCGGCGTGGCAGGCCTATTTGCAGAAGAGCCGAGAATTTCTGAAGCACATGAATAACAAGATATTGGTGCCGACGACCTTCTCACCCACGAAGTAAGGGACAACACATGGCGACCGCCCACCCGCGCCGCAGCGGCGCGCAGGTTCTCATCGACCAACTGCGCATCCACGGCACCGACACGATCTTCGGCGTTCCGGGCGAGAGCTATCTCGCCGCCCTCGATGCGCTCTACGCACAGCGCAACTCGATCCGTTACGTGATCTGCCGCCAGGAGGGCGGCGCCTCCTACATGGCCGAGGCCTACGGCAAGCTGACCGGCAAGCCCGGCATCTGTTTCGTCACGCGCGGGCCGGGTGCCACCAATGCCAGTGTCGGAATGCATACCGGCTTCCAGGATTCGACGCCCATGATCCTGCTGGTGGGCCAGGTGGCGCGCGAGCAGTCCGAGCGCGAGGCGTTTCAGGAGATCGACTATCGCCGCATGTACGGCCAGCTCGCCAAGTGGGTGACGCAGATCGAGGACGCCCGCCGTATCCCCGAGATCGTGAGCCAGGCCTTCCACCGCGCGATGAACGGCCGGCCCGGGCCGGTGGTGATCGCGCTGCCCGAGGACATGCTGACCGACGAGGTCGAGGTCGCCGACGCGGGCCCCTACAAGACCGCGCGCGGCGCGCCGGCGCCCGAGGACATGGCGACGTTCCGCGAGCTGCTGGCCGTGGCCAGGCGGCCGCTGGTCGTGCTGGGCGGCGGCGGCTGGGACGCCAGGGCCTGCGCCGACATCACGGCGTTCGTCGAGGCCAACCACCTTCCGGTGACGACGGCCTTCCGCAACCAGGACCTGATCGACAACCGCCATCCCAACTTCGTGGGCGATCTCGGCCTCGGCGTGAACCCGCCGCTCGGCAAGCGCATCAAGGAGAGCGACCTCATCGTCGCGATCGGCCCGCGGCTCGGCGAGGCGACGACCGGCGGCTACACCATGTTCGATCTGCCGGTGCCGGCACAGAAGATGGTCCATGTCCATGCCGGTGCCGAAGAACTCGGCCGCGTCTATCAGGCGACGCTCCCCATCAACGCGGGCATGGCGCAGTTCGCCGCCGCGGCAAAGGCGATGAAGCCGGTCGATGCCTCGGCATGGCAGGCGAGCGTGGTCGCCGCGCGCGCCGACTACCTCAAGAACATCGAGCCCACCCCGCAGCCGGGCTCGGCCAACCTGGCCGAGATCGTGGGCTGGCTGAACAAGCGGCTGCCGGACGACTGCATCGTCACCAACGGCGCCGGCAACTATGCGGGCTTCGTGCACCGCTTCTTCCAGTACCGCGGCTTCCGCACCCAGCTCGCGCCGACCAACGGCTCCATGGGCTACGGCGTGCCCTCCGCGGTGGCCGCCAAGATCGCAGCACCCGGCCGCACCGTGGTGTCGTTCTCGGGCGACGGCTGCTTCCTGATGAACGGCCAGGAGTTCGGCACCGCCGTCCAGCACGGCGCCAACGCGGTGTTCATCGTCGTCGACAACGGCATGTACGGCACGATCCGCATGCACCAGGAGCGCGACTACCCGACGCGCGTGCACGGCACCGAACTCAGGAACCCCGACTTCGCCGCCTACGCCCGCGCCTTCGGCGGCCACGGCGAGACGGTCGAGAAGACCGCCGACTTCGAGCCGGCCTTCGAGCGCGCGCTCGCCGCCGGCAAGCCCGCGATCATCCACGTCAAGACCGACGCCGAGGCCATCACCTCGCGCATCACGCTCAGCCAGCTGCGCGAGCAGTCGCTGGCCAGGCAAAAGCACTGAGCGGCGTCACGCCGCCAGGATCGGCACACCGTAGGCGGTGAAGCGGCGGTCACGCGTCACGATCGTCAGGCCTTCCTCCATCGCCTGCGCGACCAGCATGCGGTCAAACGGGTCGCGATGGTGGAAGGGCAGGCCCAGCAGTCGCCCGGCGTGAGCGACCGACACCGGCAGCAACGTCGACGCGGAATGTTCGATCGCTTCGTCCAGCTGCGCCGGAAACGCGAGTTTGCCGACCGACACCTTGATCGCGATCTCCCACAGCGAGGCGATGCTGACGAAGCGCTGGTTGTCGGGGTCGCTCAGCGCCTGGCGCGCCGGCGGTGACAGATACTCCGGTCGTCCGAGGAGCCAGATCAGGACATGCGAATCCAGGAGCAGGGTCACTTCGGATCCGGCGCGTTGAGCGAGTCCTCGAACATCGCCTCGATCTCGGCATCGGTCTCGGGCGAATCCCAGCCCGGATGGAGGACGATCTTGTCCCGCCACTTGCCGAGTTGAGGCACCTTGCGCGCGGGCTCGAAGGCGGTGAGCCGCGCCACCGGCTTGCCCGCCTGGCAAATCACGATCTCCTCGCCGGCCCGCGCGGCGGCGATCAGCTTGGAGAGCTGGCTCTTGGCCTCGTGGGTGTTGACGAATTTCATGTTAGCTAACTTAGCTAAGTGGAGACAACGTTGCAACAAGGGGCTTGCCTTGGTGCATCGGCACTTATATAGGACGACCTCCGTGGAGATTTGAGCCGACCGGCTTGCGACCACGTTAAACATCGCTAAAAGGTCGGAGGTGCTCGCAAAAGCCCCCGTCCTTCCAGGTCGGGGGCTTTTTCGTTGCGTGCTTTTCCCCGAGGGGCGGGCGCGGGCGCGGGGAGAGTGAGATGGACGGATCGATTCCCAGGAACAAGACGGCGGCGGACGTCGCCGGCTGGCGGCCGCAGACGCGGGCGGTGCGCGGCGGCCAGCTGCGCAGCAACTTCGACGAGACGTCGGAGGCGCTGTTCCTGACCTCGGGCTACGCCTATGCCAGCGCCGAGGAGGCCGAGGCCACCTTCAAGGGCGAGAGCAGCCACTACCAGTATTCGCGCTTCGGCAATCCCACCGTCACCATGTTCGAGAACCGGCTGGCGGCGCTGGAAGGCGCCGAGGCCTGCCGTGCCACCTCGACCGGCATGTCGGCGGTGTTCTTCGCGCTGCTGGCGCTGCTGAAGTCGGGCGATCGCGTCGTGGCGGCCCGCCAGCTCTTCGGCTCCTGCCACTACATCGTGGCCGAGCTCTTGCCGAAATACGGCATCCAGAGCGAGCTGGTCGATGGCGGCGATCTTGTGGCCTGGGAGAAGGCGCTGTCGAAGCCCACCCAGGCCGTGCTGTTCGAGTCGCCCTCCAACCCCATGCTCGACATCGTCGACATCCGCGCGGTATGCGACCTCGCGCACAAGGCCGGCGCCCAGGTCGTGCTCGACAACGCCTTCGCCACGCCGATGCTGCAGCGGCCGCTCGAATGGGGCGCCGACATCGTGGTCCATTCCGCCACCAAGTACATCGACGGCCAGGGCCGCACGCTGGGCGGCGCCGTGCTGGGCTCGAAGCCGTTCATCCTCGAGAAGCTGCAGCCGATCATCCGCAACACCGGCCCGGCGCTCAGCCCGTTCAACGCCTGGGTGCTGGTCAAGGGGCTGGAGACGCTGGGCCTGCGCGTCGAGCGCCACTGCGCCAACGCGCGGCGCGTGGCCGATGCCCTGGCCGGCCATCCCGCCGTCGGCCGCGTGCTCTATCCCGGCCGCAGCGACCACCCGCAGCACGCGCTCGCCGCCAAGCAGATGTCGGACTTCGGCGGCGTCGTCACCTTCGACCTGAAAGCCGGCAAGTGGGCGGCCTTCGAGACGCTGAACCGCCTGCAGCTCGTCGACATCTCCAACAACCTGGGCGACGCGAAGAGCCTGATCACCCATCCGGCCACGACGACGCACATGCGCATCGGCGCCGAGGAACGCGCCCGGCTCGGCATCAACGACGGCACGGTCCGCATCTCGGTCGGCCTCGAAGACGCCGAGGATATCGTGGCCGACCTCGTGCAGGCGCTGGGCGGCTAGGGCCGGCCGGCCATGGCGGCGTCGCTCGCCGGGACCTTGTGGGCGGCCAACGCCGACTGGGCACAGCGCATCCGCGCGCACGGCTTCGGTCCGCGGCCTGGCTGACGGCGCGCTGCCGGTCGACCGCTTCAAGGGCTACGTCGCGCAGGATGCCTACTTCCTCGAGGCCTTCGCGCGCGCCTACGCCTTCTGCCTCGCCCACTCGACGACGCGCGACGACCTTTTAGGCTTCGCCGAGCTGATCGCCGGCGTGCTCGACGAATTGAAGTTGCACAAAAGCTACGCCGCGCGCTGGCAGGTCGAGCTCTCGGGCGTCACGCCGGTCGCGGCAACCCGGGCCTATGTCGACTTCCTGCTGGAGACCGCCGCGCGGGGCGGCCTCGGCGCCACGATCGCGGCCATGACGCCCTGCATGCGGCTCTATGCCTTCCTCGGCCAGACGCTCGCCGCCGGCAGCGTGGCGCCGCTCTACGCCGACTGGGTAAAGACCTACGCCGACCCCGGCTTCGAGGCGCTGGCGGCGCGACTGGAGGCGCTGCTCGATCGGCACGCCACCGACGGCGAGGCGGTGCGCGCCAACTACCGCCGCGCGATGGAGCTGGAATACGGCTTCTTCGACGCCAATCTCTAGAGCTCCGCCAGCTTCTCCATCGAGCGCTCGAGCGCGCCGTGCAGGTCGGCGGTGAGGCGCGTGCCCATGGCCGCCCGCACCTCCTGCTCGGCGGCGGCCCACAGCGGCAGGGCGCGCTTGAACAGCGCCCGCCCGGCCGTCGTGGCAACCAGCTCGTGGCGGCGGCGGTCACCGGCTTCAGCGCGCGCCACGACGCCCGACGTCAGCAGCGGCCGGAGGTTGCGCGTCAGCGTCGTGCGGTCGGTCGCCAGCAGCCCGGCCAGTTCGCCGACCGCCAGCGGGCCGCGGGCCACCACGAAGGCCAGGAGCGAGAACTGCGAGATTTTCAGCCCGACCGGCGCCAGGTGGCCGCTGTAGATCTGCGTCACGCGCCGTGCCGCGCCGCGCATGCGGAAGCAGGTGCACTCGGCGGGCGACAGGCGGAGCGGGGCGGCGGATGCGGTGCCGGGCGGTGTGGCGGGCATGGCCGCGAGGATATCGCCGGCGCTTGCCGGCGCAAGCGCTGGATGTGTATATGCACGCAAATAGATCGAGGAGAGGTCATGGCCGCAGATGCCGGATTTGGCGTGGTGCCGCTGGAACAGGTGCGCACGATGGACGGGCTCACCCTGTTCAAGGGCCTGCTGGAGGGCCGGCTGCCGGCGCCACCGATCGGCCGCGCGCTCGGCATGACGCTGGCGGAGGTCGAGCGCGGCCGCATTGTGTTCGTCTATACGCCGGTCGCCGACCACTACAATCCGCTGGGCAGCGTGCATGGTGGCGTCGCCGCCACGCTGCTCGATTCGGTGATGGGCTGCTGCATCCACACCACACTGAAGGCGGGCACCGGCTACACCACGGTCGAGATCAAGGTGAACTACGTGCGCGCCATGACCGACAAGACCGGCCCGGTCCGCGCCGAAGGCAAGGTGATCAACGTCGGCTCGCGCATCGCCACCTCCGAGGGCCGCCTGGTCGACGCGGCGGGCCGCCTTCTGGCGCACGGCACGACGACCTGCCTGATCTTCCCGATTTGACCTTTTCGCCGGAACATCCCATGTCAGTTCGTCGGGAGGACTCCGCCGCGCGATGTACACCGCCACAACCCGTGCCATTCGAGTGACCGTCAGGCCGCAATATCTGCCCGATCAGTCCGACCCCGCCAAATCGCAGTACGTCTGGGCCTACCAGGTGCGCATCGAGAACACCGGCGATTCCACGGTGCAGTTGCGCAGCCGTCACTGGAAGATCACCGACGGGCTGGGACGGCTGCAGGAAGTGCGGGGCCCCGGCGTGGTCGGCAAGACGCCGATGCTGCGTCCCGGCGAAATCTTCGAGTACACTTCCGGAACGCCGCTCTCCACGCCATCCGGTTTCATGAGCGGCACGTATCAGATGGTGAGCGACAGCGGCGAGACCTTCGACATCGAGATCCCGGCCTTCTCGCTCGACACCCCTGCCGCGGCGCGACGGCTCAACTGAACCGGCGCCGGATCAGCCCCAAGGGATAGCCACGAGGAACGACGATGAACAGGATTCTGAAGAAGAGCGAGATGGTCTCGCTCGCCACTGGCCTCCCCCGGCCGTCGCGCGACGAGGCCGAGGCCGCGGTGCGCACGCTGATCCGCTGGGCCGGCGACGACCCCGACCGCGAGGGTCTGACGGGCACGCCCGACCGCGTGGCGCGCGCCTACGAGGAGTTCTTCTCGGGCTACGACGACGATCCGCGCGAGATGCTGCAGCGGACCTTCGAGGAGGTCGAGGGCTACGACGAGGTCGTGATGCTGCGCGACATCCGCCTCGAATCGCACTGCGAGCATCACATGGTGCCGATCATCGGCCGCGTCCATATCGGCTACCTGCCCGACCGGCGCGTCGTCGGCATCAGCAAGCTCGCCCGCGTGGTCGATGCCTATGCCCGCCGCCTGCAGATCCAGGAGAAACTGACGGCGCAGATCGCCAACACCCTGCAGGACGTGCTGCAGCCGCGCGGCGTCGCCGTGGTCATCGAGGCGGCGCACCAGTGCATGACGACGCGCGGCGTGCACAAGTCCGACGTCACCATGGTGACCAGCCGCATGCTGGGCGCCTTCCGCGACAACGGCGAGACGCGCCGCGAATTTTTGACCATGATCGGCCGCACGTCGGTTTAGCCAAGACCTCATCCTGAGGAGCACGCCGCAGGCGTGCGTCTCGAAGGATGGGAGACACCAAGACTGTTGCCGACCCTTCGAGACGCCATGCTTCGCATGGCTCCTCAGGGTGAGGCTGAAGTTGAGAAAACAAGGACATCATGGCCGGAGAGATCGTCAGTTCCGTCGAAATGCTGCGCCGCCTCGTGGCCTTCGACACCACCTCGCGCAATTCCAACCTGGCCCTGATCGAGTACGTCCAGAGCTACCTCGAGAGCCACGGCGTCGACTCGAAGCTGGTGCCCAACGAGGATGGCTCGAAGGCCAACCTGTTCGCCACGGTGGGCCCCAATGTGAAGGACGGCGTCGTGCTGTCGGGCCACACCGACGTGGTGCCGGTCGACGGCCAGCCATGGACCACCGATCCGTGGACGCTGACGCTCAAGGACGGCAAGTACTACGGCCGCGGCACTTGCGACATGAAGGCGTTTTACGCCATCGCGCTCGCCATGCTGCCGGAATTCACCAGGGCGCCGCTAAAACGGCCGATCCACTTCGCGCTCTCCTACGACGAGGAGATCGGCTGCTTCGGCGCCCACTCGCTGGCCGCCGCCATGGCCGCCGAAGTGCCGCGCCCGCGCGCCATCATCATCGGCGAGCCCACCATGATGACGGTGGTCCATGCCCACAAGGGCAGCCAGTCCTACGTCACCAAGTTCACCGGCTTCGAGGCCCATTCCTCGATGACCCACCTCGGCGTCAGCGCCATCCATTTCGCCGGCGAGTTCATCCACTATCTCAACCAGGTCCAGGAGGAGCTGGAGGCCGCGGCACCCCGCAACAGCGAGTTCATGCCGGCGGCGGCGACGTTCAACGTCGGCACCATCGTGGGCGGCACGGCGGGCAACATCCTGGCGCGCGAGTGCGAGGTGCTGTGGGGTTATCGCGAGCTGCCGACCCGGCCGATCGAGGAGCTGGGCGAGCGTGCCAAGAAGTGGCTGAAGGAAGAGCTGCTGCCGAAGATGAAATCCAAGCATCCCGCCGCCGCCATCGAGACCGAGCTGCGCGCCTCGACGCCCGCCTTCTCGCCCGAGGGCAACGACGAGGCCAAGACGCTGGCCGGCAGTTGGTCGGGTTCCAATACGGTGGGCAGCGTGGTCTACGCCACCGAGGCCGGCATCTTCAGGAAGACGCTGGGCGTGCCCACCGTGGTGTGCGGCCCCGGCGACATCGCCCAGGCCCACCAGCCCGACGAATTCCTGCTCGCCTCCCAGATCGACGCCTGCGAAGCTTTCATGCGCCGCATGGTCGAGTGGTGCTGTAGGGACTAGCGTTTTTCTTTCTCTTCCCCAACGCGGAGTCCGCGTTGGGGAAGTGCCCTCGTCATACGAGGGCGATGGGGTCATGAGTCTCGACGGGGACTTACGCGCCTTCACAGGCGCGGGACCCCTTCGTCGGCGGAAGACGCCGACACCTCCCCAGCGAAGCTGGGGAGGGGGACTCGATTAAGTCAGTTTCGGGAAGACTTACCCGCTCGCCGCCAGCGCCTGGGTGAGGTCGGCGATCAGGTCGTCGGGATGTTCGATGCCGACCGAGAGGCGGATCGTCGTGTCGAGCACGCCGATGCGGTTGCGGACCTCTTTGCCGCCCTGACCAGAATGACGTGGCCATCCGCGGCGCGCTCGAAGTCGAGCACTCTGCCCGGCCAGGGTTCCAGCAGATCGCGCACCCGCTTGGGACGGCCGATCCGGCCTCGGCTGGTGACGATGCCCATGGCTGTCCTTCGGCAAGGCCGTGTCGGCATCGAGCAGAATGCGCCACGGCCCGCGCATTGACGCGATACCGGAAGCGGCAAGCGGCCGACGGCTGTGCAGATCACGATCGCGAGGCTCTGTCGGGTGGGCCGCGGGGCCGCCGATCCTGCGATGGCGGCTGCGGCAGTTGATGCAGATCAAGGACGCTCACCGGCAAATGATCGTCTCATGCAATTGGGCAAGGTGGAATTGTAGGATTCGAGGGGGGTTGCCATGAACTCTAATCCCGACATCCCGATGGGCGGCAGTCAAGGTTCGTCGCCGTCACGTTCGAACCTGGCGATCCGCGCGAAAGACATAATGACGACCAACGTCATCACGGTGGACCCGGAAACGACCGTTCATGGCATCGCCCGACTGCTCTCCGACAAGCATGTCAGTGCGGCAATCGTGGCTGATCGCGGTTCGATCGTTGGCATTGTGAGTGAAGGCGATTTGATGAATCGTCAGGAGTTGGGCACCGAATTCGTGCGCGCGTCGTTGCGTGGCAATGTTGTCGACAACGAGGAAGCGCGTGCTGCCGAAGCGAAATCACGCGGCATGTATGCGCGCGATGTCATGACGCGAAACGTCATTGCCGTGCAGGAAGACGCTGCGCTGGCAGAAGTGGTCAAAGTCCTTCAAGCTCACCACATAAGACGGGTGCCTGTCACACGGGGGACGAAGCTCGTCGGGATTGTCAGTCGAGCCGATGTAATGCGCGCCCTGACGGCACGACCCGAAGGTTCTCGTGGGCCCACGAGCAGAGATGACGACATGATCCGCTATCAGGTGGTCGAAACCCTTCTCAGCATTCCGGGAACGAGCCCTTGGGCGACTACTGTCGGTGTGGCTCGTGGTGTTGTCGAACTCACCGGCAGTGTCGAGAACGAGGTCACGCGAGATCCTTCTCGGATCGCGATCGAGCTCATACCCGGCGTCGTCGAAGTGAGGGACTATCGAAGTGTCATGCAGCCGTATTGACGGCGCGGCTCCGCGGCTTTGACACCGTCGCAATCCTGCGAGGCGTGCAGGTCATGCCGCAGCCACCCTCGCGCCGCCATGTTCAGGAACTGGTGGCGAAAGCACGCGTGTAGGTCGCAAGATCGAAATAGTCACGCCAGACTTGGATTTTGCCGCCCCTAAGTTCGAACACACCGCAGCAAGGCAAGTCCACGGCCTTGTCGCCAATCCGGGTTCTGTCGAGGCGTTCGGTCATGACGATGTCGCCGCGGGCGATGATGTGCAGGATGTCCCACGTCGTTTGCGTCCAGTCCTTGATGAATCCGCGGATGAATCGCCGCAGGTTGTCGTGGCCGCTAACCGGCCTGTTCATCATGTTGTAATAGGTACCATCGGCCGCGAAATAGTCGACAATCTCGTTGGCGTCGAGGCGAGACCACGCCGCAATGAAATCTCGCACGATATCCTCATTGGATTTCATGACAGTCTCCTTCGGATGAGTGGTACCAAGTGCTGCCGTCACGACGACGTCTTGCATCGACTATCTATTGTAGTCCGCCATGCATCGTCCAACACGGCTTGTTCGTTGCGGCGCAAGTAAGCGTTTCGGTCGCGCCACGGATGGCATGTGACGTCTCCGTCGGTCGCGAGACGCGTTCGGCACTGTCGACGATCGTGCCGTTGCCAATGCCCAGTCTGGATGCAGGCATGCGGCTCTCCTGGGTAGAGCGGATGGTGTCGCTTTCGCGGCAAGCCGAACAGCGCGGCCGAGGAGTCACTGGCACTTGACGCTGCGGTCGCCAAGGCTCGCTCCGCACCCACTACCCGCTCGCCGCCAGCGCCTGGGTGAGGTCGGCGATCAGGTCGTCGGGATGTTCGATGCCGACCGAGAGGCGGATCGTCGTGTCGAGCACGCCGATGCGGTTGCGGACCTCGACGGGAACACCGGAGTGCGTCATGGCGGCGGGATGGCTCGCCAGCGACTCGGTGCCGCCGAGACTGACCGCCAGTTTGAAGATTTGTAGCGCGTTCAGGAAGGCGAACGCCTCTTTCTCGCCGCCCTTGATGTCGAACGAGAACGTCGAGCCCGCCCCCGTGCATTGCCGGGCGAAGACCGCCCGGGCCTGCGAGCCTTCCTCCAGGAACGCGAGGTAGTGGACCTTGCCGACCCGGGGATGGTCGCGCAGGTACTCGGCAACGAGTCTGCCGTTGGCCTCGGCCCGCTCCATCCTGATCCCGAGCGTTTCCAGCGAGCGGCCCAGCATCCAGCAGGAATGCGGATCGAGTTGCGTGCCGAGGCTGCCGCGCAGCGCCTTGATCGGCCCGATGGTCGCCTGCGTGCCGAGCGTGGCGCCGGCGATGAGGTCGGAATGGCCGCCGACATACTTGGTGAGCGAATAGACCGAGACGTCGGCGCCGTGGTCGAGCGGACGCTGGAACACCGGGCCCAGCAGGGTGTTGTCGCAGACCACGATGGGGCGGAAGCCCCCCTGCTTTTGTCCGGGCGCGGCGCCGACCTCGTCGGCGATGCGCCGGACCAGCGCGATATCGACCAGCGTGTTGGTCGGGTTGGCGGGCGTCTCGGTCATGATGACGGAAAGACGCCCCTTCGCGCGCGCCTCGGCGACGGCCGCGCGGATGGCGGGCTCGTCGACGCCGTCGACGAAGCCCACCGAGCCGATGCCGAAGCCCGCCATGGTGCGCGACAGCAGCGTCTCGGTGCCGCCGTAGAGCGGCTGGGAATGCAGGATGACGTCGCCCGGCCGGGCGAAGGCCAGGATCGTCGTGGCGATCGCCGACATGCCGGAGGAGAACAGCACGCACTCCTCGGCGCCCTCGTAGACCGCGAGCCGGTCCTCGACGATCTCGCTGTTGGGATGGTTGAACCGCGAATAGACGAGACCGGGCTCGGTGCCGGCGGGCGGCTTCTTGCGGCCCGAGACATAGTCGAAGAAGTCGCGCCCCTCCTCGGCCGAGCCGAACACGAAGGTGGAGGTGAGGAAGACCGGCGGCTTCACCGCGCCCTCCGACAGCTTCGGATCGTAGCCGTAGCTCAGCATCAGCGTCTCGGGCCTCAGCGCATGATTGCCGATGTGGGTCTTGGAGGGGCGTGGCGCGACCATGGGGGTTCTCCTGTCGGCGGGTTCGGGGACGCAGGATAGCCTAGGTCGAGTTCGATTCTTGTGACTTATGGGTTGCCACTGCGCCGGTGCTGGCCGCGCGTCAGGGCCATGATCTCGTCCGTGCCCGGGCCCTTGCCGGCATGCCCGCGCAGGTGGGCGAGGCGGCTCACGCGGACCTCCTTGCCGGCCCTGACCAAAACGATGCGGCCGTCGGCGGCGCGCTCGAAGTCGATCGTGCTGCCCGGCCCAAGTTCCAGCAGATCGCGCACCCGCTTGGGAAGGGTGATCCGGCCTCGGCTGGTGACGGTGATGCCCATGACGGTCCTTCGGCAAGGCGGGGTCGGTTTCGAGCAGTATACCCTACGGCACGCGCATCGACGCGATCCCGGAGGCGACAAGCGAGGAGACGGGAATGTGGATCATGATCGCAGGGTCCTATCGGGCGGGAGGCGGGGCCGCCGGTTCGGCGATCCGGGCGGCCAATCTGAAGATCCTCAACGAGGCCGCAGTGTTGACGAGCGGCGCGTAGCGCCCGCATTACCAACGACCCTCAATGGGTTGTTGGTAATGCGTTGCGGTTGGCCCGCGATCATTCGGTAGGTAGGCTAGTGACAGAGTGGATAAGCATGGAGTCATTGTTGCGGTTGGCCCGCGATCATTCGGTAGGTAGGCTACCAACATGGAAGAGCTGAAGTGCAAGCCGGTTGCGGTTGGCCCGCGATCATTCGGTAGGTAGGCTCCCTGCAGCTGGCGTGCGCGGGCCACAAGAGTTGCGGTTGGCCCGCGATCATTCGGTAGGTAGGCTGGCGCCGAAGTGCATGTTTACAGCCTTCGGCGTTGCGGTTGGCCCGCGATCATTCGGTAGGTAGGCTCCGGCCGGCTTCTGGGTTTCGGTCGACGGAGTTGCGGTTGGCCCGCGATCATTCGGTAGGTAGGCTCGCACCGAGTCCGACCCGTTGGCGCAGACGGTTGCGGTTGGCCCGCGATCATTCGGTAGGTAGGCTACCGCGCCTGCGCTCAATGATGCGTTCATTGTTGCGGTTGGCCCGCGATCATTCGGTAGGTAGGCTCCTGACTATAGCGACTGTCTTGAGCGCTAAGTTGCGGTTGGCCCGCGATCATTCGGTAGGTAGGCTGTCCGCGAGTTCCACTTCTACGCGACGGGGGTTGCGGTTGGCCCGCGATCATTCGGTAGGTAGGCTCATGTACGCGATCATGACGGAGTCGGGCGCGTTGCGGTTGGCCCGCGATCATTCGGTAGGTAGGCTGCTTCGTCTCTTCTCCTTCACCTTTTCGCAGTTGCGGTTGGCCCGCGATCATTCGGTAGGTAGGCTCATGATGTAGAGGAACGTCTCGCCGTCCCCGTTGCGGTTGGCCCGCGATCATTCGGTAGGTAGGCTGAAACCATTGGCGACCAGCGCAACCGCGCCGTTGCGGTTGGCCCGCGATCATTCGGTAGGTAGGCTACTCTCACGTTCGATAACGAGCATCTGCCCGTTGCGGTTGGCCCGCGATCATTCGGTAGGTAGGCTTTAATGGTCATTGTCCAAACACCTTCTTCCGTTGCGGTTGGCCCGCGATCATTCGGTAGGTAGGCTAGTGTCTTGAACGGGGTGTTGGGTCCGCCCGTTGCGGTTGGCCCGCGATCATTCGGTAGGTAGGCTGTCGTGATTGAAGATGAGTGCGTGATAATGTTGCGGTTGGCCCGCGATCATTCGGTAGGTAGGCTCGGCACGGGAAGGGCCTCGATGTTCTATTTGTTGCGGTTGGCCCGCGATCATTCGGTAGGTAGGCTATAGGTGATGGTCGGCCCCAGGATCGCGATGTTGCGGTTGGCCCGCGATCATTCGGTAGGTAGGCTGCTGCCGTGTAGTTGATGCACGGCGTCCTTGTTGCGGTTGGCCCGCGATCATTCGGTAGGTAGGCTCGGCCACGACTTCGCCGATAAGGTCTTCTAGTTGCGGTTGGCCCGCGATCATTCGGTAGGTAGGCTAGTGCAACTCGCTCGCGTCAACCAACTGAAGTTGCGGTTGGCCCGCGATCATTCGGTAGGTAGGCTCTGTGCGGTGAACACCATGGCGTTCGACGGGTTGCGGTTGGCCCGCGATCATTCGGTAGGTAGGCTGCTGATAAGCGGTGTTCGACATGCGCTCCGTTGCGGTTGGCCCGCGATCATTCGGTAGGTAGGCTGCCGACATGAAGCGGGCGCTGGCCTGGTCGGTTGCGGTTGGCCCGCGATCATTCGGTAGGTAGGCTACCCTACGCGCGCGAGAACGTCGACGCCGGGTTGCGGTTGGCCCGCGATCATTCGGTAGGTAGGCTTTGACCCTCACGTACGACAACGACCACCTAGTTGCGGTTGGCCCGCGATCATTCGGTAGGTAGGCTCTTCTGATCGTCGTAGTCCCCGACATAGTAGTTGCGGTTGGCCCGCGATCATTCGGTAGGTAGGCTGCATACGAACTTAAGGCCCTGGAAACAGGGCCTTTTTTCGTGATCGCGTCGCGTTTCGTTCAGGGCCATGGCAGTCAAAACAGCACGTATTGCTCGGGGTTTTTCTTGGCCGGTTCCTTGGTCCGGCCGTCGAAGCTCACGATATTCTCGTACTGCTTGTCGGTAATGTAAACGATGTGGATCTTGCCGCTCGACGGCACCGCCTGCTCGACCTTCTTGGTGTAGGCCTCGGCCTGTTCCTTGCCGGCGCAGAAGCGCAGGTAGACCGAGAATTGCGACATTTCGAAGCCCTGGTCGAGCAGGAACTGCCGGAACTTGGTGGCGAGCCGCCGCTCCTTCTTGGTGCCGACCGGCAGGTCGAAGAGGACCATCATCCACATCAGACGATAGCCGCTGAGCATTCGCCGCTCACGCCGCGGGCTCGGGTGGCGCGGGCAGCTCCAGCGGCAGCGGCGCCAGCGGGAAGTCGAGGGCGGGCTTGCCGCTGGCGCAGGACTGGGCGAGCGACTGCGCCAGCCGCTCGGCGCAAGTGAACACCGGCGTGCGCCCGCGCTCGGTCTGCATGTCCACCGATGCGACGCTCGCCAGGTAGCGTTTGGTCTCCTTGGTCACCCCTGTATGCCCGGCCTCGACGGCGCGGGCGACCATCAGATCGATCATCGGGCGGAACGGCTCCATCAGGTCGTCGATCAGCGCCATGTCCTCGCTCTTGTGGTTAAGCCCGATCGCCGGATGGAGGCCGGCGCCGCAGACCGCGCGCGCCGTCGTGGCGCGCAGCACGGCGTAACCGTAGTTCAGCATGGCGTTGATGCCGGGCTCCTCGCGGTCGCGCCTGAAATCCTCGCCGAACAGCAGGGGCCAGTAGCGTCGCGCTGCCTGTGCCTCCATGTTGTCGGGATCGCCCGAGCCGACGCGCCGGGCCATCAGGTCGAAGCCGTCGGCGCCCTCCCGGCCGAGCGCGGCCAGGGCCGCGCCCTGCTGCCGGATCTTGGATTGCACCACCGATTGCCACAGGCGCTTGGCGAGAGGTTTGGTCGACTCGATCTGCGACTCGATCCGGCTGCGCTGCTCGTGGTGCATCACCACCGGCCAGACCCAGGCCACCGGGTTGTGGTTGGCGCCGCAGACCAGGATCGCGGCGCCGCGCTCGGCGAGCCGGACCACGAGGTTGTTGGAGTAGGTGCAGCCGTGGGCGTTGACGATCAGGGCGCCGATGTCGTCGAGCGCCACGCGGCCGATCTCTGCGCCCTCGGTGCTGACGGTCATGAAGCCGCGATCGACCGCCAGATGGCGGCTGTCGTCGGCGATCTCGACGATGCGGCTCGGCATATGTTATCCCGACCATCCGGGATCATGGACCCGACCTAGTAGCTCGTCACAGAGGTTTTGACGGGTTGAATGTTGAGCCAATCTAGAATTGGCAGGTCTTGGGGCGGA
>JAIETA010000026.1 GCA_019745575.1 Reyranella sp. | reverse complement strand
ACCTGCCACAAAATTCCGTCATCATGAGTCAACCCGACGCACGATGTGTGCATCCCCTAGCAGCTTCGCTGGGGAGGAGAAGAATCAGAGCCCTCCCCGGAATCGCCGGGGAGGTGCGCCCGTCATCGGGCGCGGAGGGGTCATGAGTCTCGATGGCGGCTTCTGACCCCTCCGTCGGCCTATGAGGCCGACACCTCCCCTTCGCGGACTCCGCGAAGGGGAGGAGAAGATGTCACCTCAGCGCAAAGCCCTCGTAGCCGTTGGCGGCGATCTCCTCGCACTTCTGGCGGTATTTCGGCGCGCCGCCGGCGTAGGCCATGAAGACGCGCTTGCGGCGGCCGGGGACGTTCTTGTTGACGCCGGTCATCCAGGAGTCGACCTGCATGGCAAGCAGCCGCGCGCCGGTGTCGTGGACATGCTCGGTCCAGGCCTCCTCCGCCTCGGGCGTGGCCTCGATCCGCGTCTGGCCCTTGCGGCGCATCTCGTCGAGCAGCCTGGTGACGAAGTCGACGTTCTGCTCGATGCAGCGCGGAATGTTGCAGAAGGTGGCGGCGTTGTGCGGCCCCACCAGGGTCAGCATGTTGGGGAAGCCGGCGATGTTCAGGCCGAGATAGGTGTGCGGCCCGTCCGCCCACTTGTCCCTGAGCTTCAGTCCGCCGCGCCCGGTGAAGTCGATGCGGTCGAAGGCGCCGGTGATGGCGTCGAAGCCCGTGGCGAAGATGATCATGTCGAAATCGTAGTGCGCGTCGGTCGTCCTGATGCCGGTGGCGTCGAGGCGCTCGATCGGCGTCTCGCGCAGGTCGACCAGTTTCACGTTGGGCTGGTTATAAACCTCGTAGTAGCCGCTCTCGAGCGGCACGCGGCGCGTGCCGTAGCCGTGGTTGGTCGGGATCAGCTTGTCGGCCAGCTTCTGATCGTCGAGCCGGGCGCGGATCTTCTTCGTCACGAACGCGGTCATGGCGTCGTTGGCGCGCTTGTCCATCAGCACGTCGCGGAAGTTGCCCTGCCAGAAGGCGAAGCCCGGCATGGCGTAAAGCTTCTCGAAGAAGGCCTCGCACTCCTGCGGCGTCACCTCGGTGGCGTGGCGCGGGTCGGCGGTATGGATGAAGCAGCCCCAGTTGTCGCGGCACTGGGCGAAGATCCGGTCGTAGCGCGCCCGGATCTCCGCCATCTCCTCGGGCGAAATCCGGCTGTTGCGCAGCGGCGTGCACCAGTTGGGCGTGCGCTGGAACACGGTGAGATGACCCACCGTCTTGGCGATCTCGGTGATGGCCTGCACGCCCGAGGCGCCGGTGCCGATCACGGCCACGCGCTTGTTCTCGAAGGTGACCGGATGATGCGGCCACAGCCCGGTATGGTAGGCCTCGCCCTTGAAGTCGCCCACGCCGTCGATCACCGGCATGGTCGGCGCCGACAGCGGGCCGATGGCGGTGATCAGGAAGCGCGCGCGGGCGCGGCGGCCGTCCTCGAACGACACCTCCCATTCGTCGGCCGCCTCGTCCCAGCGCGCGGCCTTTACGCGCGCGTCGAAGGTGATGTCGCGGCGGAGGTCGAACTTGTCGGCCAGGAACTCGCAGTAGCGCAGGTTCTCGGGCTGGCCGGAGAAGTGCTCCTTCCAGTCCCATTCCTTCAGAACCTCGGGCGAGAAGGAGAAGCCGTAGGACCAGCTCTCCGAATCGAAGCGGCAGCCGGGATAGCGGTTCCAGTACCAGGTCCCGCCGACGTCGGAGCCGGCCTCGTAGACGCGGGCCCTGAAGCCCTGCTGGCGCAGTTTCAGGAGCTGGTACATGCCCGACAGGCCGGCGCCGATCACGACGACGTCCCAGCGCTCGATCGTGCTCTCGGGCGCGCGGGCGGCTTCGGCGGACACGGTCATGGCTTCCCTCCCGGGCGGACGCTACGATTGCAGTACAGGCGATTATAGCGCGGGCCGGCGCGCCACAATTCGACAAAGAAGAGCTGGCAGAGCGGTCCATGTCACACAGCAGAACGGAGAGCTTTGCATGATCCGGGTCCGTCCCCTCCTGGTCCTCGCCCTCACCGTGCTCGCCGCCGCGCCCGTGGCGGCACAGGGCCAGAAGGTGGCCGGCGCCGACCATCCGGTGGTCGGCCGCTACGAGGGCGCCACCACCACCTTCCACCAGACCAAGGCCTACGAGGAGCTGCGCCTGCCGGCCCGGCCGCTGGAGCGGGCCGACAAGGACCGGCCGGCCGCCTGGACGGTCGAGCTGGCGGGCAAGCTCACCTCGATCCGCTACGAGGGGCCGGCCGGCCGCTCGATCCTGGAGGTGATGCGCAACTACGAGGCGGCGCTCCGGGCCAAGGGCTTCGAGATAAAGATGTTCTGCCGCGGCGAGGCGGAATGCTCGCCCGGCCGGCTGATCACGACCTTCTGGGAGGCGGCGCGCGGCGGCATCGGCATGCCCACGACCTGGGACAGCACGGTCTACCTGCTGGCCGAGCGCGACGAGGGCGGCCAGCGCATCACGGTGGGGGCGCTCGGCGTGGAAACCAGGGCCAGCGCCAACCGGCCGCTCACGCCGCACGTGGCGCTCACCATCGTCGACGCCAGGAAGATGGAGACCGACAAGATCCGGGTGATCGACGCGGGTGAGCTGGAGAAGGCGCTCGACCGCGACGGCCGGATCGCGATCTACGGCATCTATTTCGATTTCGACAAGGCGGAGCTGAAGCCTGAGTCGGCGCCGCAGATCGACCAGCTGGCGGCGCTCCTGAAGAAGAGCCCGCGCCTCGATGTGCTGATCGTGGGCCACACCGACGGCCAGGGCGCCTTCGACTACAACCTGTCGCTGTCGCAGCGCCGCGCCCAGGCGGTGGTCGAGGCGCTGGTCTCAACGCACGGCATCGAGCGCAAACGCCTGACGCCGGCCGGCGCCGGCATGGTGGCGCCGATCGCCACCAACCGCACCGAAGAGGGCCGCGCCAGGAACCGCCGCGTGGAGATCGTCGAGCGGGTCAGCGCGCGCTGAAGACGAGCGCGACCAGGGCGGCGCCCGCGCAGAGACCGACCAGGGCACCGACGGCGATCAGTCCCCATTTGAGGTGGTGGCGGCCGGCGTGGCTGAGCTCATGCCCGGCCGGGCGTTTGGCAAAGAGCCCGCCCTTGGGGGCGTGGACGACCGCGAAATGCACCAGGTGCCAGATCGCGCCGGCCAGGGCGAACAGGCCGAGCGCCCAGAACGGCGCGAATAGCAGCCACACTTCGAGATCGGGATTGCTCACCTGACGCCACTCTCCTGTTGCCGCACCAGTGTCCCGCGTCGCCGCCATCCGCGCAACGGCGGCCCGCGTAGAAAGCCTCATGACGCCAAGACGCGCCCTGCAGGCTTTGATCGCGATCGCGGCGATGCTGCCGGTGGCGGGCGGCCTGTGGGAGATCGCGCATGGCGCATCCGGCGCCGTATCGCAGGCCGCACCGGGCGACGGCTGGACCGACAATCACCGGCGCTATCTCGGCGGCTTGTTGCTGGCGATCGGGCTCGCCTACTGGAGCGCCGTACCGGGCATCGAGCACAAGACCGGCCGCCTGCGGCTGCTCGCGGCGCTGGTCGCGATCGGCGGCCTTGCGCGCCTGGTCGGCCTAGCGCTGGGCGATCCGCCGACAGGCGCCGTCGCCGCCGCGCTCGTCATGGAACTGATGGCGGCGCCGCTCGTCTGCGTTTGGCAGGCGCGGCTTGCAACAAGGCAGGATTTATCGGGGATTGCCAAACCGGCGCCCCATTTGCGCCACATCGGACCGTGACCCTGCGGACTTCCACGAGCGCAACGGGGAGTTTCGTGTCATGGCCAAGTACATCGTTCTCACCTCCGTTCTTCTCGGCCTCACCGCCTGCGGCGACACCTGGGGCCAGCGCGCGGTAACCGGTGGCGCCATCGGCGCGGGCTCGGGCGCGGCGGTCGGCGCGCTGACGCCGCTCGGCGTGCTGCCGGGTGCGCTGATCGGCGGCGCGGTGGGCGCCGGCGTCGGCGCGGGCACCACGCCGAAGAGGTAGCCTCAGCCCATCCGGACCTTGCCGCGCTCGCCCATTTCGCTGGGTAGGGCGCCGGTGAGGGCGGCCTTGGCCATCTTGAAGAGCTGCACCGCCTTGTTGGTCTTCACGTCCCAATAGTCGGCGCGGTCGATGAGGACCGCGACCGGGGCGAGGTCGGGATCGGTCGCGCCGCCGGGAAACCACGCCGTGGCGAAGGTGCTGAACAGCGCCTTCTTCTTGGCGTCGTCCCCGACGACCCGCGCCGTGCCGGAAACCGACACGGAGCAATCGCGGCCGGCGTCGGCACAGGCCACGTTCACGGCCGGCGCGGTCGCGATGTCGGCGACCGGGTCGCTCTTGCGCGACATGAAGAACCAGAGCACCGCACCGCGCGCGTCGCCGCCGTTTTGCGTCGTCATCGGCCGCGAATGGAGATGGCCGTTGCCGTGGCGGGCCGTGAACATGCCGAACTTGATGTCCTTGATCATGTCCCACAGCTTGGACGTGTCGACGGTTTCGGCGTTGGTCATGCTTGCCGCTACCAGCTCTCCTTCCACGGCCTGAGGTCCATCTCGAAGGTCCAGGCGCTGCGCTTCTGGCGGTGGAGCTGCCAGTAGGTCTCGGCGATGTCGTCGGGCGCCAGGATGGCGTCGGGGCCGGCGTTGTAGCGCTCGGGGAAGTTGGCCTTTATCCATTCGGTGTCGATGGCGCCGTCGATCACGACATGGGCGACGTGGATGTTCTCGGGCCCCAGCTCGCGCGCCATCGACTGCGCCAGTGCCCGCACCGCGTGCTTGCCGCCGGCGAAGGCGGAGAAGCCGCGGCCGCCGCGCAGGCTGGCCGTGGCGCCGGTGAAGATCATGGTGCCGCGGCCGCGCGGTACCATCGCGCGGGCCGCCGCGCGGGCGGTGAGGAAGCCGGCGAAGGCGGTCATCTCCCAGACCTTGCGATAGACGCGGGCTGTGGTGTCGCGGATGTCGAAGCGCACGTTGCCGCCGATGTTGAAGACGAAGACTTCTATGTCGCCGATCTCGGTCTCGACCTGGCGGAAAAGCCTGTCGACCTCGGCTTCGTCGCGGGCGTCGGAGCCGAACGGATGGACCTTGCCGCCGGCCCGGGTGATCTCGGCCACCAGGTGCTGCAGCTTGTCGGCGTTGCGGCGGGTCGCGACGGCGGTATATCCCTCGCGCGCAAAGCGCCGGGCGATCGCGCCGCCCGTCGCATCGCCGGCGCCGATCACCACGCATACCTTGTCTCTCGCCATGGCCGTTCTCCCTGGCGGCCACTCTGCCGCCGCGCCGCTCAGCGCTCAAGCGCCGCGCGGTCGACGAAGCGGAGCAGCTCGTCCTGCCAGTCGGCCCGGCGGGAGTCGCGCGACCCCGGCGTCTCGGCCAGCGTGAAGTCGACATGCAGGCCGCTGCCGGCGGCGAAGGCGCGGCCGGTCAGGAGCCTGGCATAGGCCAGGGCCGAGCGGCGGGTGGTGCTGGTGCCCGGCAGGGCGCGGGCCAGCACCGGCAACACGGTCGACCAGGCCCAGCGTTCGACCGCCGAGCGTTCGCGCGCAAGGCCGGTGCCCGGCATCAGGCCGGGATCGAAGGCGATGAAGCGCGGCCCGTCCGCCGCCGTCCCTGCCGTCGCCGCGCGGCGCGCCATGCCGTGGACATAGAGGATGGCGCAGAGCTTCGACGTGGCATAGCGGTCCAGGCCGAGCTGCTTCGGTGACGCCGCCGGGTCGAGCTCGCCCCTGGCCACCCGCTCGGCGCCGACGAACAGGCCGCCGCGGAAGCCGAACAGCCGCGCCGTCTTCGCCGCCGGATCGTGGGTGCCGCTGGCCGTCAGCACGACCGGCGCCGCCGGCGCGAGATGGCCGCGCAGGCGCTCGATCAGCACGGCATGGCCCAGGAAGTTCGCCTGAAACGTCTCCTCGTAGCCGTCAGCTGTAAGACGATGCGGGCCGGCGATCTGCAGGCCGGCGTTGGCCGCCAGCGAGGCGAGTCGCTGGCCGGCGAGATACCGGCCGACCTGCCCGGCGAAGGCTTCGGTCGTGGCGAGCGAGGCCAGATCGAGCGGCAGGATGGCAAGCCGCTCGGGCCCTGCCAGGGCCCGCAGTGCGGCGGCCGCCTCCGGCCGGCGGGCGCCGACGACGAGGCGGTTGGCCGGATCGGCCAGCAGCAGCCGCGCGAGTTCCAGCCCGATGCCCGAGGTGGCGCCGGTGACAAGATGATGGGAAGAAGACATGGTCCCTCGCTCCGGCGGTGAGATTTCGAGATGGGGACGAGTCCGCCGACCGTCCATTCGCATGGGAGGTCGTCGCGTGGCCGGTGCGCCAAAGCCGCGAAAGCAGCCGGTTCAGAACCGCTCCGCCGCCACGGTCGAGGCGATTCTCGAGGCCGCCATTCGCATTCTCGCCGACGACGGATGGGCCCGCCTCAAGACCACCCGGGTGGCGGCGCGGGCCGGCGTGTCGGTGGGCTCGCTCTACCAGTACTTCCCCAACCGCGAGGCCATCGCGGTGGCCATCGTGCGCGACCGCACGCGTCGTCTGCTCGAGGCCGTGCTGGCCGCCGACCTCGGCGGTGCCGCCGGCCGCGAGGCGGTGGCCCACCGCTGCATGACGGCTTTCCTTGCCGAGAAGCGGCGCGGCCTCGATATCTCACTGGCGCTCCGCGACGCGTTGCCTGAGGTGCAGGGGCGCCAGGCGATCCTGGAAGAGGCGCGGACCTTCCTGCCGGCGCTCCAGGCCAAGCTGGCGCCCGCCCTCGGCGCGCCGCCCGAGGCCGCCCGGCTCGCCATGGCGCTGGCCGCCGTGGAGGGCGCCGTGTGGGAAGTGCTGGCGCAGGATGCTGCGCTGTTGCAGCAGCCGGCAACCGCCAGGTCGCTGGCCGCCGTCTTCCTGGCGGCACTCGCCGGCTAGGCTGGCGACAGCTTCCCGGCCGGCCGCACCAGGCCGGCGCGCTTGCGAATCTCCGCGGTGGTGAGGCCCTCGCCGTTCGGCCGCCAGCCGGGCGGACCGAACAGGTACATCCAGACCTCGCCGAGCGAGCGCGCCGAGGCGAGATCCTTGGCCAGACCGATCCACGGCCCGAAGTTGACCACGAAGGGATTGCGCGAGGACACGACCGGCGAGATCACGCCGAAGTCGCAGGGCACGTCCCGGCGCTCCTCGATATAGGTGCCGAACAGGCGGTCGAACACGATCAGCACGCCGCCGTAGTTGGCGTCGAGATACTCGGGGTTGCGCGCGTGGTGGACGCGGTGGCTGGACGGCGTGTTGAACACATACTCCAGCCAGCCCAGCTTGGGGATCCAATCGGCATGCAGCCAGAACTGGTAAAGCAGGTTCAGGAACAGCGCCGTGAGCACCGTGGCCGGCGTGAAGCCCAGCCACACCAGGGGCGTGAAGAACAGCGACGTGCCGATGAACTTGCCGAACCAGCCGAGGCGGTAGGCCGCCGCCAGATTGAGCTGGTTGGGCGTGTGGTGGACCGAATGGGCGTTCCAGAACCAGCGCACGGTGTGACTGGTGCGATGATACCAGTAGTAGAAGAATTCCAAGCCAAGGAAGAGCAGCACGGCCGAGCCCACCTGGTCGAGCGACTGGGTGAACAGCCGGTGCTCCCACACCCAGCCGAGCCACGGCGCGGCCAGACCGTAGGGCACGAAGGCGAGCAGGCGGCGGCCCGCCAGGTCGGCCAGCGAACAGGCCCAGGCCTTCCAGTCGTAGCGCTCGGGCCGCGTGCGTGACAGCCACACGGCTTCGACCAAGGCGGCGCCGACCACGAGCGGCAGCAGCGTGAGATAGAGGATGGCGAGTTCGTCCATGGCGCACTCCTTTGCTGTTGCCCGTTGCAAATATATGAGTGATCCTCATATTCTCATACTCGCTTTCCCGGACCCGGTGTCGCCATGGTCGCCCGTCGACAAGTGCCTGAAATAAAACGCAGAACGCCCCGCCAAGCGCGCGCGGCGCACACCTCGGCGGCGATCCTGGAGGGAGCTGCTCAGATTCTGGAGGCGGGCGGACTCGCCGCCTTCACGACCAACGCGGTGGCGGCGCGGGCAGGCGTGAGCATCGGCACGCTCTACCAGTACTATGCCAACAAGACCGCGATCCTGCTGGCGCTGGCCGAGCAGGAGCAGCAGGCCGCCTTGGCCGCGGTCGGTCGCGCGCTCAGGGGCGAGAGCGATCCCAGCGTCGAGGGGCGGGTGCGGGCCATCGTGCGTGCCGTCGTGCATGCGTTTCGCGGCCGCCCGCGCGCGCGCAAGGCGGTGCTGCAGGCCGTGCTGTCGCAGGGCGTCGGGTTCGGCATGATGATGTCGGTGGCGTCGTTCATTGCCGCGGCGGGTGCCGGCGTCGGCCAGGGACCGAAGCCTTTGCTGGCGCCGCTGGCGCCCGAGCAGGTGTTCGTACTGTCGCGCGCGCTGATGGGTACCATCCGGGCAGCGGTGCTGGAGGAGCAGCCCTTCCTCACCAGCCGCGGCTTCGAGGACGAGATCGTGCGGCTGATCGTGGCCTATCTCGATGCGATCACCCAGTCGTCCGTTCGCGATCCCGATCGAACCACAGCTTGAGGCGGTCGAGCAGCGCGAACAGCGTACGCTGATCCTTTTCCGGCCACTCGGCGAAGGCCCGCGCGAGCCCCGGTGTGAGGGCGGCGATCGCCGCGCGATGCTTGGCCTGCCCAGCCGGCGTCATGACGAGCAGCTTGGAACGACCGTCGTCGCCATGGATGCGTTCGCGCAACCAGCCCTTGGCCACCAGCTTCTGCACGTTCTTGGTGACGCCTGGTTGCGGCTGCTGCAAGGCGCGGGCGATTCCGGTCACGGTCTTGGTGTCGTCCGGTCGATGGCTGAAATGGTTCAGCAGTATGAAATGCGGCAACTGCAGGCCGAGCGGCCTCAGCGCGCGGTTGGCCTCGGTCGAGGCCAACTGATCGATAATGCCGATCCAGTTGACGATCCGGAAGGCAAGTGGCGGCTCGGTCACACGGTCACGAAGCTGTTGAGCGCCCGTCGCGGCGACGGGCCGGGATCGCCAGCATAGCCCAGACGGAAGAACATCTGCAGCGTGGCCGGGGCCGGCGTGCCGGTTTCCCTGTGCATGGCCGCACGCAGTTCGGCCATCTCGGGATACTCCTGCAGGGTCTGGCTGTGCGGCTGGAGCGCGACGCCCAGCGCGGTCGCCGCGAGCTGCAGTCGGACGAAAGCCCGGCCAACCGCAATCTGGGTGGTCCGCGCATTGTCGGCGCTGGCGATCCAGCCGAAAGCGCGGCTACTGGCGTAGCCGGCCAGTGCATAGTCACGACCGCCGTTCCACGCCGGCGTTCCGGGGGTCATCGCCTTTTCCGGCGTCATCTGCCCGGTCTGGCGCAGCGCCCAGATCATCGGCCCCTTGCGGGAGATGCCGTCGCGGTGCGCGGCGATGTCGGCGGCGCCGATACGCACCACGTCGATGCTCTCCTTGTGGGTCCGGACCGTGTTCATCTCCAGCTCCGAGCCCGCGATGGCCAAGGTGCGCAAGCGCTCGACCTTGCCCGGTTCGTCGGCAATGGTGAGGGGCAGCGCCGCCGCGCCGTACCCCGCAAGCAGAGCCGTCTTGTGCGCCGGATCGAGGGCGCGCGCCTCGAACTTCGACTTGATTGTGCGCCGCCGTGGCACCTCGGCGAACAGCGGATCGACCGCGATGCCCGCCTGTTTCGTAAACGCGATCCGCGCCACTGGCTTGTCCAGTGCCCAGTCGCCGTCGGGAAAGAGGGTAACGTCGGCGCGATAGCCATCGGCTGCCGCTGCCATCGCCAGAATTTCCAGGAAACAGCCATGACCGATCAGAATCTGGCGCGAGAACGGATCGGTCTGAGGCAGCAGCCGCTTGGCATCGACATGGAGCACGATCGTGTCGGGCCGGGAAAGATCGACCGTCCAGGATTGGAGATTGTGCGGGTTGGGCGCCAGCAGTGCCCAGGCCAGCGCCCGACGGCGCGGGTCGGTCTCAGCCGGTCCCGGGCCCTTCCAGCCTTCGATGGCGACGGCCGGCATGGCATCCAACCGTGGCACCGCCACGGCGGCGCCCGCCGCCACCACGATGCCGCCGCCCAGCACCCGGAGAAAGGTCTTGCGTGAAATTGCCATCGAACCCTCCACAACATTCTATGGAATGTAGACATATTCCAAAGAATGTTGTGGCGCAAGCGAAAAATATTCTATGGAATGTTTATGTCAGGTAGCGTGTGGCAGCGGCACGGCCAGCAGCATGCCGAATTCGCGGGCGAGATCGCAGCTCACGCGGGCATGCACCTTGCCCTGTTTGTCGAAGAATCGGCCGGCCGGCGTCACGGGAAAGGCGCCCTCGTGCCAGATCCCCGGATGGATATAGATGCCAAAGCTGCCGTCCGACCACAGGGCGACGAATGTCTCGGGCCGGAGGTCGTCGCCCGGCGGCGCGACCGGCACGACGAAGGGCTTGCCGTCGAGCGGCCAGAACAGCTGGCCGCCGTCGGGATGGTAGTTGCAATGCCACAGCAGGACACGGTCGCGGCTCAAGGCGACGCCGGCCGCAGCCGTCTCTGGGAGGTCGCGGAAGCCGATGACGTAGTGGCCGCCCACCGCCTCATTGCGCCCGATCAGCTCGTTGCCGCGCCACTCGCAGGTGAAGATACCCTCGGTCGTGCCGCCCTCGATGCCGGTGCCGGCGTCCAGCTTGCGCGGGCCGCTGAGCGGCCACGGCACGATCTCGACCCTGTGCTTCTTGGGATCGCGCACGATCTCGCCATAGCCCTTGATCGAGTCCCGGCCGGCGCGGATCAACGGCACGGCGAGTGTCTTCAGCCCCTTCGGAATAGCGGGATTGAGGTAGTCAAAGACGACGCCGTCGTTCACGCCCCGCTCCTAGGCAACCTTGCCGAGATCCTCACCGGCAAGCGCGCGTTCGATCAATGACACGACGTTGTCACGACCATAGAGCTTCACGAACGCGCCCATGCGCGGCCCCTGCTCGCTGCCCAGAAGAACCTCGTAGAGCGTCTTGAACCACTGGCGCAGCTCTTCCTTGGCGAAGTGGCGCTTGCCGGCCTCGTAGACCTCGTTCTGGATGACCTCGGCGCTCGCCTCGTCGGGCAGGCCGCGCAGCACGCCCGCGAGATCCTCCAGCGCTACGCGCTCGCGCTCGGTGGGCAGACGGAACTTCTTCGAAGACTTCACGAAGTCCTGGTAGTAGGCCACGGCGCCCTGCAAGAGACGATCGAGATAGGGCGCATTGTCCGGCGTAGCGCCCGGCACATAGCGACGCAGGTACTGCCACAGTACGTCCTTGTCCTCGGTGTGCGCCACGCCCGCGAGGTTGAGCAGCATGCCGAAATTGACGCCGGCCGCCGAGTTGGCCGGCGCCTTTCCGTCGTGAATGTGCCAGGCGGGATTCTCCAGCGCCTTGGCGGGCTCTTCGGCCGGCAGCTTCTCGATCGCGGCGAGATAGTCGTCGATGGCGCGCGGGATCACATCGAAGTAGAGCCGCTTGGCGCGCCGCGGCTGTTGCTGCATGTAGAGCGCCAGCGACTCGGGCGGCGCATAGCGCAGCCACTCCTCGACCGAGAGGCCGTTGCCCTTGGACTTGGAGATCTTGCGGCCCTGCTCGTCGAGGAACAGCTCGAAGTTGAAGCCTTCCGGGGGCCTGCCGCCCAGGATACGCACGATCCTGGCGCTGAGTTCGGCCGAAGAGATGAGATCCTTGCCGTACATTTCGTAGTCGACGTCGAGCGCGAACCAGCGACCGGCCCAGTCGGCCTTCCACTGCAGCTTGACGTTGCCGCCGGTCACCGGCGTCTCGACCAGCGTACCATCCTCATCGCGGTAGACGATGGTGCCGGCGTCGACATCGGTCCGTATGACGGGCACCTGCAGGACGCGTCCGGTCTTGGGCGAGATCGGCAGGAAGATCGAGTAGGTCTGCTGGCGCTCCTCGCCCAGGGTCGGCAGCATCACCTCCTGCACCTCGTCGTAGTGGCGCAGCATGGCAAGCAGCATCGGATCGAAGCGGCCCGACCTGTACCAGTCGGTGGCCGACTGGAATTCGTACTCGAAGCCGAAGGAATCGAGAAAGGCGCGGAGCCGCGCGTTGTTGTGAGCGCCAAAGCTTTCGTGGGTGCCGAACGGGTCGGGCACCGCCGTCAGCGGCTTGCCGAGGTGCGACGTCAGCATCTCCCTGTTCGGCACGTTGTCCGGCACCTTGCGCAGGCCGTCCATGTCGTCGGAAAAACAGAACAGCCGCGCCGGCACGTCGCTCAATCGACGGAACGCCTGACGCACCATCGTTGTACGCACGACCTCGCCGAACGTGCCGATGTGCGGCAGGCCTGAAGGGCCATAGCCGGTTTCAAACAGCACATGGCCTTTCGCCGGCACCTTGCCGCCAATGCGTGCGACGATCTTGCGGGCTTCTTCGAAGGGCCACGCGCGCGCGGCTTCGGCGAGGGAACGGTCGATCTGGAGCATGGATCGACCAAACTAGGTGCGGCGGCCACTTGCGTCAATTGCGGGCACTTTCAGAGTGCCGCGCCAGCGCGGCGCGATATCCGGGGCCGGAGCTCTTAGCCGGATGCCGCAAGCATCGTGCGGCGATACAGCCGCACGATCAGCAGGACGAACACGACTGGCGAGGCGATCATCGCCATGCTTGCGAAATCGTCGCCGACCACCCTGAGTGGCGTGTCGTTCCCCGTGGCGCCGACGATCCCGGCGAAGACGACGCCAAAAAGGCTTTCACCGACGATGAGGCCGGTCGCCGCCAGAACGCCCATGCGCTTCGCGAATTCCGGTCTGGATTGCCGGTCCGACCACCGGTCGTAGGCCCAGCCTATCGCGGCGCCGAGCGGAATCAGCAAGGTCATCGACATGGGAAGATAGATCCCCATGCCGACGCCCAGCGGCGGCAATCGCATCTTGCCTGCCCTGCCCATCGCTTCGTCGATCAGGATGACGATCATGCCGATCCCGCAGCCAACGCCGATCAGGGTCCAATCGAGGCTGCCGCCCAGAACGCCCGTGGCCAGCGCCGAGATCAGTGCCGCCTGTGGGGCGGCAAGCGCCTCGGGACCGGCCCCCGGCGTTCCAGCGAAGCCAAAGGCCGTATTCAGGAGGTCGAGCACCGGCGGGATGACCAGGGACCCGAATACCACGCCGAGGATCAGAGCCACCTGCTGTCGCCATGGCGTCGCACCGACCAGTTGTCCGGTCTTGAGGTCCTGAAGATTGTCGTTGGAAATGGTCGCGATGCTGAACACGAGGGCGGTGGTGAACAGAGCATAGGCGACCAAGGCTCGAGACGTGGCCGCATCGCTGCTTTGCCCGAAGTAGAGCACGAGCAGCAGAGACGCTCCAAGGATGGCAAGAATGCCTACCCCCGAAATCGGACTGTTCGACGCGCCGATCAGGCCGGCCATGTAGCCGCATACCGCCGCGACGAGCGCGCCAGCGACCACGACGTAGACCAACGTCGCTGAGATAACGACCGGCGCATGCTCCGCGACCGGCCCGCCCCTGCCAAACCACAACAGCAAAGCGGCGATGGGCAGAAGCGACAGGACAACGGTGCCGCCGACGATGCCGATCGGCAGGTCGCGCTCGATGACGTCGAGCGCTGCGCCGCCGCGCCGCGCCTGTGCCGAGGCCATCGCTGCCTTCACGCCGCTTACGATGGGCTTCAGGATCTTCAACAGGGTCCAGATCGCCGCAATGCCAATCGTGCCGGCACCGATGAAGCGGACCTCGTGGCTGAATATCGCCGCGACGACCTGATCGGCGGACCCGGTGACGCCACGCTGTGCGGTCAGATAGGGAACCAGGACCGCCCAGCACAGCGCCGTTCCCAGCAGCATGGCAATGCCGACCGACAGCCCGACCAGATGCCCGATCCCGATCAGCGCCATCGAGAAGCTCGCCGAAAGCCCGGTCGCGGCACTTCCGATCTTGAAGCGAACCGCCACATGGGATGCCACCAGCTTCATGGCCGCCAGGACGGCGAATCCGGCGGAGACGAGCCCGGCCCAAACGATGACCCGAAGGCCGCGGGCGTTCTCCTCCGCGCCTTCCTGAGATGTCGAGCCGACCTTCAAGACCTCGGCCGCCGCCACGCCTTCGGGATAGGGCAGGTCCGATCCCGTCACAAGCGCACGGCGCAGCGGGATGGAATACATGACGCCCAGAATCCCGCCGATCGCGCATGCCGCCGCCGTCATCCAGTACGGGAAGCCCTGCCACCAGCCGATCATGACCAGTCCCGGCAGAACGAAGATGATCGCTGCCAGCGTTCCGGCCGCGGAGGCAATGGTCTGGACAATGTTGTTCTCGAGAATGTTGCTGTTCCCGAGAAGCCTGAGCAGGGCCATGGAGATGACCGCCGCGGGAATGGACGTGGCAAAAGTCAGCCCGACTTTCAGTCCGAGATAGACATTGGCGGTGGTGAAAAGCACGGTGATCACCGCACCCAACGCCATGCCGCGCAGAGTGAAGTCCCGCATCACGATTGTACTTCGATCAACGACATCGGCGGGGGATCCTCTGCGATTCGGACAGCAGTAAATCTTGTTTGCACTTGCCGAGCAATATCTATGGAGCGGCGTGTCCATCGCTCCGGCTCACGACGCTTTGTCCACGACCGATCGTCGTTGCCGGCACCTAACGGCGCGACGACGCCCCGAGAACCGCCAGCACCTCCTTGGCCGCCCGTAGACCCGACGCGTAGGCGCCGCCCACCCGTGTCGCCCATACAGGATCGGTCGCCTCGCCGGCAAAGAAGACGCGGTCGTGATGCGGCTGGGCGAGTACCGCCCGCTTGTCGGCGTGGCCGGGCCGCGCCACCGACCAGGCGCCGGTCGCGTAGGGATCCCTGCCCCATTGCGTGGCGTGCGACTTGGCCACCGCGCCGCGCAGACCGTCGCCATAGATCTCGGCCAGCGCCGAAACCGCGAAGGTGACGGCGGCCCGCCCGCCCTCCTCCTCGAGCGCCCGAGCGTGGGCGCCGCCCACGAAAACCAGCGCGGCTTCGCGGCCAGTCGGGCGCACGACGGCGTCGAAGGCCTGCTCCTTGCGGGTAAGCGCAGTCACGTTCCGGCCTGCCGGCGCGTCGATCACCTGGCGTGAGAACAGCAGCGCCACCTTGTTGTACGAGGCCATCGGCAACTGGGCGATCACCTCGCGCTTGGCCGCGCTGAGCTGCGGCGCGAAGCCGATCTTGCCGGTCGCCAGCACACCGGACGGCAGGGTGACGATGGCGGTACGGGCGCGCATCTGGCCGGCCGTGGTCTCGATGGCGATCTGCGCGCCCGTCGAATCGACACGCACGACCCGGGCGCCGAATCTGACGGGCACCCTGGCGCCCCAGCGCTGGATCATCGCGCCCAAGCCCCCGGCGATGGCGTATTGGGGTTCCGGCTCGGGTTGGCGGGTGAAGTCGCGGGCCGACAGCTCGCCATTCTCGACGCCCTGTTCGAGCGGTCCGACCATCGCAAAAGCCAGCCGCTCCAACGGATCCTGCGCCGCCAGCAGCCGGCCGACCGCGACGTCGGGCTGCTGTTTCAGCGCCTCGGCGATCCTGCGCGTCGCCTCCTGCGCGATCTTTTCGAAGCGCGCGTAGTCGTCCTTCGACAGCTCCTTGCCGGCGAGATAGAGCGCCTGCTCGGAGCGGTCGAGGATCGCCCTGGCGGACGCCTCGCGCACGATCGCCATGGCCGGGTTGATTTTGCCGGCCTCGATCCACTGCGCGCCGTGGTCGAAGGGAAAGCCGAAGGTCGTGCCGTCGGTGAAGGCACGCCCGCCGATGCGTTCGCGCGCTTCGATCACTTGTACGCTCTTGCCTGCCGCCATCAGCGCGCGCGCCGCCGCGAGACCGGCCACGCCCGCACCGATGACCGCCACGTCGGGGTCCGCCGCCAGCGCCGGCGGCACAAACCCCAGGCCGAACGGCGACATCAACAGGCTGCGGCGGCCAAATCGGGTCATCGGCTGCCATTGTATGCTATCGGACAAGAAATGGCGTCTTCCCCTCCAGCCTGGCCGGTCCTGGTCGCGACGGCACGCGGCGCATTGTGGCGCACGCCGGATGGCCGTCTCGAACGCCTCGCCGCGGCCGACGCCGGCGCACGCGCCGCCGGCA
>JAIETA010000345.1 GCA_019745575.1 Reyranella sp. | reverse complement strand
GACATGACTAAAATGCCGAAAACTGTCAGGCATCTATCCGGGTCATTCTGTCAGGCATCTATCGGGTTGCTCAGCCTGTGAAGGCGCGTAGGCCACAGGGATCTTTGGCCCATGACCCCTCCGTCACTTCAGCGGCTTGGTTACAAGCCGCTGAAGCGACACCTCCCCTTGCTAGGCAAGGGGAGGAGAGATTGCTTTCTCGCGCGGTCTGACCGCCAGACTGGCGGTCGCGTGCAGCATCGGATCGACGGCGGCGTGGCTGAACAGCCAGGCCTCGGCGTGCGCGGTGCGACGGCCGCGGCGGATGACGCGCGCCAGCGCCACGACGTCGGCGGCCTCGGCCGGTTTCAGGAACGTGACGTTGAGGTTGGCGGTGAGCGCGAGCTCAGCCGCGCCGACCGCGGCCTGCACGGCGGCAAACAGCGCGGTGTCGGCGAACGACAGCAGCGCCGGTCCGGAAAAAATCTCGCCTGGCCCCACGAAGCGCGCGTCGAAGGGAAAGCGCAGCCGCACGTCCTGGTCCTGGCATTCCTCGACCAGCAGTCCATGCAGGTCGGCAGCCGGCAAGGTCTTCTCGAGCAGCGTCTGCAGTTCGTCTTCGGTCATGCCGGCAATCCTATGCTATCTCACGGAGCCATGTCCTTCCTCGATCATCTCCGGCGCTGCAACAACGCCGACCTCTCGCAGTTCGAGCCGTGGTACGTCGGCGCCGAGCGCGCCGGGTTCATCCATCGCGACTTCGCCCCGGTCCTGGCGGCGCGGCCCGACCTCTTCTTCCATCGCGACCGCGCCTGGCATCTCGACCCGACGCTCGACACGCCGGCCCGGCGGACCGCGGTGATGCGCACGTTCCTGCTCGACCTGCGCATGCAGGGTCATTTCGCCGGCCTGTGGCGCGACGAGGCCTACCCCGTCACCTGGACGTTCGGCCGCCCCGCCCTGCTCGATATGGAGCGCGCCGCCGTGCCGTGGTTCGGCGTGCGCGCCTTCGGGCCGCACATGACGGGCTACGTGCGGCAGGCCGACGGGCTGCACATCTGGGTGCCGCGACGGTCCTACGACAAGCCGACTTTTCCCGGCGCGCTCGACAACACGGTGGCGGGCGGCCAGCCGGCCGGCATCGGCCTCCTCGACAACCTGATCAAGGAGTGCGCCGAGGAGGCGGCGATCCCGCGCGCGCTGGCCCTGCAGGCCAAGGCCGTCGGCTGCGTCTCCTACTGGAACCAGTCGGGGCCGCAGCTAAAACCCGACGTCATGACCTGCTTCGACCTCGAACTGCCGGCCGACTTCACGCCGCGGGCCAGCGACGGTGAGGTCCACAGCTTCGAGCTGTGGCCGGCCCGGCGCGTGTTCGAGACGGTGCGCGACACGACCGAGTTCAAGTACAACTGCAACCTGGTGCTGATCGACTTCTTCGTCCGCCACGGCATGCTGTCGGCCGACGACCCCTCGTTCGTCCCCATCGTCTCCGGCCTTCGAAAGGAGTACGATCCCGGGGACGAAGTCGGCTGAGCGAGATGTCCTCATGCCACGATTGTTGTTGGTCACCGTCCTGGCGGCACTGATCGGCGGACCGGCCGCGGCGCAGACGCCACCGGCCGGCCACCATGGTCAGGGCCACGCCGAGCACCACGACTGGTACGAGAAGCTGAAGCAGCCCGGCACGAACGCCTCGTGCTGCAACGCCCAGAAGCGGCGGGCGGACGGCGTGCTCGAGGGCGACTGCCGGCCGACGCGCGCCTACCAGAAGGACGACGGCCACTGGTACGCGTTGCTGAACGGCCGCTGGGTGCAGATCCCGCCGCGCGCCGTGCTGAAGGAGCTGTCGCCCGACGGCAACAGCCACATCTGCGCCGGCCCGAGCGGCCGCATCTTCTGCTTCCTCGGCGGCTCGCCGAAATCCTAGCGCCGAGGCGCGCCGGCGCGGGCGGCATTTTGCCCAAGCCGCCGCGTCGTGCGAAGCTGCCGCGACGGCAAGGGGGCGGTTGGTGACGCGCGACGGTCAGGGGCTGGAGTTGAGCAATGCCGATGCCGGCGCGGTCGCGGCGCTCGATTTCGTCCGCGAGGAATGGCTGGCCTTCGGCAACCGGCTGGGCGAGTTCACGGCCGCCGCCGACCGGGAAGAGAGATGCGCCCTGCTGCCGGTGATCGCGGCCAGCCTGATGCTGTCGATGTATTCGTCGGAGGGCCGTGCCGCCGCGACGCGCTATGCCGCGCGCGCCAGGGCGATGTCGGCCGGCGCCAACCTGCGGGAGCAGGCCTGGCTCGCCGCCGTCGAGAGCTGGATCGCGGGCGACGACGACCGCAGCCTCGCGCATTTCCGCGACATCGTCGCCCGTTGGCCGCGCGACCTGCTGGCCGGCAAACTCGCCCAACTCCATGCCTTCAACCGCGGCGACGCCGAGACGCTGCTCGATGTGGGCGAACGGCTGGCCGCGGCCAACGCCGACAACCGCTTCGTCTGGGCGATGCAGGCGTTCGGCCTGGAGGAATGCAACCGCCTCGACGAGGCCGAGGCCGTGGCGCGCAAGGCGCTGGCCATCGACCGCCGTGATCCCTGGGCGCATCACGCGATCGCCCATTGCCTAGAATCGCACGGCCGGATGCTGGAGGGCGTGGCCTTCCTGGAGGAGATGTCCGACACCTGGGAGGGCTGCAACTCCTTCATGTACACCCACAACTGGTGGCACCTCGCGCTGTTCCTGATCGACCTGGACCGCACCGACGAGGCGCTGGCGCTCTATGACCGGCGGGTGTGGGGCGTGTGGAAGGAGTTCTGCGAGGACCAGATCAACGCCGTGTCGCTGCTGGCGCGCCTCGAACTGCGCGGCGTCGATGTCGGGGATCGCTGGACCGACCTGGCGACCTACCTGAAGCCGCGCCTTCACGAGCACTTCTCGGCCTTCCTCGACCTGCAGTATCTCTACGGCCTCGCGCGGGCCGGCGAGCAGAGCGCCGTCACCGAGATGCTGGCGAGCCTGGAAGACCGCGCCGAGCGCGCCCGGCCGTTCGAACGCGAGGCGTGGGCCGACTGCGCCGTGCCGGCCGCCCACGGTCTCGCCGCCCACGCAAGCGGCGACCACGCCGAGGCGGCGCGCCTGCTCGGGCGGGCGATGCCGCATCTCGCGTCGATCGGCGGCTCGATCGCCCAGCGCGGCCTGTTCGGCGCCATCCATCTCGATGCGCTGGTGCGCGCCGGCTGGAACGACGCGGCGCTGGCGCTGCTGCAGGCCGACGAGCGCGAGCGGCCGACCGTGCCATGGACCAAGCGGGCGCTGGCCGGCCTCTACCGCCGCGTCGGCCGCACCGAGCAGGCGCTCGGCGCCGAGTACCAGGCCGAGCAGCTCGCGCGCCGCTACACCGCCGCCAGGGGGACCACGCCATGACCGTCGTCGATCTCACGCAAGCGACCGCGGCCGAGCTCGGCCGGCTCTACCGCCGCGGCAAGGCCTCGCCGGTCGAGACCATGAAGGCGGTGCTGCAGCGGGTGAACACGGTCAACCCGCAGATCAATGCGCTCTGCCGCGTCGATGCCGACAAGTCGCTGGCCGCCGCCCGCGCCTCGGAGAAGCGCTGGAAGAAAGGCGCGCCGCTGTCGCCACTCGACGGCGTGCCGGTCTCGATCAAGGAGCTGGTGCGCGCCAAAGGCTGGCCGCACAGCATGGCGAGCAAGCTAACCGACAAGACGCCGGCGGCCGACGACGCGCCGGCCGTGGCACGGCTGCGCGAGGCGGGCGCGGTCGTCTTCGCCCAGAGCACCAGCTCGGAATACGGCCACAAGGGCGTGACCGATTCGCCGCTGAACGGCGTGTCGCGCAATCCGTGGCGGCTCGAATGCACGCCGGGCGGCTCGTCGGGCGGCGCCGGAGCCGCGGTCGCGGCCGGCCTCGGGCCGATCGCCGTCGGCACCGATGGCGGCGGCTCGGTACGTATCCCGGCAAGCTTCAACGGCCTGGTCGGTCTGAAGGCCACGTTCGGCCGCGTGCCGGCCTGGCCGCCGTCGATGACCGGCGACCTCGCCAACACCGGCCCGATGGCCCGCACCGCGCTCGACTGCGCGCTGATGATGAACGTGCTGGCCCGGCCCGACGCCCGCGATCCCTTCGCCCTGCCCGCCGACGACACCGACTACGCCCGCAAGCTCGGCGGCAAACTGAAGAAGCTGCGGGTGGGTTTCGTGCTGCGCCTGGGCGACCATCCGCTCGACATCGAGGTTGCGGCGATGGTGACGCGGGCGGCGCGGCAGTTCGAAGCGCTGGGCTGCAAGGTCGAGGAGGCCGAGGCGCCCTACTCCTTCGCCGACGCCGGCCGCGCCTTCGTCGTGCACTGGCTGTCGGCGCTGCAGCGGCTGCTGCAACTCTATCCCGAGGAGCGCCACCACGAGTTCGATCCCAGCCTGCTGGCCGGCGCCAAGGCGGGGCTGCGCTATTCGCTGCAGGACGTGGTCAACGCGCAGGTGACGCGGCGCGAACTGGCGCTTGCCTGGAACCTGTTCTTCGCCAAGTACGACCTGCTGCTGACGCCGACCGTCGCGGTCAAGCCGTTCGCCGCGGGCCAGAACCTGCCCGACGGGCCGGACGGCAAGCCCAACGTGCAATGGTCGCCCTACACGCCGCAGTTCAACCTGACGCGCCACCCGGCGGCCACGGTGCCGTGCGGGCTCAGCGGCGACGGCCTGCCGGTCGGGCTGCAGATCGTGTCAGGCCATTACCGCGACGCCACCGTGCTGCGCGCCGCGGCGCGCTACGCCGAGGCCCATCCGCTGAAATTCCCCATGCTGCCGGAGAGCAACCGATGACCGCCGACCTTGCGATGATGCCGGCCCACGAGCTGGTGAAACTGTACAAGGCCCGCAAGGCCTCGCCGGTCGAGGCGGCGCGCGCGGCGCTGGCGCGCATCGACGCCTTCAACGGCCAGCTCAACGCCTTCCAGCATCTCGATCCCGACCAGGCGCTGCGCCAGGCGCGGGCGTCGGAGAAGCGCTGGAAGAAGGGCGGCAAGCGCCTCTCCGACATCGACGGCGTGCCGATCACCATAAAGGACATGGTGCAGACCAAGGGCATGCCGACCCGCATGGGCAGCCTCGCCACCGACCCCGACGGTCCGTGGACGGTCGACTCGCCGGTGGCGCAGCACCTGCGTGCGGCCGGCACCGTGCTGCTCGGCAAGACGACCTCGCCCGAGTACGGCTGGAAGGGCGTCACCGACTCGGCGCTGTTCGGCGCCACGCACAATCCGTGGAAGGTCGGCCGCACGCCGGGCGGCTCGTCGGGCGGCGGCGCGGCGGCCGCGGCCGTCGGCATGGGCAGCCTCGCGGTCGGCACCGACGGCGCAGGCTCGGTGCGCATCCCCTGCGCCTTCACCGGCCTGTTCGGGCTAAAACCGACGCAGGCGCGGGTGCCGCTGTGGCCGCCCTCGGCGCAGGGCACGCTGTCGCATGTCGGGCCGATGACCCGCACCGTGCGCGACGCGGCGATGATGATGAACGTCATGGCGCGGCCCGATCCGCGCGACCTCTATGGCCGGCCCGACGACGCCGAGGACTACCTAAAGGGCTTCGAGAAGGGCGTGAAGGGACTGCGCATCGCCTACTCGCCGAGCCTGGGCTTCGTCGAGCGCGATCGCATCGACCGCGACGTTGCGGTGGCCGTCGAGCACGCGGCCCGGGTGTTCAAGACGCTGGGCGCCAAGGTGGTCGAGGATTCGCCTGACCTGCAAGGCCTCGACCCGCGCCGCATCCTGAACGCCCACTGGCAGTCGAACGTGGCCGTGCTGGTCAAGAACTTCAGCCCCGAGAAGCGGGCGCTGATGGATCCCGGCCTGCTGAAAGCCGCCGAGCACGGCGCCGGCCTCGGCCAGGAGGCGGTGGTGACGGCGATCCAGCAGCGCCAGACGCTGGGCGTGATCCTCAATCTGTTCATGGCCAAATACGATCTGCTGCTCACGCCCACCATGCCGATGACGGCCTTCGCCGTGAACGAGAACGCGGCGTGGGGCGGCGACGGCGTCGACATCGGCTGGACGCCGTTCACGCTCGCGTTCAACCTGACGCGCCAGCCCGCCGCCACCATCCCCTGCGGCCTCGACCGCGAGGGCCTGCCGATCGGCCTGCAGATCGTGGCCGGCCATGCCCGCGACGCGCTGGTGCTGCGCGCGGCCGCCGCCTACGAGCGCGTGCGGCCGATCCCGGCGCCGCCGATGGCGCACCAGATCTGAGCGACCGGCCCCGTCGGTTTCGTGCCACGACATGAAAATCGACCGCCAGACGCGCAACAGCATCCTCCTGGCGGCGGTCCAGATCGCAGCCCTGGTCGGGCTCGCCTGGTACGCCAACCGCCTGGTCGAGATGGGCCCGACCGACGCGCGCGGCTGGCGGCGGTTCGCCTGGCCGTTCGGCGAAGACGAGGCGCCGGTCGGCCGCGCCTACAGCGGCGAGCACCACGACGTCTACGTCTGGCTGACGCTCGGGCCCGGGGGCGACTGCCCCGAGGGCGTGCCCGACGATGCGGCCCTGGAGCGGGCGGTCGACATCCGCCTGCTCGACCCGCGCTTCCAGCCGGCCGGCCCGGGCGAGCCTCTGCGCGTCACCGACCTGGTGGGCCGCACGCGCGTCTACGTCCACAAGCGGCACAACCGGTCGCCGCGCTACGGCGAGGCGGTGGCCATTCCCTACAAGTGCGACCTCATCACCGCCATCATCGACGGCGACGCCCGCGATCCCGCCAAGCGCAAGGCGGCCCACGAGTTCCTGGAATCCAACACCGTGCAGGTACCGATCCTGGAAGCCCTGGAGGACCGCTGACAAAAGATCGCCGGCCCCGCGGCCGGCGATCCCCTCGTGTCGTGCGTTGCGCCTACTGCGTCTTCGCCGGCACTGCGACGGCGGCGAACGAGTCGTAGCGCACGCCGTCCTCGGCCTTCTTCATGGCGGCGTTGGCCTCGTAGTACTTGCCCTCGTCCATGAATTTGGCCGCCATCTCGACCTCGGCGATCGTCCGCTCGAGCGGCGCCAGGGCCATGGTGAAGCTCACGTTGACGTCGGCCAGGCGCAGCTTCTCGAGCGCCTCCTTGCGCTGGCCCTTCTCGAGATGCTTGTTCGCCTCGGCGACCGCCGCGGCCTTCACCGGGGTGGCCACGAAGTCCTCGCCCAGCACGAGCTGGCCGTCGATCGGCAGCCAGGCGACGGCGGGGCCGGCCGCGGCCGGCTTCGTGCCCGGCGGCATTTTCAGCTCGGCCTCGGCCTTCATGAACGCCGTCGAGTCGACCTTCGCCTTGGCAAGGGCCGCGCGGGCGTCGGCGACCAGCTTCTTGGCCGCCACAGGATCGGCCTCGAAGATCGCCAGCCGTGCGAGATGCAGGGCGCGGAACGCCACGCCGCCGTCGACCGACGGCTTAATGAGGTCGCGTGCGGCTTCGGCCTTCTGCATGGCCGCCGGGGCGGGCGCGGCCGGCGTCTGCTGGGCCTGGACGGCGCCGGCGAGCATGGTGGTGCCCAGCAACGCCGCAACGATGCTCTTGGAAATTTTCACGGTCGTTCTCCTCATCCGGGGCCGGCCCAACCCCGCGGGATCGCAAGGGGCGCCGGGCTCGTGCCGCAGAGGTAGCAGGGCCCGCCTGCCGCCGGCCTTTCGCCTGTATTGACGATTTTCAATGCGGCGCCTGGCCGGCATGCCGGGCGATGTCCTTACCGACGGCAAGGCCCAGGACCCCGCGCCGCGCGCCGGACCGCGGCGATGGTGTCGACGCCGAGCGAATCCTGAACGTAGAACGCGTTGGTCGTCTGCAGCGCGGCGAAGGCGAAATGGATCGCGAAGGCGAGCACGAGGTAGAAGCCAAGCTTCCCGCGAACACCCGCGCGCTTGGCGGCCGTCGGCGGCGGCGCGCGTGGCTCAGACCGCGGCGCGTCCCGCGGGACGGCAAGCACCACGAGAGCTGTGGCCAGGGTGAGGATGCCGGCGCCGAGGACGGGAACGGCAAAGCCCCCACCGATCAGAGCGGCGGCGAGCGCGGGGCCGACCATGCTGCCGAGACCGACCGCGGCACCGACTGCGGCGGCGCCGGCTGCGCGGTCGGCGTGAGCCGTGACATCAGCCATGTAACCCATGGCCGCCGGCTGCACGCCGCCCCCGAGAACGCCATAGATCGCGCGGGCGGCGAGAAGCACCAGAAAGACGACGGAAGCGTCGAGTTCGCCTTTCTCCACCGTGAACAGCCCGGCGAACAGCAGGAGCGACACAGCCGTACCGGCAAGCCCCAGAAGAATGACGACACGCCGGCCCCGTCGATCGGCCATAAGGCCCCACCGCGAAGAGGTGAGGAAGAACAGCACGGCGGAACACGAGATGATCGCGCCGATCTGAAACTCGGTCAGGCCGATGCCGCGGCCGAACAGACCCAGAGTGGCGAGGACCGTCGCATTGCCCATCATCATGACGAAGACGGCAAAGAGAACGACTGTCGTGGTCATGGCGCGGGAACCTGCAAACTACATCCGCTGGTCCGCGATGATCGCCCGGCGCGCTACCGCAGGCGAAATGACAATTGGTTACCCGTCATTACCGACGATTGCCGAGTGTTACAGTCTCAGCCCACACCTCTTCGGCCACTTCGACGCAGCGGCGGAGCTTGGCCCACTGCTCCTCTTCGGCCAGGAGGTTGCCCTCCTCGGTGCTGGCGAAGCCGCATTGCGGCGAGAGGCAGAGCCGGTCGAGGTCGGTGAACTTCGCGGCCTCGTCGAGGCGGCGTTTCAGCTGATCCTTGCTTTCCAGCGCGCCGGTCTTGGAGGTCATGATGCCGAGCACGGCGTGCTTGTTCCTGGGCAGCAGCCGCAGCGGCTCGAAGCCGCCGGCGCGGGCGCTGTCGTACTCCATGAAATAGGCGTCGACGCCCATCCGGTTGAACAGGATGTCGGCCACCGGCTCGTAGCCGCCTTCGGCCATCCAGGTCGAGCGGAAGTTGCCGCGGCACAGATGCATGGAAATCGTCATGCCGGGCGTGCGGCCGGCGACGGCGGCGTTCACCAGGTCGGCGTAGATGTGCAGCAGCCGGTCGGGATCCTCGCCGCGGTCGCGCAGGAAGGCGCGCTGCGCGGGATCGCAGAGGTAGGCGACATAGACCTCGTCGAGCTGGAGATAGGTGCAGCCCGCCTCGCCGAACGCCCGCACGGCCCTGGCGTAGGCGCGGCCGAGGTCGGCGAAGAACGCCTCCATCTCGGGATAGACCGCCCGCTCGATCGCCTGCCGGCCGCCGCGATAGTGCAGCGCCGTGGGCGACGGTATCGTCATCTTGGGCGTGGCCCTGGCGATCGACTTCAGGAACCGGAAATGGCCGAGCATCGGATGATCGGCCGGGAAATCGACCTTGCCGTGCACATGCAGGCCCTCGGCCTTGGTCGTCGTGCCCTTGAACTGCAGCCCCTGGGCCACGCTCACCAGCTCGACGCCATCGAGGCCGGCCAGGAAATCGTAGTGCCACCAGGAGCGGCGGAACTCGCCGTCGGTCACGCCTTTTAGGCCGATCGCCTCCTGACGCGCCACGAGTTTGGCGATCTCGGCGTCTTCGACCGCCGCCAGCTCCGCCGGCGTGATCTCGCTTGTGGCGCGCCGGGTGCGCGCTGCCTTGACCGGCGCCGTGCGCAGCAGGGAGCCGACCTGATCGGCGCGGAAGGGCGGCGCGGCGCGGCTCACGTCACCGGCTCACACCGCACGCGCCGGCGGCTTGCCGGCGGCCACGGCGGCGGCGCAGGCGATCGCCGTGCTGGCCAGCCACAGCCAGTAGCCGCGCTCGAGACCGGTGATCGCCTGATCGAGGCCCGCCTCGTTGACGACCACCGTCTTCTGCAAGATGAACGACGACGCCAGCGCCAGCGCGGCAAGCGCGGTGACGACGGCCGCCGCCCGTTCACCGAACCACGTCAGGATCCACGCGGCGAACAGGACCGGGTTGGCGAGCCACGCCAGGTTCGCCAGCGTTCCGCCGAGAGCCAGCGCGCCGAACAGGAGGATGGTCCAGCTCGGCCAGTCGGAACACCGGCCCTCGACGCAGAAGGCGTCGTGGAACAGCGCCGCGACATAGACGGCAACGCTTGCCAGCAGCAGCGCCAGCGACGCCTTTCTAGAGGGCATAGCCGCCGTCGACCATCAGGGTCTGGCCAGTGATCCAGCGGGCGCGGGCCGACGCCAGGAAGACCACACCCTCGGCCACCTCGTCGGCGGTGCCGAGCCGCCGCAGCGCCATGGCCTGGCGCGAGGCATCGAGGAAGCGCTGGTCGAAGTCGCCGCTTTCGACCAGCGCATGATAGAGCCCGTCGGTGATGACGCCGACGCCGACGGCGTTGGCGCGCACGCCGAAGCGGCCTTCCTCGGCGGCAAGGCCCTTCACGAGCTGCTCGATGGCGGCCTTTGGCGCGGCGCTCAGGATGTCGCGCACGGCATAGCGGCGGATCGCCGGGGTCACGATGGCGGTGAAGCTGCCCTTGCTCTTGCGCAGATGCGGCAGGGCGGCGCGCATCAGGTGGTAGCAGCCGAACGCGTCGTGCTCCATCACCTCGCGGAAGGCCGCCGCCGGCTGCTGGCCGATGAAGCGCATGGGAATATAGGGACCGGCGGCATAGATGGCGGTGTGCACGCCGTCGAAGTGCTCGGCCGCCTCGTCGACGAATTTGCCGACCTCGGCTTCCTCGCGGAGATCGACCTGGCCGACATGCACTTCCTGGCCGGCGCTGCGCACCAGCGAGGCCGTCTCGTCGGCCCGCGCGCTGCCCTTGAAGTAGGTGAGCGCGATGTTGCAGCCGCGTTCGGCGAGCTGGACGGCGATGGCGCGGCCGATGCCGCCCGAGCCGCCGACCACCACGGCGCAGCCGCTGACGGGAAAGTCTGGCGGGCGTCCGACGGCAGGTTCGTGCTGTTCGGTCATGGACGAATGTTAGGGCGCGGCAGCGGCGCCCGCCAGCCCGGCCGTCCGCTCGGCGATCAGCCGCAGCACCTCCTCCGGCGTGGCGCCGCGCTCGCGCAACGCATGGATCGTGAGATCCCTGTCGCGCTTGGCCAGCCGCCGGCCGGCCGCATCGGTCAGCAGGCCGTGATGGGCGTAGAGCGGCGTCCGGTAGCCCAGCAGGCGCTGCAGCAGAACGTGGATGTGCGTCGAGGACAGGATGTCCTCGCCGCGCGTCACCAGCGTCACACCCTGCAGGTGATCGTCGACCGTGACCGCGAGGTGATAGCTGGTCGGCGTGTCCTTGCGGGCGATCACGAAGTCGCCCATCAGCAGCGGCTGGCCGGCCAGCCGCCCCCTTCCCTCGTCGACGAAATCGAAGGCGCCGGCAGCCGCCGCCGCGCGCGCCGAGTCGAGACGTACGCAATGCTCGCGGCCGGCGGCGAGGCGCTGCTTGCGCTCGGCCGGCGTCAGATGCCGGCAGGTGCCGGGGTAGAGCGGACCGTCGGGACCCTGCGCCGGACCGTGGGGGGCGCTCGCCGAGGCCGCGATCTCGCGCTCGATCTCGGCGCGGCTGCAGAAGCAGGGATAGAGCAGGCCGCGCGCATCGAGGCGGTCGAGTTCGCGGCCGTAATCGGCGAAATGATCCGACTGGCGGCGCACCTCGCCGTCCCAGTCGAGCCCGAGCCATGCCAGGTCGCGCAGGATCGCAGTCTCGTATTCGCGACGGCAGCGGCGGATGTCGGTGTCTTCGATGCGCAACAGGAACCGGCCGCCGGCCTGGCGGGCGCGGCGCCAGGCGACCAGCGCCGAGTAGGCGCTGCCGAGATGCAGCTCGCCGGTCGGGCTGGGCGCGAACCGCGTGACGACCGGCGCCGCCGGAGGCTGCAGGACAGAAGGCATCATCGGACGTTACTGCGGGCTCGCGCCGCGTGCTATGCCGGAGCCGTGACCCGCCTCGTGCTCGACGACACCAATCTGAAGAAAGCGCTGCGCCACCTGGCCAAGGCCGATCCCGACTTCGCCCGCGTGCTGAAGGAGGTGGGCCCGCCGGAGCGGCGCGAGATGCCGACCGGGTTCGGCGGCCTGATGCGCTCGATCGTCGGCCAGCAGGTCTCGGTCCATGCCGCACGCAGCATCTGGCTCCGGCTCGCGGCCGCGGTGCCGTCGATGGAGCCGGTGGACTTCCTGGCCCAGAGCGACGAGCAGTTGCGCGCCGTCGGTCTCAGTGGCGCCAAGGTGCGCTATGGCCGCAGCCTCGCGTCGGACGTCGTCGAGGGCCGCATCGATTTCGGAGCGCTCGACGGTCTCGACGACGCGGCGGCGATCGCCATGCTGACCCAGGCCAAGGGCATCGGCCCGTGGACCGCCGAAATCTACCTGATGTTCGCGCACGGCCGGCCCGACATCATGCCGGGGCTCGACCTCGGCCTGATCGTGGCGGCGCAGCATCTGAAGCGGCTGCGCAAGCGGCCCGACGCCAAGCGGCTTCTGAGAATCGCCGAGGTCTGGCGGCCGTGGCGCAGCGCCGCCGCCCTGCTGCTCTGGCATTATCGCCGCAGCATGCCCGACTGGGGCGCCAAACCCCTCAAACCGGAGGCCAAGACACCATGACCAAACTCGACGGGCCGAGCCACGGCCCGCACGGCGGCGGCGCGCCGGGCCATCTCGCGATCCTGCTGCACGGCTACGGCGCCGACGGCAACGATCTGATCGGCCTCGCCCCGGTGCTGGCGCCGCTGATGCCCGACGTGGTGTTCCACGCGCCCAACGCGCCCTATCCCTGCGAGGGCAATCCCATGGGCTACCAGTGGTTCGGCATCTCCCGCCTCGACCCGCAGGTCGCGGCGGCGGGCGTGCGCAGCGCCGCACCGTTCGTCGAGGCCTTCCTCGACGACACCATGGCGCGGTATGGGCTCGATGAATCGAAGACCGTGCTGGTGGGCTTCTCGCAAGGCACGATGATGGCGCTGCATGTGGGCCTGCGCCGCGTCCGGCCGCTGGCCGGCATCGTCGGCTTCTCCGGCATGCTGGCCGGGCCGGATACGCTGGCGGCCGAGATCAGGTCGCGCCCGCCGGTGCTGCTGGCCCATGGCGACAGCGACGAGATGCTGCCGGCGGTGCTGACGCAGCGCGCCGCGGCGGCGCTGCAGGACAACGGCGTGAAGGTCGGCGTGCACATCGCGCCGGGAGTCGGTCACGGCATCGACCAGACCGGCCTCTCGCATGCCGCGCGCTTCCTGTTGGATGTTTTCGGCCTGGAGGTGCCGCGATGATCGAGGGAACCGCGAAACCCGGCTTCGAGCGTGTCGTCGAAGCCTTCAAGAAGAACTTCGATGCTCACGGCGAGGTCGGCGCCTCGGTGAGCCTGACGGTGGGTGGTGAAACCGTCGTCGATCTGTGGGGCGGCGTCGCGGATCCCAAGACCGGCGCCGCGTGGCAGAAGGACACGGTGGGCATCGTGTTCTCCTGCACCAAGGGCGCGACGGCGCTGTGCGCCCACATGCTGGCCAGTCGCGGCCGGCTCGATCTCGACGCGCCGGTGGTCGAGCTGTGGCCCGAGTTCGGCCAGAAGGGCAAGGAGCGCGTGACCACGCGCATGATGCTCGACCACTCGGCGGGTGTGCCGGCGGTTCGCGCCAAGGTCAAGGAGGACGGCCCCTACGACTGGGATTACATGACCGGCCGCCTCGCCGAAGAGGAGCCGTTCTGGGCGCCGGGCACGCGCAACGGCTATCACGGCTTCACCTTCGGCTGGACGGTCGGCGAGATGGTGCGGCGTGCCAGCGGCAAGTCGCTCGGCACGTTCTTCCGCGAGGAGGTGGCGCGGCCGCTCGGCATCGATTTCTGGATCGGCCTGCCCGAGGAGATCGAGCCGCGCGTCGCGCCGGTCCTGCCCCATGTCTACCGGCCGGAGGACATGAAGACGCCGTTCCTGATCGATCTCGGCACCAACAAGCAGTCGATCCCGGCGCTGTTCTTCTTCAACAACGGCGCCTGGCGTGCCGGCGGCGCCAACACGCGCGCGGGGCACGCCGCCGAGATCGGCGCCGCCAACGGCATCACCAACGCGCGCGGCCTCGCCGGCATGTACGCACCGCTGGCGAACGGCGGCGGCCGGCTGGTCGATGCCAAGACGCTGGTGCGCATGGGCGAGGTTTCCATGGCCACGCACGACGACGCCGCGCTGCGCATCCCGACGCGGTTCGCGCTGGGCTTCATGAAGTCGATGGACAACCGCCGGCGCAGCCTGGGCGCCAGGCTGTTCGGCGAGGATTGCGACAGCGTCATCATGAGCAGCGCCGCCTTCGGCCATGTCGGCGCCGGCGGCTCGCTGGGCTTCGCCGACCCCGCCGCCGGCCTCTCCTTCGGCTACACCATGAACCAGATGGGCGCCGGCATCCTGATGAACGGCCGCGGCCAGGCGCTGGTCGACGCCGCCTACCTGTCGCTGGGCTACAAGACCAAGGACGGCGGCGTGTGGGCGAAGTGACCCGCGGCACATGCTGCCCATCTTCCGCCCGCTAAAGGACCGCGCGGTCGCCATCGTTTGGTCGGGGCTCGCCGCCTCGACCATCGGCGAGGACCTGTTCCGCATCGCCGTGGTGTGGATCGCCGCCGAGCAGATCGGCAACGCGGCGGGCTACGTCAACGCCACGCAGTATGCCGCCATGCTGGTGGTCGGCCTGCTCGGCGCCTCGGCCTTCGACCGCTGGCGGGCCGACCGCGCCATGATCGGCGCCAAGTACGCGAGCGCCGTGCTGGCGCTGCTGCCGGTGGCGGGCTTCTACCTCTGGGGCGTGTCGATTCCGCTGCTCATCGCCTCGGTCATGGGACTGGCGGCGATGCGCATGGTGTTCACCCCGGCACTGCAGTCGGCGGTGCCCGTGCTGGTGACCGACCGCGACGCCATGCAGGCGATCAACGGCCTGTTCGACGCGACATGGCGGCTCGCCCGCCTGATCGGGCCGGCGCTGGCCGCGGCGCTGAACACCGTCCTGCCGGTGATCCACTTCCTCACGGTGACCGCCGCGGGTTTCGTGCTGTCGGGCCTCGCGGTGTGGGTGGTGCGCGACCGGTTGATCGACCGCGACCACGTGGCGCGCGGCGGCCGCGGCGGCTGGCGCGGCGCCTGGGACGCACTGCTCGACGGCACGCGCCTGATCCTGCGCGAGCCCACGATCGGCACCCTGCTGCTGCTGAACGCGCTCGCCAACGGACCGTGGAGCGTGGCGCTGCAGCTCTGCATCGCGCTCATGGTGCAGGAGCACGACCCTACCACGTTCGGCTTCCATGGCCTGGCCTCGCTCGGCCTGATCGTCAGCGCCTACGGCGTGGGCGACGTGCTGGGCAATCTGATCGCCGGCAGCGTGCGCTTCCGCCGGCCGCTGTCGACGATGTTCCTGGGCTATGTCGCGATGGGCGCGGGCTTCTCCTTGATGGCGCTCGCCGTGTGGACCTTCGACAACCCGCTGCTGCTGCCGGCGATGATGGTGGCGGGCTTCATCGGCGGGCTGGGCGGGCCGTTCTTCTTCATCCCCATGATCACCCGCATGCAGACCGCCTATCGCGGCTCCGAGATCGCCCGCGTGTTCCGGCTGCGGCTTGCGGTCATGGCGGCGTCGATGCTGGGCTTCAACGTCGCCGCCACGCCGCTGTTCGACCTGCTGGGGCCGACGCTGACCGAGTTCCTGCTCGGCCTGATGATCCTGGCGCTGGGGGTCGGCGGCTACATCTGGTTCCGGCGGCGCGAAGTGCACCCGTGAAACGCCAAGAATGCCCTTGCGGGGAACACTGTGTATTGATAATGTCCGATATATTCACAGCGTTACCGTAACCGCCAACCTGCAGGAGCGCGCCATGGCCAAGGCCTTCCCGACCGACAATCTCTTCCTGCGCGGCTACTACGCGCCGGTGAATACCGAGGCCGACGCCGCTCACCTGCACATCACCGGCGAGATGCCGCGTGAGCTCTGCGGCACGCTCTACCGCAACGGCCCCAACCCGCAGTTCGCCGTGCGCGGTCCCTACCACTGGTTCGGCGGCGACGGCATGATCCACGCCTTCCACATCGAGAACGGCAACGTCTCCTACAAGAACCGCTGGGT
>JAIETA010000071.1 GCA_019745575.1 Reyranella sp. | reverse complement strand
CCGGCGCGCGGCGCGCTATGCCGTGCGCTCCGGCGGCTGGGTCGCGGCGCCCGACAAGGACCTCGCGACGGTCATGGCCGAACGCTTCGGCCATGACCGCGGATATGTCGGCAACCTCTACGGATTGGGTGACTGATGCTGAGCCAGGCCGACAACGAGTTCCTGACGCGGAGCGGCCCCGGCACGCCGATGGGCGAGCTGCTGCGCCGCTTCTGGATGCCGGCGCTGCTCTCGGAGGAGCTGGCCGAGCGCGACGGACCACCCAGGAAGATCCGCCTCCTGGGCGAGGATCTCCTCGCCTTCCGCGCCAGCGACGGCCGCGTCGGCATCGTCGAGCCGCACTGCCCGCACCGCGGCGCCAACCTCTACTACGGCCGCAACGAGGACTGCGGCATCCGCTGCTCCTTCCACGGCTGGAAGTTCGACGTCGACGGCACCTGCGTCGACCTGCCGACCTCGCCGCCCGAGTCCTCGTACAAGGACACGATCAAGCTGCTCGCCTACCCGACGCGCGAGTGGGCCGACATGATCTGGGTCTACATGGGCCCGCGCGAGCGCATGCCCGAGCTGCCGCAGCTCGAGCTCGGTCTGGTTCCGGCGGCGCATCGCTACGTCTCCAAGAAGTGGCAGGACTGCAACTGGGTGCAGAGTCTGGAAGGCGCCATCGACACCGCGCATTTCTCGTTCCTGCACGCCATTCCGACCAAGGACGAGGCGGCGCGGGTCGAGATCCTGCGCAAGACCTCGGCGATCGGCCAGGAGGCCGGCCTCGCCGACCGCAGCCGCTGGGTGACCGACGATCCGCGACCTAAGTTCAGGATTCAGGGCCACGACACCGGCCTGGTGATCGGCGCGGCGCGCAAGACCGATTCGGCGGACCTCTACTGGCGCATCGCGCAGTACCTCACGCCCAACCACGCGCTGGTGCCGGTGGCCTTTCCCGGCGAGGTCTATCACGGGCAGAGCTGGGTGCCGGTCGACGACACGACCTGCTGGATCTACACCTATAGCTGGGTGCCGGATCGGCCGCTCACCAACGCCGAGCGCACCAAGTATGCCGCGGGCCTCAGCCTGCATGCCGAGACCGACGAGCACTACGTGCCCCGGCGCAACATCCGCAACGACTACCTGATCGATCGCGACCTGCAGAAGACGCTGAGCTTCACCGGCATCAGCGGTGTCTCCGACCAGGACGCCGCCATCCAGGACAGCCAGGGCGCGATCCAGGATCGCACCAAGGAGCATCTCGGCCCGACCGACATCGGCATCGTCGAGTTCCGCAAGCTCGTGATGGCGGCGGCGCGCGCCCTGCAGCACGGCACGGAGCCACGGGCGGCGGCGGCGTCGAAGCGCTATGCGGTACGGGCCGGCGGGTGGATCGCCGCGCCGGACAAGGATCTCGCGACGGTGATGGCCGAACGCTTCAGCCATCCGCACGGCTATGTCGGTGCGGCGTACGGTCTCGGGGAATAGAGCGTTAGACCGCGACGGTGGCCTGCACTATCGTCGGGGCGTCTGAATCGAGGGGAGACTACGCAGTGACGGTCAAGATCTACGGTCCCGCCGCCTCGCGCGCCGCACGCGCGCTTTGGATCGCGCACGAACTCGGCATTCCGTTCGAGCACATCGCCATCGAGATGAAGGACCTCAAGGGGTCCGACTATCTCAAGATCAATCCCAACGGCAAGGTCCCGACCCTCGTCGACGGCGACTTCAAGCTGTTCGAGTCGATGGCGATCAATCTCTACCTCGCGACCAAGCACAACAAGGACGGCATGATGCCCGCTGGCCTGCAGGACCAGGCGCAGGTCTGGCAGTGGAGCTTCTGGGGCATGACCGAGGTCGAGAAGCCGCTGCTGACCGTGCTGATCGACATGTTCATGACCGCGCCCGACAAGCGCAAGCCCGACGCCGTGGCCGAGGCGCTGAAGGCCCTGCCCAAGCCGTTCGGTGTGCTGAACGCCGCGCTGCAGGGCCGCGATTACCTGCTGGGCTCGACCTTCACCGTGGCCGACCTCAACCTCGCCTCGATCCTGAGCTGGGCCAAGCCGATAAAGTTCGACTTCGCGCCGTTTCCCAATGTCGGCGCCTGGCTCGACCGCTGCCTGTCGCGGCCGGCCTTCAAGGCGGCGCGGGCGACCAAGTAGCGAAGGGCGTCACTCCGCCGGCGCCACCTGGGGCGCCGGCCGTTCTCCCGGCACTCGCGCCTCCTGGCCGCGATCGCGGCCGGGCAGCAGCAGGGCAACCAGCGTGATCACCACCGAGACCGCGGCGAGCCCGTAGAACAGCAGCTCGAGACTGCCGGTCGTCTCGCGCACCCAGGCGATCAGCAGGATGGCGACCGGAGAGGCGCCGAGCGCGACCACGAACTTCGCGCCGAAGCCCAGCCCGTGGTAGCGGGTGGGCGTGTAGCGGGCGATCAGGATGTTCTCGACCGGGCCCGCCGCCGAACTCAGCACCGCCGAGGCGATCGCGCCCAGCAGCGCCACGTAGCCGTTGCCCATCGCCAGCGCCAGCATGGCGAAGACCTGCAGCGCAGACGCCACGATATAGGTCGACTTCAGCGGGTAGCGGTCGATGACACGCCGGCCCATGGCGTACTGGGCCGCGCCCGACACGATGTAGATCGTCGAGGTCGCCAGGCCCACCCACAACACCGCCTTGGTGGCGATGCCGAGCGCGGCGAGCCCGTCGCGCAAGGCGGCGATCTCGGGGCCGAAACGGCTCTCGAACACCAGCGCGGCACCGAACATGACCGCCGCCCAGATGATGCCCTCGAGCGCCATCGTCACCGACAAGACGGAGAAGACACGCCAGAACTCGCGTCGGCCCGACTGCACGCCGGGCGTCGCCGGCATCGGCCGGTCGCCGACCAGCCCCTGCCGCCATTGCCAGTACAGCACCGCACCAAGCCCGATGCAGACCACGCCCGGCACGATGAAGGCGGCCCGCCACGAGGCCAGCGTGATCAGCACGCCAGGCACGATGCCGTAGAGCGCGAGGCCCGCACTGCCCCACAGGCCGTTCACGCCCATGGCGTGACCCTGCTCCTTGGCGGTGCGGATCACCCAGCCGATGCCGGCCGAATGGTAGATCGCGCCGAAGGCGCCGAGGCCGCACAAGGCGAGGGAGAGCAGGAACGTGTCGCCCCTCGGCACCAGGCCACAGGCGATCGACGACAGGCCGAGGCCCAGGAACATCACCACCATCATGGCCGGCGCCCCGAACCGGTCGGCCGCCCAGCCGGCCGGCAGCGACATCACACCGAGCAGGATGCTCGCGGGAACATAGAGGCGCAGCAGGTCCTCGGCCGGCAGCTCCCAGGCCACGGCGAGCGTCAGCACGATCACGGCGTAGAACGCCGTCATCATGTGCATCAGCGCGTGGCCGATCGAGGAGAACAGCAGGACGCGTTGGCCCATTCCGGTCATGGCCCCTGTATCGTCCCTGTCGGGAGCCGACGCAACCCGGCTTGCGGCATCGCTGCCATTCGCGCTAAAGCCCCCCTGCCGCGGGCATCTGCCCCGGCAACCGGTCGGGGCGTAGCGCAGCCTGGTAGCGCATCAGTCTGGGGGACTGGGGGTCGCAGGTTCAAATCCTGTCGCCCCGACCATTTCGTCTATCTGTTCCGTTCGAGCCGCGCCGCCTCGTTCATGCGCCGTTGTACGAGCTGTGCCGGTTTGTACACCCAGCGTCCGTCATCGTCTGGCCGATGGCGCTGACGGCACAGGCGCGTTCAGTGGATCGCCACCCGGGCTGCCCGGCTATGGCGCCGTCGCCGCCCGACGCCCGGCCTCGGTCAGCTTGCACACCAGCCAGTCCGGCTTCAGCGGATTGTTGAACCACGGTTCAGCCCAGCCGCGTTCGACGCAGCGCCGGACGACGGTGACGTCGACGTTCTGGCCGTCGAGATCGAACAGCGGCAGCTTGCCGCCTGGCTGCGCCAGGCCGCGGCGCAAGTACAGGATCTCGGACAACGACGGAAGATCACCTTCCAATTCATTGTCATTCAGGGAAAAAACATCAAAAGAACGCGTGCGCTGGCGCACGGCATTGCGGTCAGTAAACACGGCGGCGTCCCCCTCTGACGATACCGAAAGTCCCTCACAAATCCGGTGGATACCGCCGTTTCCGGAAGCGTCTACCTGACTTGCCGGTTCGGGTCCGCGAGCCGCTGCCCCCCGGCAGCGAGCCGTCGTCCCCGACCTAGTTGTGCGCCTTCAGCGTGCTGCGCAGCTGGGTCAGCGCCTGCTCCAAGTCCTCGAGCACCGTTTCGATTTCCCGGCGCTTGTGCAGATCCAGCATGGCCGCGCGCGGTGTCGTGGTCGACGGCTGCGGGCCGGTGCGCGGCAGCGGCTGACGCGTGCCGCCGGCCATCGCCTCGGCCCTGGCCGACACGATGCGCAGGCTTTCGAGCGCGCTTTCCGCCGCCAGATCGAGACGCTGCTGCTGCGGCAGGCGGCCTCGACTCTCCTTCAGCAGGCGCTGCACGCCCTTGATGGTGTAGCCATCGTCGTAGAGCAGCGTACGGATGCGGCGCAGGAGGTCGATATCCTCCGGCCTGTAGTAACGCCGGCCGCCGCCGCGCTTGAGCGGGCGGACCTGGCTGAACTTGCTTTCCCAGAACCGCAGCACATGTTGCGGCACGTCCAATTCGGTCGCGACCTCGCTGATCGTGCGAAACGCCTGCGCCGACTTCTCAACCCGCCTTTCGACGGCCTGAACCGATACGGCCATGACAAAACCCCCACATTTCCCCAACTACCCCTAGTCCGCGCCGGGCGCCCCATTGATCAGAGATTTCAGGACGTTCGACGCTCGAAAGACGAGTACACGCCGCGGCAGGATCGGTACCTCCTGCCCCGTCTTCGGATTGCGGCCCACGCGCTGACCCTTGTCGCGAACGGTGAAACTCCCGAAAGACGAGACCTTCACCGACTCGCCACGCGCCAGTGCCTCCACGACCTCGGAGAGAATCGTCTCCACAAGGTCGCTGGATTCATTGCGAGACAGTCCCACTTCCTGGAACACCGACTCGCTCAGATCGGCACGCGTGATAGTCCGGCCTTCCACTCCGGTACCCTTCCTTCCCCCACTTAATCCTTACTCTAAGGATGGAAAGCGGTCAATATCAGTAGGATAGAGCGTGGCCTTGAATCGCCGTCTGTTCACGTTCCGTTGCGGGCGATTTGTTTCAATCGCCGCCGGCCGGCCGACGGACCCTACCAGCGCACCAACGAGGCGCCCCAGGCCAGGCCGCCGCCAATGCCCTCGAGCAGCACCAGGTCGCCCTTTTTGATGCGGCCATCCTGGACAGCGGCGTCCAGGGCGAGCGGGATCGAGGCGGCGGATGTGTTGGCATGCCGGTCGACCGTGACGACGACGCGCTCGGGCGGCAGTCCGAGCTTGCGCCCGGTGCCGTCGATGATGCGCTTGTTGGCCTGGTGCGGCACCAGCCAGTCGATGTCCTTGGCCTCGAAGCCGGCCTTGGCCAGGACCTCACCGACGACTGCCGTCATGTTGACGACGGCGTGCTTGAAGACCTCCTTGCCTTCCATGCGCAGGAAGCCGGTGGTCCGGGTCGAGGACGGACCGCCGTCGACATAGAGGATGTCGTGCTGCCGGCCGTCAGAATGAAGAGCGTTGGCGAGCACGCCGCGATCGGCCGACGTGCCGGTGCCCTGCTCGGCGCGCAGCACGACGGCGCCTGCCCCATCGCCGAACAGCACGCAGGTGCCGCGGTCCTCCCAGTCGAGAATGCGCGAGAAGGTCTCCGCGCCGATCACCAGAGCGGTCGAGGCGAGGCCGTTCTTGATCAGGCTGTCGGCGACCGAGAGGCCGTACACGAAGCCGGCGCAGACCGCCTGGACGTCGAACGCCGCGCCCTTGGTCATCCCGAGCGCGGCCTGCACGCGCGTCGCGGTGGCCGGAAAGGTCTCGTCCGGCGTTGCGGTGGCAAGCACGATGAGGTCGAGGTCCGAGGCCTTCACGCCGGCATGGGCCAGCGCCCGCTGCGAGGCCTCGAGCGCCAGGTGCGAGGTGAATTCGCCGTCGGCCGCGATGTGGCGCTGGCGAATGCCGGTACGCTGCTGGATCCACTCGTCCGAGGTATCCATCGTCTTGGCGAGCTCGGCGTTGGTGACAACGCGCTTGGGAAGATAGGCGCCGCAGCCCTGGACGACGGAACGGATCACGCGGCGCCTCCGCTTGCCTGCAACACTTGCGCGTCGGCGGCCGACGCCACCTCGCGCAGCTTGGCAAGCCCCTCGACGAGCTTGTTCCTGTACTCGTAGCGGACGAGATCGACGGCCACGCCGATGGCATAGGCAAAGCCCAGCGCATCGGTCCCGCCATGACTCTTCACACAGATGCCGTCGAGGCCGAGAAACACGCCGCCGTTGTAGCGGCGCGGATCGACGCGCTTGCGCAGCTTGACCCAGGCGCCGGAGGCGAAGAGGTAGCCGACTTTGGCGAACGTGGACGTCCGGAAGGCATCGCGCACGAACTGGGTGTAGAGCTTGGCCGTACCCTCGATCGCCTTCAGCGCGACGTTGCCGGTGAAGCCGTCGGTGACGACGACGTCGACCTTGCCGGCGCCGATGTCGTTGCCCTCGACGAAGCCCTGGAAGGATACCGGCGAGCCTTCACGACGCAGCCAGACGGCCGCCTGCCGCAGTTCCTCATGGCCCTTGAGCTCTTCCGAGCCGACGTTCAACAGCCCAACCCTGGGCTCGCTGAGGCCGAGCAGAACCTGGGCGAAGACGCTGCCCATGACCGCGAACTCCGCGAGGTTGTCGGCATCGCATTCGAGGTTGGCGCCGAGGTCGAGCATCACCGTCTCGCCGCGGCTGGTCGGCAGGAACGAAGCCAGGGCTGGCCGGTGCGCGCCCTCGAGCATGCGCATCGCAACCATCGAGATGGCCAGAAGCGCACCGGTGTTGCCCGCCGACACCACCGTGTCGGCGCGTCCCTGGGCCGCGGCATCCACGGCCAGCCACATGCTGGACTGGCGGCGGCGGCGAAGCGCGAACGACGGCTTGTCGTCGGCGCTGACGACGTCTTCGGCAGGGACGATTTCGAGCGCCTGGGCGAGGCCCTTGTGGCGGTCGACCAGCGGCTTCAGCCGTGCCGGATCGCCAAACAGAAGGAAGGAAGCGCCGGGGTAGCGCTCGCGGGCGATGTCGGCGCCGCTGACAATGACGTTGGGCGCCTGATCGCCGCCCATGCCGTCCAACGCCAGAACGACTTTCCCCGTGCTCACTGGACCGCTCCGCCTGTCGGGTGCCAGCGCATCGCCGGCGGCGCGCTGCGGACTACTTCTCGGCCGACGTGCCGTCGGCCAGCACGGGCATGTCCTCGCGGTAGTAGCCGCAATGCGAGCAGACCATGTGCGGCCGCTTCAGCTCGCCGCAGTTCTTGCACTCGACATAGGCCATGGTCGGCAGGGCGTGGTGGGCGCGGCGCATGTTGCGGCGCGATTTCGAAATCTTTTTCTTGGGAACAGCCATGACGATCTCCACGATGGGGCGGCGCCAACGCCGGCCCCAAAAAGCTGAGCCGCGCTCTAACGGCGCGGCGGGCGGCCTTCTCTAGCCAAATCGTTCCACCACTGCAACACCTTAGCGCCCACGGCGGGGCTTGTCTCTGAGCGCCGCCAGGCCGGCAAAAGGATGCCGGGGCTGGCCAGCGGCGGCCCGCCGGAGGCCGCCCTTGGCCTTGGGCAGGACATCCTCAAGTTTCACGCCGGGGCGGCGGGGATAGGGCTCGGCTGCCAAAGAAAGCTGCTCGGCGACGATTTCGCCGACATCGAGCAGGTTTCCCGCCAGGGGTTCAGGAGCGTCCAACTGCGCAGCCAGGACGGCCTCGCCGCTTTCCGGGTCCCTTTCCTCGGCAAGATCCTTCTTGAAGACGATGCGGAAGGCATCGTCGAGTTCCTGCGTCACGGGATCGAGTGTCAGGACACAGGCCTGGACGACCTTGCCGCGCAACCGCCCCTCGACGATCACCTGCCCGCCAATCCGCAAATCCACCGTCACACGGGCGGCGAAGCCCGACAGGCTGAGAAACCCGAAGCGCTTGGCGAGGGCTGCGCACTGGCTGTCCGTCGCCACGATATCCAGCGCCGCGCCGGCGGCCCCTAGTCGCTCAAGATCGACGACTTTGGAAATCTCATATTCTTGATTATTTTCAGGTGATTGCGGCATATCTCTAATCTACTTTATTAGATCTTCGCGGGACATGTTGGCCAACATGTCGGCATACCGGCGGACATATACCTCCAGCCTGCCCAAGGCGCGTTCATCGCCCGGCGGCCTACCGCCATAGGCGTTGCGGCGCAAGGCCTCGATCAGGGCGGGCGGGGCGGCGGACAGGGCCTCGCGGTAGGCGAGTGCCCGTCCGTGCAGCCCCTCTGCCATGATCTTGATGCGGCGGCCGACGCCCAGGTCCTGCACGCCGAGTTCGCGTAGCGTGACGTCGAGGTGGCTGAACATGGCATCGAAGAAGGCCTGCGCCAGCCTGTCGCCATCCGGCTCGCGGCGAAGCCGGTCGATCGCCAACGCCGCGTGCAGGGCGAGCGAGTCGAACCGGCCGTCCAGCGTATCGGGAATCCCGCACTCCTCGAACAGCTCCGGCAGGCGCGCGCGCTCGGCCGTCCGCGCATAGAAGGCGCGAGCAAAGGTGTCTTCCGAACGGTTGCGACGAAACACGAGCCGGCTCCCTGCTGTCACGGCCCAGGTTGACCCTGACGAGCCGCCGCGACATGTTGTGCTCCCTCTTCCCTCGGAACCCAAGCCTCTGTCCATGCGTCGCTCCGTCCCCCTTGCCCTTGCGGTCGCCCTTCTCGGCTCAACCTTGGTCGGAGGTTGCAGCCCGAACATCGTCCAGCGCGGCTTCACGGCGACGCCAGGCTCGGTGGAGAAACTCGAAGCCGGCACTCAGAGCCGCGAGGATGTCGTGCGCCTGATCGGCACCCCCTCGGCGGTTGCCACTTTCAATCCCAACGTCTGGTACTACATCAGCGAAACTCAGGAATCGTTTGCCTTCCTCAAGCCCGAAATCATCGAGCAGAAGGTGATCCAGGTGACGTTCAACGAGGCCGGCCGCGTCCAGGCCGTCAAGACCTACGACCTGAAGGACGCGCAGCAGATCGAGATGGTCGAGCGCATCACGCCGACCTCGGGCAAGCAGCTGACGGTGCTGGAACAGATCCTGGGCAACGTCGGCAAGTTCAACCCGGCGACGTCCCGGGGCAGCGGCCAGGGTGCGCCAACCGGCGGCGGCGGCATCTGACGCCGCGCCCCGCGACTCCCGGCCCGAAGCAGAAAAAAGCCCCGGTCTTTCGACCGGGGCTTTTCCTTATCGGCTATGGCCGTCGCGGCCTCAGTGCGCCAACACCGCAAGCAGCAGCAGGGCCACGATGTTGGTGATCTTGATCATCGGGTTGACGGCGGGGCCGGCGGTGTCCTTGTACGGGTCGCCGACCGTGTCGCCGGTCACCGCGGCCTTGTGGGCTTCGGAGCCCTTGCCGCCGAAATGGCCTTCCTCAATGTACTTCTTGGCGTTGTCCCAGGCACCGCCGCCCGCCGTCATCGAGATGGCGACGAAGATGCCGGTGACGATCACGCCGAGCAGCATGGCGCCCACCGCCGCAAAGGCGTCGGCGCGATTGGCGATGGCCGCGATCACGAAGAACAGCACGATCGGCGACAGCACCGGCAGCAGCGAGGGGATCATCATCTCCTTGATGGCCGACTTGGTGAGCATGTCGACAGCGCGGCCATAGTCCGGCCGATCCGTGCCCGCCATGATGCCGGGCTTCTCCTTGAACTGGCGCCGCACCTCCTCGACCACCGACTGGGCGGCTCGGCCGACGGCCAGCATCGACATGCCGCCGAACAGGTACGGCAGCAGGCCGCCGACCAGCAGGCCGACCACGACGTACGGGTTCTCGAGCGAGAACTGCACCGACTTGATGCCGAGTTTGCCCTGACCGATGAAGTACTTGAGATCTTCGGTATAGGCCGCGAACAGCACCAGGGCGCCGAGGCCGGCCGAGGCAATGGCATAGCCCTTGGTGACCGCCTTGGTGGTGTTGCCGACGGCGTCGAGCGCGTCGGTGTTCTTGCGCACGTCCTTGGGCAGGCCCGCCATTTCGGCAATGCCGCCCGCGTTGTCGGTGACCGGACCGTAGGCATCGAGTGCCACGATCATGCCGGCGAGCGCCAGCATCGCGGTCGTGGCGATGGCGATACCGAACAGCCCTGCCAGGATGTAGCAGATCACGATGCCGGAGCAGATCAGCAGGGCCGGCAGGGCCGTGGCTTCCATCGACATCGCAAGGCCGGCGATGACGTTGGTGCCGTGGCCGGTGACCGACGCCTGGGCAACGGCCTTGACCGGCCGATAGTCGGTGCCGGTGTAGTATTCCGTGATCCACACGATCAGGCCGGTGATGGCGAGGCCGACCAGCGAGCACCAGAACAGCGACATGCCGGTAAATGACCGGTCGCCGACCTTCAGTACGTTGTTCAGGCCGACGATGTAGTCGGTGGCGAAGTAGATCGCCGGGATCGACAGCACAGCCGCCGCGATCACGCCCTTGTACATCGCCCACATGATGTTGCCGTCCGAGCCGAGCCGGACGAAATAGGTGCCGATGATCGAGGTGATGATGCAGGCGCCACCGATGACCAGCGGGTAAGCCATCAACTTGGAGACCAGCATCGGATCGGCGGCGAAGAAGATCGACGCCAGGACCATCGTGGCAACGACCGTCACCGCATAGGTCTCGAACAGGTCGGCCGCCATGCCGGCGCAGTCGCCGACGTTGTCGCCGACGTTGTCGGCGATGGTGGCCGGGTTGCGCGGGTCATCTTCCGGGATGCCGGCTTCGACCTTGCCGACCATGTCGCCGCCGACATCCGCACCCTTGGTGAAGATGCCGCCGCCGAGCCGGGCGAAGATAGAGATCAGCGAAGCGCCGAAACCCAGCGACACCAGCGCGTCGATCATGTCGCGGCTGCCGCCCGGGACGCCCATCTTGAGCAGGACGGCATAGTAGCCGCCGACGCCGATCAGGGCGAGGCCGGCAACCAGCATGCCGGTCACGGCGCCGGCCTTGAAGGCGAGGTCGAGGCCCTGGGCCAGGCTCTTCTGTGCGGCGACGGCGGTTCGCACGTTGGCGCGCACCGACACGTTCATGCCGATGAAGCCGGTCGCGCCCGACAGGACCGCGCCGATCAGAAAGCCGACCGCAGCATACTTGCCCAGCAGGGCGGCGAGCACCACGAGGACGACCACGCCCACGATCGCGATGGTCGTGTACTGGCGCCGCAGATAGGCGCTGGCGCCTTCCTGGATGGCTTGGGCGATCTCTTGCATGCGCGGCGTGCCGGCGTCGGCCGCCATGAGGCGCGAGGCGGTAACGACGCCGTACAGCACGGCGATCACGCCGCAGCCGATGACGGCCATAAGAACAGAGGACATGGTTTCTAACCTATTGTTTTTGCGGCATTTTCGGCCCGGCGCACGCCGAAGTCACAGACTCCCCCCGGCGCGAGGCCGGCGGAAAATGACAGAACGGCCCCATCTTCGCAACTCGGAGATGGGAAAAAACCCGTCCCGTCAAAGGCTTGGGGTCACGCCCGCGAGGCGTGTCGCAGGCGGTACACGCCGATCACCAGCAGGGCGACGAGGACCAGAGCCAGCGCCACGTAGTTGAGGGCGGCCCACCCCTTGAGCTCCAGGACAACGCTCGCCATCAGGCTGGCCACGGTGGTCACGCCGAACACCATGAAGTCGTTGAAGGCCTGCGCCTTGCCCCGCTCCGACGGGCGGTAGGTCGTGGTCAGCAGGGTCGTGGCGCCAACGAACAGGAAGTTCCACCCCACGCCGTTCAGGGTCAATGCGCCGCGGAAATGCCACTCGGTGATGCCGGTCAGCGCCACGGCGACGCCGGCGACCAGCAGCACGATGCCCGCCACCATCATGTTGAAGATGCCGAAGCGGGCGATCAGGTGGCCGGTGAAGAACGATGGCACGAACATGCCCATGACATGCACGAAGATGGTGATCGGCGCCTCCCGCCGGTCGAGGCCGCATTGCACGATGGCGAGCGGCGAAGCCGCCATGACGAAGGACATCACGCCGAAGGCGATCATGGCGCCTGCGGCGGCGACCATGTAGGCGGGCTGGGTGACGATCTCGAACAGCGGGCGCTGCGGTCCGGCGGTGTCCTCCGGCTTGACCGCCGGAAACTCGATGAAGCCCTGCACAACGAACACGATGGCATGGACGATGATGACGGCCACGAAACTCGCCTGGAAGGTCGGCAGCCAGAGGTCGGGCGTGAAGCGCGCCAGCGCCGGCCCGACGAAGCCGGCGACCACGCCGCCCGCCGTCACGTAGGAGATCGCCTGGGCGCGGAACGCACCGGGCGCCAGCTCCACGGCGGCGAACCGGTAGAGCTGCATGTTGGCGATGGCGTTGCCCAGGAACAGGCCGCCCACGCACATCACGGGAAAACTGCCGATGCCCAGCCCGACCGCCGCCAGGAAGGCGCCGAACATGCCGCTCACGGCGCCGGTGCGAAAGCCGAACTTGCGGCCACGCCGCATCATCAGCATCGAGGCCGGAAACACCGTCAACATGACGCCGAGATGCTGCATGGTGACGGGCAGGTTCGCCCACATGCGGGTCTCCGGCGAGACGATCGTCAGCACCGCCAGCGCCGAGGAGGCGAACATCAGGGTATTGCTGCTCTGGGTCAGCGCCTGGCAGACCGCCAGCAGGGCGATGTTGCGCAGCGATCGCGGCGGCATGCGCGAGGGCGCCGCAGGCGCTGCCTGTATCTTGCTCGACCCATCCATTGGGCGCGCACTCTAGTCCCCTGCCCGGCCTGCCCAAAGGAAATAGCCGCCATCGCCGCGCGCACCGCGCAACGCAGCTATGAAGGACAACCACGGTGCCTGTTCAGAAAAGCCGAGTCAAAAGTGGACGTAGCCGGCACGCGGCACGGGTACCGCGCGCCCCTCGACTGTCAGCCGGGCGCCGCGCCCCCGGGCGAATCGGCCGACGCGCGTCACCCCAACTCCCACTGCCCGCGCGGCGTCGCGGAGCGCCGGCACACGGCCGGGCGGCACGGCGATGACGAGTTCATAGTCGTCGCCGCCACCCAGCACGCTGGGCCACAGCGACTCGTCCTGGGCAAGCGCGCGCCGCGCGGAGGCCGACAGCGGCACCTGCGTCCGCTCGATTTGCACGGCGAGCCGCGATGCGGCCGCGATATGGCCAGCATCGGCCAGCAAGCCGTCGGACACGTCGGCCACGGCGTGGGCAATGCCGATCAGACTCGGACCCAGCCGGGAGCGCGGCTGCGGCAGGCGGTAGCGCTCCTCGAGCACCTTGCGATCGCGCGCACCGAGGAATCCCAGCTTGCCGCGGGCAGCGAGCAGACCAAGCGCGCCGTCGCCGATCGTGCCGCTGACCCAAAGCTCGTCGCCTGCCCGGGCGTCGGCGCGGCCGAGGCCCTTGCCGCGCGGCACCTTGCCGAAGGCGGTGATGGTCACGGTGAGCGGACCCGGCGTCACCACCGTGTCGCCGCCGCACAGCAGGATGCCGTAGCGGCGCTGGTCGGCCGCCAGTCCGCGGGCGAAGTCCGCGACCCAGCGCTCCCGCCAGCCCACGGGCAGGGCCAGGGAGAGCTGATAGGCGAGCGGCGTCGCGCCGCCGGCGGCGAGATCCGACAGGCAGACCCGCAGCGCCTTGGCGGCCACGCGCTCCGCCCGCTCGTCGACCAGGAAATGGACGCCCGCGACGACCGTGTCGGTCTTCACCGCGACGTCGTGGCGGGCATCGGCCGCCAGAAAGGCGTTGTCGCTCACGAGCCCGCCGGCGCCGTCGAAGCCGCGGGCCAGAGGCGCGAAGTAGCGGGCGATCAGCTCGAACTCGCCGATCCGCCGGCGGGCTGGCATCGGCCGCCTACTTCACGAGTTCGGCCGGCCGGACCTGGCGGGCCACGCGATCGAGCACCGAATTGATGAAATTGGGCTCGCCCTGGTCGTAGAAGGCGTGGGCGATCTCGACATACTCGTTGATGGCCACGCGCGGCGGCACATCGCGCCGGTGGACGAGTTCGTAGGAACCCGCCAGCAGGATCGCCCGCACCAGCCTGTCGATGCGCGCCCAGGTCCAATCCTCGGCCAGGGCGGCCGACACTGTTTTCTGCAGGTCGTCATTGTGGGTCGCCACGCCCTCGACCACGTCCTTGAACAGCGGCCGGTCGGCGTCGCGGCGCATGCCGCCCTCGCCGGCCTCGCCGGTCCGCACGCCCAGGAACTGCTCGATGATCTCCGCCGGCCCGTGCTGGCCTTCCTGCCACTGGTAAAGAGCCTGGACCGCCGCCAGGCGCGCGGCCTGCCGGCGGCTGGGCGACGGCTGGTCGCTCACGTCTTCCGCCAGCGGCGGCCCAGCGCCACCATGGCCAGGCAGGCATGGGCGGCATCGCCGCCCTTGTCGCCGCGGTCGGTGGCGGCGCGCGCCCAGGCCTGGTCGGCGTTGTCGACCGTCACGATGCCGTAGCCGATCGCCAGCCGGTCGCACACGGCTAGGTCCATCAGGCCGCGCGCGCTCTCGCCGCAAACGTAGTCATAGTGCGTGGTCTCGCCGCGGATGACGCAGCCCAGCGCCACGAAGCCGTCATAGTGTCCGGCGGCGAGCGCGATGGCGCCGGGAATCTCGAAGGCTCCCGGCACGACCACGCGCTCGCAGACGGCGCCGTTGCGTTCGATCTCGCGCCGCGCGCCGGCGATCAGCGCGTCGGCGATGTCGGCGTAGTAGCGCGACTCCACGATCAGGATGCGCGCGCCCTTGACGCCGTCGACCGCCGGGCGGGCCGTCGGGGTTTCCGTCCGTGTCGACATGGTCAGCCGGCCGCGTCGCCGGAGACGGGTCTCTGGCCGACGATCTTCAGGCCGAAGCCTTCCAGGCCGACCACGTTCTTCTTGCTGTTGGTCAGCAGCACCATCTCCTTGACGCCGAGATCGATCAGGATCTGGGCGCCGACGCCGTAGTCGCGCAGCTCGCCGCTGCCCTTCTCGACGGCCTCGCCGCTGCGGCGGCGCTGCTCGGAAAGCATCACGGTGACCGGCTCGCGGATCAGCACGATGATGCCGCGGCCCTCCCTGGAGATCTCGCGCATCGACGCCTCGATCTCGCCGCCGCGACCGCCGGTGCGCTGGCCGAGCGCGTCGGTGAAGATGTTCATGGCGTGCATGCGCACCAGCACCGGGCCGCTCGCCGCCGGGTCGCCCTTCACCAGCGCGACATGCTGCGCCATCGTCACCTTGTTGACATAGACAACGCAGCGGAACTCGCCGCCGTAGGTGCTGTCGAGCGTCGTCTCGCTCATCCGCTTGACGATCGAATCGTAGCGGCGGCGGTAGGCGATCAGGTCGGCGATGGTGCCGATCTTCAGGCCGTGGCGCTGGGCGAAGGTGATGAGGTCGTTGCGACGCGCCATCGTGCCGTCGTCGTTCATGATCTCGCAGATCACGCCGGCCGGCGTGAGGCCCGCCAGCCGCGCCAGGTCGACGGCCGATTCGGTATGGCCCGTGCGCTCCAGCACGCCGCCGTCGCGCGCCACCAGCGGAAAGACGTGCCCGGGTGTGACCAGATCCTGCGGCCCACACGACGGATCGATCGCCACCGCCACCGTGCGCGCCCGATCGGCCGCCGAGATGCCGGTGGTCACGCCCTCGCGCGCCTCGATCGAGACGGTGAAGGCGGTCTGGTGGCGGGTGCCGTTGTT
>JAIETA010000349.1 GCA_019745575.1 Reyranella sp. | reverse complement strand
CGCGCTTGTTGATCGGGCTCTTGGGACGGCCCCACAGGTTGACCCTGAGGCGGCGGTCGATCTTGTACTTCGAATTCGCGCGCTTGCTCACGCAGCACTCCGTCGGTTTTGCGCCCGCTTTGCGGTGACGCACTGTTGTCCGGATAGGCCTTGATCCAACACGTCGCGCCTGTTTACAGGCGCTTGGGTTGGGGCGGGACGAGGGCCTGAAACGGCCCGCGGCCACGTTCTCCGGAAGAAGGGCGGAACATACTGGCGAAAGCAGGCCAGTCAAGCACGCGTTCCTGCAGCAATATCAAAGGCTTAGATCTCGACCAACACCACCTCGTGCGTGACGTCGGCCGACTTCTTCACCATGGCCGTGGCCGAGCAGTACTTCTCATCGGACAGGCTGACCGCCCGCTCGATCAGCGCCTTGTTCAGTTTGCGGCCGCGGACCGTGTAGACGAGCTTCACCGAGGTGAAGACCTTGGGATGATCCTCGGCCCGTTCGGCGACCAGCGACACCTCCACCCCTTCGATGTCCTGGCGCTGCTTCTTCAGCATCGAGACGACGTCGATGGCGGTGCAGCCGCCCATGCCCATCAGCACCACCTCCATCGGCCGCGCCGCGAGGTTGCGGCCGCCGACGTCGGGCGAGCCGTCCATGGTGAGGGTGTGGCCGCTGCCCGCCTCGGCGACGAACAGCGCACCGTCGACCCAGGAAATCTTCGCGGTCGTGGACATGTCTATTCCTCGTGCTTGCCCTTGGAGAGAAACTTGATGACGCCGTGGAAGGTTCGCGCCTCCTGCTCGGTCATCGTCGCGCGCTGCAGAAGCGCCCGCAGATTGTGCACCATGGCCGGACGCATCGCCTTGTTGCGCAGGAAGCCCGACTCGTCCAGCGCGCGCTCGAGATGGGCGAACAGGTTCTGCAGCTCCTCCTTGGTCGCCGGCCGCGCCGCGTGGTCGGACAGGCGCTCGGCCGGCGCCGCGTCGGCCGCCATTGCCCACTCGTAGGACACCAGCAGCACGGCCTGCGCGATGTTGAGGGAGGAGAATTGCGGGTTGAGCGGGATCGAGAGCGCGGTGTCGGCATGGACCATGTCGTCGTTCTCCAGGCCGGTGCGCTCCGGCCCGAACAGGATGCCGACCCGCCCGCCCTGCCCGACCCAGCCGCGCACCTCGACCGCCGCGCGCCGGGCGGTCACGATGCGCTGGGTGAGCTCGCGGTTGCGGGCGGTGGTGGCGACCACGCGCTCGAGGTCGGCCACCGCGGCGCCCACCGAGTCGAAGACCTCGGCCTTGTCGAGCACGATGTCGGCGCCCGAGGCGGCGCGCTGGGCCTTGGGATTGGGCCAGCCGTCGCGCGGCGCGACCAGCCGCAGGGCCGACAGGCCGCAGTTCAGCATGGCGCGCGCCGCCATGCCGATGTTCTCGCCGAGCTGCGGGCGCACCAGGATGATGACGGGCGCGGCATCGGCGGTCGCGCGGCCTTTGGAAGGTCGTCCCATGCCGCCCTATAGCGCGGCTAGCGCGTCGCGATAAGCGCCGGCCGGCGCATCAGGAACAGCAGCGGTATGAAGATCAGCGAGCAGATCATCATGATGCGGAAGTCGTTGAGATAGCCGATCAGCGAGGCCTGCCGGTTGATCTCGGCTTCCCAGGCGGCGAGCAGGGCCGGATCGGCGCCCGGCAGGCCGCGGCCGAGCGGCCAGCCGGGATGGAACGGCGTGAATCGCTCGACCATGTCGGCCCGGTTCTGCTGCGTGTTGCTGGCCAGCGTCGAGACCAGCACGGCGATGCCGACGCTGGCGCCGAGGTTGCGCATCAGCGCGTTGATGGCCGCCCCCTCGGTGCGCAGCCGGGGCGGCAGCGTGGCGAAGGTGAGCACGGTGAGCGGCGGAAAGACGAGGCCGAGCCCGAAGCCCAGCAGGACGCCGTTCCAGACGATGCGGCTCTCGCTCACGTTGAGGTTGAACAGCGTCATGTCCCACAGCGAGAGCGCACACAGGCCGAAGCCCACGGCAATCAGCAGGCGCGCGTCGATGACGCCGATCAGCCGCGACACCAGCATCATCGAGACCATCATGCCGGCGCCGCGCGGCGCCAGCACGATGCCGGTGGTGAGCACCGGATAGCCCATGAGCTGCTGCAGGAAGGGCGGCATCAGGGTCGCCGAGACGATCAGGACCAGGCCGGCCAGCGCCGTGAACAGCAGGCCGACCGTGAGGTTGCGGTCGCGGAACAGGTCGCGCGACAGGAACGGCTGGCGGTCGGTCATCATGTGGATCAGGAACATGGCGAAGGCGACGGAGGCCACCAGCATCTCGCCGATGATCTCCGCCGAGTCGAACCAGTCGAGCATGTGGCCGCGGTCGAGCATGAGCTGGAAGGCGCCGATCGCGACGGCCAGCAGGGTAAAGCCCAGCAGGTCGAAGCGCCGCGGCCGGTCGTGGATGCTGTCGCGCACCAGCGCGAGGATGCCCAGCGTGCACAGGATGCCGACCGGCAGGTTGACGTAAAACACCCAGCGCCAGCTGAACTCGTCGGTCAGCCAGCCGCCCAGCGACGGGCCGGCGATGGGCCCCAGCATGGTGCCGACGCCCCACATCGCCATCGCCTTGCCCTGCTCCTCGCGCGGATAGGTGTCCATCATGATGGCCTGCGACACCGGGACCAGCGCCGCGCCAAAACCGCCCTGCAGGGCGCGGAACAGCACGAGCTGCTCGAGCGACTGCGCCGCGCCGCACAGCATCGAGACCACGGTGAAGCCCACGACCGAGACTGCGAGCGTCCGCCGCAGGCCGAAGCGCGTGGCGCAGAAGCCGGCGAACGGCGTCATGATGGCCGACGCCACGATATAGGACGTGACGACCCACGAGACCTGCTCCTGGGTCGCCGACAGCGAGCCCTGGATCGACGGCAGCGCCACGTTGGCGATGGTGCCGTCGAGCGCGTGCATGATGGTGGCGGCCATCACCGTGAAGGTGATCAGACGGCGACGCCGCAGCACCGCCGGATCGACGGCCGGCGCCATCGGCTAGGGCTTGGCGGTGGCCGAGGCGCTCGACAGGCCGAGCGCCTTGCCGAGCCCGGCCAGCAGGCCGCCCAGCGAGCGGCTGTGGCCAGTGTCGATTTCGACCGTCGTGCTCATGCCGACCCTGAGCGGCGGATCGCCGTCGCGGCAGGTGACGGCGATGCGCACCGGAATGCGCTGCACCACCTTCACCCAGTTGCCGCTGGCATTCTGCGGCGGCAGCACGGCGAACTCCGCGCCGGTCGCCTGGGCGATGCTCGACACCGTGCCGGTGCATTCGGCGTCGGGATAGGTGTCGACATGGACCGTGGCGGTCTGGCCCGGCCGCACGCGCGTGAGCTCGGTCTCCTTGAAGTTGGCCTCGATCCAAAGGTCGGTGTCGGCCACCACGACCATCACCGGCACGCCGGCGGTGGCGTAGCTGCCCGGCACTGGCCGCTTGGCGACGATGCCGTCGATCGGCGCCTCGACGATGGTGCGGCGCAGCTGCAGCAGCGCCTCGTCGCGCGCCGCCATCATCTGCCGCACCCTGGGATGGTTGTCGGTGCGGATCCTGGGATCGCCGGCCAGCGCCGCCTCGATGCGCGTCAGATCCTCCTGCGCGGCGGAGATGCGCTGGCGCGCCACGTCGAGCGCGAGGCGCGCCTCCTCGAGCTTCTGGGTCGAGGCGATCTTCTTCTCGGCAAGGCCGGACTGCCGCTCGAACTCGGCCTCGGCATAGGTCTGCTGGCTGAGGGCGGCCTTGATCTCCTCGCGCTTGGTCCGCCACTGCGCGCGCAGGCCGCGGATCTCGGCGCGCGTCGTCTCGATCTCGGCCTCGATGCGGGCGAGCGCCAGCCGGTAGGACTGGTCGTCGAGCCTGAACAGGAGCTGGCCGCGCGACACCGCCTGGTTCTCCTTCACCGGCACTTCTACGATGATGCCGCTGAGCTCGGTGGCAATCTGGGCGCGGTCGCCCTTCACGTAGGCGTTGTCAGTCGCCACGGTGCGCCCCGACGACAGCCAGATGAACAGCGTCAGGGCCAGGACGAACAGCGGCAGCAGCCACATGACGGCGCGGGCGAGCACGCGGCCGGCCAGCCGCGGCTGTCGGGAAACGACCGCCGCGATGGGCGGGTTCTGGGTATCCAGATGCTCTCCGTCTCGCACGTCGCGTATGGTCTGCCCCGCCCCCTACGAGGTCAACCGGGCCCGCGGCATGGCTGCTAGGCCCACACCGCCGGGAGTCTTGCTCTATGCCGGCGCCGCCGGCCGGGCGCCGTCGCGGAACAGCTTGTAGGTGATGGCGTCGTAGAGGGCGTTGTACGAGGCATCGACGATGTTGGGCGACACGCCGATGGTGCTCCAGCGCCGGCCGCCGGCGTCGGCACTCTCGATCATGACCCGCGTGGTGGCCGCCGTGCCGCCCGCCGAGTCGAGGATGCGCACCTTGAAGTCGACGAGCCGCATGTCCTCGAGTTCGGGATAGACCGGCAGCAGCGCCTTTCGCAGTGCAGCATCGAGGGCGTTCACGGGGCCGTTGCCCTCGCCCACCTCCATGGCCCGGCGGCCGGCGATGTCGAGTTTCACCGTCGCCTCTGACATGGCGATCAACTGGCCGCGGGCATTGACGCGGCGTTCGGCCAGCACGCGGAAGCTCTGCAGGGCGAAGTAGTCCGGCACGGTGTGCAGTTCATGCCGCGCCAGGAGCTCGAAGCTGGCATCGGCGCCATCGTAGGCATAGCCCTCGGCCTCGCGTTCCTTGACGATCTCGAGCAGCCGCGCCACGCGCGAGTCCTTCGGATCGACCTCCAGCCCGATCTGGCGGAAGCGCGCCATGATGTTGGACCGGCCGGCCTGGTCGCTGACCACGATGATGCGCTGGTTGCCCACGACCTCGGGATCGACATGCTCGTAGGTCCTGGGATCCTTCTCGACCGCCGAGACATGCAGCCCGCCTTTGTGCGCGAAGGCGCGGGTGCCGACGTAGGCGGCGCTGCGGTTGGGCACGACGTTCAGCCGGTCGTCGAGCAGGCGCGACAGATGCGTGAGCCGTTGCAGCGCGCCCTCCTTCAGCCCCGTCTCGAAGCCCATCTTGAGCACGAGGTTGGGAATGAGGGCGATCATGTTGGCGTTGCCGCAACGCTCGCCCAGGCCATTGATCGTGCCCTGGACCTGACGCACGCCGGCGCGCACCGCGGCCAGCGTGTTGGCGACGGCATTCTCGGTGTCGTTGTGGGTGTGGATGCCCAGCCGCTCGCCGGGGATCTTCTTCGTCACCTCGCCCACGATGCGCTCGATCTCGTGCGGCAGCGTGCCGCCGTTGGTGTCGCACAGCACCAGCCAGCGCGCGCCCGCCTTGTCGGCGGCGGCGAGGCAGGCCATGGCGTAGTCGGGGTTGGCCTTGTAACCGTCGAAGAAATGCTCGGCGTCGAACATCGTCTCGTCCATGCGCGTCTTGGCGTAGGCGAGCGAATCGCCGATCATCTCCAGGTACTCGGTGCGGTCGACTTCCAGCGCCACGTCGACGTGGAAGTCCCAGGTCTTGCCGACCATGCACACGTTGCGCGCCTTGGTCTGCAGGATGGCGGCAAGCCCGGGATCGTTGGCCGCCGAACGGCCGGCGCGGCGGGTCATGCCGAAGGCCACGAACTTCGCGCTGTCGAACGACGGCGGGTCGGCGAAGAAGCGGTCGTCGGTCGGGTTGGCGCCGGGCCAGCCGCCCTCGATGTAGTCGATGCCGAGACGGTCGAGCTCGCGCGCGATCGCGATCTTGTCGGCCACGGTGAAGTCCACCCCCTGGGTCTGGGCGCCGTCTCGCAGGGTGGTGTCGAACAGATAGATGCGGTTGGACTGGCTCATGCGGGCCGCATCATAGTGGCGGGACCCAGCGGGAGATACGCCTTATGACCACGGCCACCACGCCGCTCATAGACCGATCAGCGCCGACAGAAGAGACCCACGCGCCTCGCCGTCACGCAGAATCATGATCTGGTCGGGTTCGGAAGCAAACCATGCAAATGAACCCCAGCCGAGTTGAGCGACCGTCTTCTTGAAGCCGGCCGACTGGCGGTCTCGGTAAGCCGTGAGAAATGCCACGTGCTTTCGGTCGAACCCCGCGGCATCGGTCAAAGCGTAAAGAGCTTCCTGCTTGCGCGGCGTGACGGCGCCATCCGTGGCGACGACCTCGACGAAGACGATCAGCGGTTCCTTCGGACCCAGATCGGCAAGAATCAGGTCCGGTAGATTCTTGTCGGCCTCGATCTTCAAACCGATGGCATTGGCGATGCGTTCGTCTCGGTGCACGACCTTGTTTCCGCTTTCGCTCAGCCAGATCACCGCCGGCTTCTCGAGGAACCGGCTGGCAAACACCTCTACGACAGCTTGAGTGATCGACGAGCTGGGACCGGGCGCGAGTTGCCGCGTCTCTCCATTGGGAAACGTCACAAGGACGCCGGCACCGCTTGTTGCAGCGCCGGCGCGCATGATGGTCACTCTTGCAAGTGCGCTCTTGCTGAGATGGCTGCTTTGGAAAGCTGCGATGGCCTCGTCCAACACCTCACCTTGAAGGAGAGGCGTGAACAACGCGGCGAAATCGGCTTTCAATGCATAGCGTGGCTGCCCCGACGTCGTGGCCAGATCTTCCCGACGAGTGACTGCGCCGATCGCGACCAACCCGTCGCGCAGCGTTTCGTCTCGAATTGGTTCGCGAGTATTGTCCGCGTACCAACGCTTGCCGGAGACCTTGCCCTTCTTCTTCAGGACCGCGGTGGCGTAGGCCTCGCGGTCGGCATCGCCGGACCTGGCCGCTTGTTGGACCGTCATCCGATAGACATGGACCGGACCGAGATAGCGACCCGTGCCCTCGACGGCTCCGATGTACAGCGCGGCAAACACCGTGCTCGCGGCGAGTTCGCGAATGCAGTAGATGCGATTGGGCGTGCCTTCGGGAAAAATCAGCGGCAGACGTTCAGCGACGACGTCACGGCTGACATAGGGTGGAAGGCTCGCCATCATACCGCGCCACTGTAGAGCAGATCGCACTCGGCTTCGATCAGAGCGCGGTCGGCTCCATGGGCGACGAGCTTCTCCAATGCCTTGAGCGCTGCGCGCCGCGGCAAAGGCAATGCCTCGAGTTCGAATGCCGACACGGCAACGCTGCCGCTCATGCAGCGGAACACTTCGTCGACCACCCGGCTATTGAGAATGGCAGCGACGACGGCCGGCGGCACGTCCGTCGCACCATGGGAGCGCACCATATTGAGGTGGTTCTCGACGACGACGCCGCCATGCTCTTCGACGAACGCCGCTGGCAGTTCGGCAGCGATCAGGCGGCGTGCCTGTTCTTTTGCCGTGGTGCGTTGCACCAGGACGCAAGGCACGTCGACCAGCAGCCAGCCATCGCCGGCTTCGAGCTTGAAGTAGGGCGCATGATTCTTCTTCTCGGCCCGAAAGACGAAACGGCCGTCCGCCGTCACGGACTCCGCCCAGATCAAGGGATGAACGGTCTTGCCGTTCGGTCGGTCCCGCAGCTGCTCCTTGTAACGGTTCCATACCAGAGGGCCGGTGGCGACCGAATAGCCCCAATCCGACAGACGAGTCGTCATCCTTTCCACGAGCCTGATGAGCGGGCTGTGCTGGGGATCCCGAGGAGCCAGCCATGGCCTTGTGGGATCCGACGGCAAACCTATCGTTCCGTTCTTCGTGACTTTCGCCTCGCGCTCGCTCGTGACCTGCAGATAATGAACCTGAGCCCGGCGCCGGCGCGCGCTCTTGCGGTAGACGGCGAGCATCGTCTCTTGAAGAACGTCTTCGAATACGCCTCTCCGGGCATGCACGAAGTCCATGGCAACGGGCGGTGCACTCTTCGCCAAAAGTCCGCGGAGCTCAGCGTAGTACTGTCCGGCCAGAAAGCTGGTCGGGGTGAGATAGGCAATCAGGCCGCCCGGCTTCGCCCATCTCAAAGCGATGTCCGTGAAAACGCCGTATAGGTTGGCATGCCCGTAGAGGCTGCGGGCGTAACGGCACCTTTGCTCGGCGGTGAGCGCCACACGGCCATAGGGCGGATTGCCGACAACGAGATCGAAACTTTCCTGTGGCGCCTCATCGAGCGTGTTGCAGACACGAACCATGATGGCTGCCGGCCTGGCGCTCGTGACGGTGAGATCGGCCAGCAGTATTTCCAACGCTCCCTGAGCGAGACCGGCCGCACGGGCATCGAGTTCCAAGCCGAGAAGGCGCGATCCGATCAGCGCAGGAATCAGAGCTGGCTCGCAATCAGTCAACGCTTCGCGCATTCTCTGAGCTGCATGAAGTAAGAAGGCGCCTCCCCCGGCCGCCGGATCGAGAACCCGTGCAGTCCGCCAATCCACGCCCTCTTCGCCCGCCCGATCGAGCAGCCGCGAACACAGCGCAGGTGGCGTGTAAAAAGCCCCCAGCGCCCCACGCTCGTGCTCCGGCAACAGCGCCGGATACAGACTCGTAACGAAATGCAATCCCTCGACAAGCGGCAGCGTCGCTGCGTCGCGACCGATCGTGTCGGCAAGTTGAGCCGCGGCGCGGTCCAGACGACCGAGCGGCTCAGCAAACGGTGCGCTCAATCGAAGTGCGGGCGTCGCTTGCGTCGCGAACGCGTCCAGCGCCCTGCGTGCAAAGATAGCGGCATGGTCTGCACGCTGCTCCTGTGCGATTGCTTGCGACCAGGCCCGACACAGCAGACGAGCGCGGCCAAGCTCCAAGCGCTTTGCGTCGATCCCACCGTCGTGATCGATCCGCTGCGGCGGGGACGAAGCAGCATGAGATCGGCTCTTGTTCACGTGCTCCCCGATTCGTTCGACCGCAGTTCGCGCTTCGTTCTCCGCACGATGGGCCAAAAACCGACGCTTTGGCAAGGGGTTATGTGCATATCGCACCGGGCCGCCATCGCTCATAGTTGCATAGAAGACGCGGGAGATACGCCTTATGACCACGGCCACCACCATCACCGAACTGCGCACCACCCTGCTGGAGGTGCCGTGGCACGGCAAGCCGCCGGCGGCCGGGCTGAAGATCGAGACCAAGCGCGACATCTTCGTGCTCGAGATCGAGACCCAGGGCGGGCTTGTCGGCATGAGCTACCTGATGCCGCTGCGCGGCGGCCTGCACACGCTCGATACCTGCATGAAGGAACTGATCGCCCCGCACGTGATCGGCCGCGACGCCACCGAAGTCGAGGCGATCTGGCAGGCGCTCTACAAGAGCAACTTTTGGCTCGGCCGCATGGGCGTCACCGTGTTCGCGCAAAGCGCTGTCGACATGGCGCTGTGGGACATCGTCGGCAAACGTGCCGGCCTGCCGCTGTTCCGGCTGTGGGGCGCTGCCCGCACCGAAGTGCCGGCCTACGGTTCCGGCGTGTTCCGCGGCCTCGGCCGCGACGGCATGATCGCCCGCGCCAGGGAATTCACCGCCCAGGGTTTGAAAGCCATAAAGATGCAGGTGGCGCACATCCGGCCGTGGCGCGAGGACGTCGAGAACGTGAAGGCGATGCGCGAGGCGATGGGCGGCGGCATAGAAATCATGATCGACGTCAACATGGGCTGGGACGCCGACACCGCGATCCAGGCCGGCCACCGCATCGACGAGTTCGATCCCTACTGGCTGGAAGAGCCGGTGGTGGCCGAGGACTTTTCCGGCTACCGGCGCATCGCCGCCACGCTCAAGACCCGCATCGTGGGCGGCGAGAGCCACTTCGGCCGCAACGACCTGCGGCCGTTCCTCGAAGCGCCGCACAGCGTGCCCATCCTGCAGCCCGACCCGATGCGCGGCGGCTACACCGAGCTGCGCAAGATCGCCGCCGCCGCCCAACCCTGGGGCATCCGCATCGCCCCGCACCTGTTCCACGAGACGATGGTGCATCTCATGGCCTCGATCCCCAACGCCAACTACCTCGAATACATGGACTGGAACGACGACCTGTGGGTCGAGCCGGTGCTGCCCTCGAAGACCGGCACGATGTCGCCGCCGGAGCGGCCGGGCCATGGCCTCGCCTTCCGGCCCGAGATCCTGAAGGACCACCGGATCGGCGGGCAGCGCATCAGGGGATGAGTCCGCCAAAAGCGGACAAATCGGAAACTCACTTCGTCTGCCGTCGCGTCCCGTCCGATGTGGCCCAAGTCCTTCCCATGCCTGGTCTTTTCCGATCCTATCATCGTTCCGGAATGTCCGCGAAAAGCGGACATTTCGGGATTCGACTTTGGCAATCAGTCCCGCGAACATGGGCTTCTCTGAACGGTGGGCGTAGGTGAGATGCGCGTCGACCATTGATCGGATATATAGGATATGAATCCTGCAAGTTCAAGAGAAAGTGCCTATCGACCGGCAGCCGACGGGGAACGGATCGACTGATGAGGGCAATCCGCGCGCTGCTCTCGGCACTGGCCCTGGCGGTCGGTTTCGGTTGCCTTCCTGGCCGCACGGTCTTTGCGCAGAGCCCCACCCTTACGGTCGCCGACCGGACCACCTCCAGAACCTACACGCGGCCCGAGCTGCTGGCCGATTCGCGGTTGCGCACCATCGTCATTGCCCACGATCCGGTCTACCGGCGCCCCATGACCTACCGCGCCATCGCCATCGCCGAGTTGCTGAAGGGGGCGAGGATCGGCGATGACGACTATGTGCAGGCGCGCGCCGTGGACAACTTCTCGATCGGCATCCCGGCCGGACTGCTGAGGACGATGCCGAAGCCGGGCGCGGCGCCGTCGACTGCGGAAGCGTTTCTGGCGATCGAAGATCCCGCCCTTCCGTGGCCGGCGATCCCGGGTGTCGCCAAGGGAACCGCCGGACCGTTCTACGTCGTTTGGCAGGGCGGCGCGCGGTCGGACATCAGCAGCGAGTACTGGGCCTATCATCTCGCCGCCCTCACGGTCACCGACAGTCCCTACCGGCGCTGGCCGGGTCTCGCCGTTTCCGCCGACGTCCCCGCGACCGATCCGATCCGGCGCGGCCTCGACCGCTTCGTGGCCGTCTGCATGGCCTGCCACCGCTTCAACGGCGAGGGCGAAGGCGGGCAGGGCCCCGACCTCGCCCGGCCGATGAATCCCGTCGACTACTTCCAGCCAACCGCCCTCAAGAAGTTGCTGCGCGATCCCCGATCCGTCCGTACCTGGCCCGAGGCGAAGATGCCGGCCTTCGACGCGGAAAACCTGAGCGACGCCGACATCGACGCCATCGTCGCATGGCTATCGTACAAGGCCCGGCAGGGCCGCTGAGTCAGCGACACTCCGTTTGCTGGTCCAATCGCTCGTCGTGTTCCGGTCGCCCCTGGCGGACGTGGCCTACAGCACCGAGACGTAGCGCAGACTGGTGTCGATCGCGTCGTTGAGATTGAGCTTCTGCCGGTAGGCCGCCTCGAAACCTTTGACGACGGCGGCGGCGCGCTCGTCGGCGGTGCCGTGGTGGTCGGGGCTGTTCACCATGTTGTCGCCGAAGGTGAACTGCGTCATGGCGAAGACCGCGGCGGGAAAGGCCGGGCGCTCGCGCTTGCGCGTGCCGGCGAAATAGCCCGAGAAGAAGTCGGCCTGCAGCTCGACGCGCTTGACCGTCCGCTGGCCCTTGCGCAGCCGCTCGGCGAGGCCGAGTTTGAACTGCAGGATATGGCCAAACTCGTGGGCGCAGACGGCCGCGACGCAGGCGTCGGGCGCCTCGGGCTGGCGCAGCAGGCGGGCGAGCAGGCGCTGGCCCATGATCACGGTGCCGTCGGCGCGCTGCATGCGCACCCGGCTGGTGGCGTAGGCATTGAGTCCGTCGCGGTCGTCGAAGAAGGCGAAGCCCGGCAGCACCTCGAACAGGTCGGCGCACCTGGCCAGCGTGTGGGCGAGCGCGCGGTCGAAGTCGCGGTCGCCGGAACTGCCGACCAGCGGCTCCTGCCCGCTGCGGTACTGGCCGGTCGACGCGCCCTGCGGATAGACGCGCTCGACGTCGGCGTCGGCCATGACGCAGCCCAGCGTGTGCGGCGTCTGCGCGCTGCCGCCCGCCGCCTGGGCGTGGCAGGCGCAGGTCGCGGCACCGCCGAAGACGAGGCCAAGCAGTCCTCCGAACAGCACCTCGCGGCGGGGCGTCACGGCGGGCCCGCTCAACAGAGGTTGGGGAACTTGCGGCAGGCCGCCGAGATCTCGGCCGGACTCGCCACGCGCGGCGCGGGCTCTGGCGCCTGCGATGGCGGCGGCGCCTGTGCCGGACCATGGGAGGGCTGCGGTACCGCCTCGGCGCGCGGCGCCAGAGGCTTGGTCGCCGTCGGCGGTGGCGTGATTACGGCCTGCGGCGGCGTGGTTACGGCCTGCGGCGGCTTGGCGGGCTCCGCCGCCGGCGCACCCGATGCCTTGCCGACCTTGAACTCGACGTACTCGATGCGCTGCGTCTCGGCGGCGATGCCGACCTGCCAGGTCGAGACGCCCTTGTCGTGCGTCGCCGTCAACGCATAGAGCGTGCCGCGCTGCATCGGCGTGGTCGAGTCGACGGAGACGTGGGTCACGATGCCGAGCCGGACCAGCGACGGGTAGCGGCCGGTGTTGCCGGTCTGCTCGGCGATCACCTGGCGCACCGCCGGCGCGAGGTCGACCGGCCGCGCCTCGCCGGTCTGCAACTGGTCGATGAGCTGGTAGACGACGGCGCGCGGATTGCTCTGCGCCGCCGCCGGGCCGGCCAGCGCGGACGCGAGGCCTGCGATGAACGCCACGACACAGGCGACGCGCCCGATTCCGCCGACCAACCCGCCTTGCATGCCCGCCCTCAGCCGTGACAGAGCCGACTAAAACCGACGGACGACCGGGCGGTCAAGCACCCGGCGCGGGGGCCGATGGCTGCCGCCACGGCTACTTGCAAACCTCGCGCAGCGCCTTCCAGTCGGCGTCGCTGAACGCCGGGCGGCCGGTCGCGGGCCGCTGGGTGGCGGCGATGCGCTCCCGGGTCGGCGGATGGCTCGACCAGATACCGGCAGCCGAGGCGGCGTCGCCGGGTTCCTTCTCCAGCATCTGCTCGAAGAAGCCGGCAATGCCGTCGGCGCGCAGGCCGAGCTTCTCCAGGAGCGCCACGCCGGTGGCGTCGGCCTCGCGCTCGAAGGCACGGCCGTTGCGCAGCGCCAGCAGGATGTTGCCGCCCGACGTCAGCGTGTTCAGCAGGTCGGAGTAGCCGCCGCTCACCAGCTTGGCCAGCAGCTCGATGCCGTACTGGCGGGCGATGCCCTTGATCGGATGGTGGTGCACGACATGGCCGATCTCGTGCGCCAGCACGCCCGCCACCTGGGCGCGGTCCTTGGCCTGCTCGATCAGCTCGGAATAGAAGACCAGGATGCCGCCCGGCAGGGTGAAGGCATTGACCGGCCCGCCCTCGATGATGTGCACCGTGACCTCGTGCGGATAGCCCGCCGCCCGCGCGAGCTCGTTGGCGAGGCCGTTGATCGCCGCCAGCCCGCGCTTGCCGTGGCACTCGTCCTTGTCGGCGACCAGTTCGTCGAACACCGTCTCGCCCAGGCTGGCTTGCAGGCTGTAGGGCAACCAGGGCGCGGCGTATTCGGTGCCGTAGTCGACGGCGAGCCAGAACAGTCCGACCAGCGCCGCCAGCGTGGCGCCGAGCGTCGCCACCCGTTGCGCGGCCGGCGCCGGCGCCGCCGCCAGAGCGGCGAGCGGCGGCACCAGCGAGGCAAGCTGCCGGCGCAGCGCGGCATCTTCCACGACGAGGCGGGCCTCGCCGCCCCGGCGCACCACCGGCGGCGCGCCCTCGTGGACGGCATCGCCCAGCACGGCGAGTTCGGCCACCGGCCAGCGCGCGACGATGGCCGAGTCGGTGGGGCCCGGGTCGGCGGCGCCGAAGTTGGCGGCGCGGTAGATGACGAGTTCGCTCGCCGTGGCGCGCACGCCGACCTCGGTCACCTGCGCGGTCACGCCGTCGTAATAGCGGGCGGCGGCCACCGTCAGACTCCGCTCACGTCGAACATGTCGAGCAGACCTTCGCCGAAGCGCGGCCCGCGGTGCGCCGGCTGGCCGATCGCGGCGCCGTCGGGCACGCCGTAGAGCCACAGCTCGGACGCGATCAGCTTCAGCGTACGGTGCATGACCCACGGCCAGCCGAGCCCCAGGGTCAGGACGACGATCAGGTAGTTCAGCACCAGGAAGCCCCACATCTGCCGCGTCGTGATGGCGCTGGCGAACAGCACCGGCCCGGCGCGGCTGTGCGACACGAGATAGCGGAAGAGATAGGCCTGCCACCAGCAACGCAGCGGCAGGATCAGCAGGCTGAACACGATGTAGGCGCCGGCCGCGATGGCCGCGGCGATCAGGATGGTGCGCAGGCTGGGCTCGGTGACCAGCTTCAGCAGGTCGTCGGTCGAGACGCCGAACTCCGAGGTCGTGCCGCCCAGAATGGCGAAGACCGCGACGATGGCGGCGATCCAGGCCGCGATGTTGAGGAAGTAGTAGCCGATGTAGCGGCCGTAGATGTCGCTGGCGGCCCCTGCGAAGGCGAACGGCAGGGTGCCGACCCGGGCGTTGGAGATGCGCGGCCGCGCGAGATTGACGGACACCACGGGCGTCAGCAGCTGGGCGGTGATCGCATTGGCGAAAGTGAGGAAGGTCGCAACCATTCCGTAGTGCCAGGCCGACCCGGCGAGACCGCAGCGGATACCGCGCCAGCGCGTGCGCGACAGCTTGTAGCGCAGGCCGGCGTAGTGGCCGACATAGGCGAGCGGAAAGCCGATCACCGCGACCGACAGCGAGAAGATGTCGAGTATGCCGAAACTGGAGAACGGCTTGTCGTGGAAGACGTAAGTCCAGACCAGCCACATCAGGCCGCCCCACGCCGCCAGCATCACCACCGCCAGCAGGAAGCCGATCAGGAGTTCGCGGCCGCGGCCGCGATATTCGAAACGGTCGCCCAGGACGGCGAGATGGTTCCACAGGTAGCGGCGCAGCCGGGTGCGGCCCCAGAAGCGCGACCAACCCAGCGTGAGGATCATCAGCACGACGTGCCGGAGGTAGATCGCGTAGAGTTCGCCCAGCCGCCCGTCATAGACCGGCCGGCTGGGCGCCAGGTGCGGCGCCGCCGGGAACTCGCTCGCCGGGCCGCTCCCCGCCGTCCGGGCCCATGGGGAAGTCGCGTCGGTCACGGAGGGCCTGGATCCCTGGGCTGCACTGCGGAATAATCCATGCTGCGATGCAGCATGGTTTGGTGTAGGGGAGTGTACGCCAACCTCGTCCCCAGCCGCCACCATGAGCAAAACCACCCGCAACGCCCCCCAGAAGGATCGGCCCTGGCTGATCCGCACCTACGCCGGCCACTCGACGGCCGAGAAGTCGAACGAGCTCTACCGCACCAACCTGGCGCGCGGTCAGACCGGCCTCAGCGTGGCTTTCGACCTGCCGACCCAGACCGGCTACGACAGCGACCATCCGCTGGCCCGCGGCGAGGTCGGCAAGGTGGGCGTGCCGATCAGCCATCTCGGCGACATGCGCACGCTGTTCGACGGCATCCCGCTCGACCGGATGAACACGTCGATGACCATCAACGCGCCGGCGGCGTGGCTGCTGTCTCTTTATATAGCGGCAGGCGAGGCGCAGGGCGTGGCGCGGACGGCGCTGCAGGGCACGACGCAGAACGACATCATCAAGGAGTATCTGTCGCGCGGGACATACATCTTCCCGCCCGAGCCGTCGCTCCGGCTGACCGCCGACACGATCGGCTTCACCTATCGCGAGGTTCCCAAGTGGAACCCGATGAACGTCTGCAGCTATCACCTGCAGGAAGCCGGCGCGACGCCGGTGCAGGAACTCGCCTTC
>JAIETA010000039.1 GCA_019745575.1 Reyranella sp. | reverse complement strand
ACGTTGGCGCGCACGATGCGCATCACGCTCTCGTCGATCACGCCCTCGCGCATCAGCGGCAGCAGCGGCAGGAACAGGCCTTCGTGGAACACCTGCCGCCCGTCGGGCGATTGCCCCAGCCCGCCGATGTCGACCACGTGCGTGGTGCAGGAGAACAATGCGACCAGCTTTCCGTCGTGGAAGGCGGGCGAGGTGACGACGATGTCGTAGAGATGGCCGGTGCCCTTCCACGGATCGTTGGTCACGTAGGCGTCGCCCGGCTTCATCGTCTCGACCGGGAACTCGCGGATGAAATGGATGACGCTTCTGGCCATCGAATTCACGTGGCCCGGTGTGCCGGTGACGGCCTGGGCCAGCATCTGGCCTTTCAGGTCGAACACACCGGCCGAGATGTCGCCGGCCTCGCGGGCGCTGGTCGAGAAGGCGGTGCGTACCAGGGCGCGGGCCTGCTCCTCGACCACCGACAACAGCCGGTTCCACATCACTTGCAGGCGAATGTCAGCCAATGAGTTCGAGGGGCGCGTGCTCATGCGATGTCCTCCAGGACGATCTGGCCCAAGGCGTTGATGCGGGCGCTGAAGTCGCGCGGCACCACGGTCGTGGTGCCGTCCTCGACGATCAGGGCCGGCCCATGCAGCGACATGCCGGGGGCAAGCGCCATGCGCTCGTGGATGGCGGCGTTCTCGCGCCGGCCACTCGCCGGATCCAGCACCTCGCGATGACCAGCCGGCGCGGGAGCCACGCCCTTGGCGGGATCTTTGACCGGCTTCGGCAGCGGCCGCGCCGTGGCGATCGACAGCGTCCAGGTGAGCGCCTCAACCTCGAGCTTGGGAATGGCGCGACCGAACACGGCTTCATAGGTCGCCTCGAAGCGGCGGCGCAGATCGGGCGCGGCGTCCGTGGCGAAAGCAGTGCCGGGCAGCGGAACGGCGATCTCGTGGCCCTGGCCGCGGTAGCGCATGAAGGCGTGGCGCGCCTCGACCAGCGCCTCGCCGGGCGCCGCGGGTCGTACGACTGCTTCGGCCTCGGCGCGCATGGTGGCGAACAGCTCGTTCAGCATCTTGGCGTCGAACATGTCGAGCCGGACATGGCGCGTGCGCACGACCTCGTAGGCAATCGGCGCGCGCAGAAAGCCGAAGGCGGAGCCGACGCCGGCGCCGACCGGCACGACGACGCGCTTCATGCCGAGCTTGCGGGCGAGGCGCGCGGCGTGAAGCGGCGCCGCGCCGCCGAAAGCGATCAGGGTGCGATCGGCCGTGTCCTTGCCGTTCTCGACGGCATGCACACGGGCGGCACTCGCCATGGTCTCATCGACGATCTCCGCCACGCCGGCCGCCGCGCCCTGGGCGTCGGTCCCGAGAGGCCCGGCCAGTAGGGCAAGAGAAGCCGCGGCCTTGTCGGGATAAAGCGGAATGGCGCCGCCTGCGAACCGCGCCGGATCGAGACGACCCAGTGCCGTGTCGGCGTCGGTCACGGTGGGTTCCGTGCCACCGTTGCCGTAGCAGGCGGGGCCGGGCACGCTGCCGGACGAGTCGGGGCCGACATGTATGCGACCCAACGCGTCGAGCCGGGCGATCGAGCCGCCGCCGGCGCCGATCTCGACCAGCTCGATCACCGGGATGCGCACCGGGATGCCGCTGCCCTGCACGAAGCGGTAGGCGCGCGCCACCTCGAACTGGCGCGAGCGCTGCAGTTCCAGATCGTCGAGCAGGGTGAGCTTGGCCGTGGTGCCGCCCATGTCGAAGGCAACCGCCTTGGCGATTCCGTTTTCTGCCGCGACCGTGAGTGCCAGGATGGCGCCGCCGGCGGGACCCGATTCGACCAGCCGCACGGGATAGCGCCGCGCCGTGTCGACGGTGGTGATGCCGCCCGACGACATCATGAGCAGCAGGGGCCCCGCGACGCCCGCTTTCTTGAGGTCGGCTTCGAGCTGGCCGAGATAGCCCGCCATGCGCGGCAGCACGTAGGCGTTGGCGATGGTGGTCGAGGTGCGCTCGTACTCGCGGATCTCGGGGCAGACCTCGCAGGAGAGCGAGATCGCAACGCCGGGCAGTTCCTCCGCGAGGATCGCGCCAGCACGGCGTTCGTGCGCCTCGTGAGTAAAACTGTGCAGGAAGCAGACGGCAACGGCTTCGATCCGCCGCTGCCGCAGGTCGGCTGCGACCCGACGGACCGCCGCCTCGTCGAGCGGCAAGAGCACGGCGCCGTCGGCCGCCACGCGTTCGGGAATGCCGAAGCGCAGGTCGCGCGGCACCAGCGGCTCGGGCCGTTCCATGTAGATGTCGTACTGCTCGAAACGGTGCTCCCACGCCATTTCGACCGAGTCGCGGAAGCCCTCGGTGGTGAGCAGCGCGGTCTGTGCGCCCTTGCGTTCGATCAGGGCGTTGGTGGCCAGCGTCGTGCCGTGCACCACCAGGGTGACGTCCGATGCGGCAACCTTGGCTTCCGCCAGGATGGCGCGCACGCCGTCCAGCACGGCGCGTTCCGGCGCGTCGGGCGTCGTCAGCAGCTTGATCGAATGGGCGCGGCCGGTTGTCTCCAGCACGACGTCGGTGAACGTGCCGCCGATGTCGACGGCCAGGCGTGCGGACATTACTCGTCGATCTTGATGTTGCCGCGGCGGACGACCTCGGCCCAGGTGGCCGAGTCGCGCTTGAGGAAGGCGAGGTAGTCGGCCGGCGACAGGATGGCGGGTGTGAGCCCGTTGTCGTCGTACTTCTTCTTGACCTCGGGCTCGGCCAGAACCTTGGCGATAGCGCCGGCCAGCCGGTCGACAATGGCAGGCGGCGTGCCGGGCGGGGCGGCGATGCCGTACCAGTTCTCCGCCTGGTAGCCCTTCACGGCTTCATCGATGGCCGGTGTCTCGGGCAGGACGGGCCAACGCTCCGGCGAGGTCACGGCCATGGCCCGCACCTTGCCGCTGCGGATCAGTCCCAGCGTGGCGGGATCGCCGAAATAGGCATCGACGATTCCGGCGGCGAGGTCGTTCAACGCCGGCCCGGTACCGCGATAGGGCACATGGATCATTTTTAGGCCGGTCATCTGCGTAAACAGCTCGCCCGCGAGATGTTGGCTGGTGCCGATGCCGCCCGACGCCCAGCGCAATTCCTGACGTTTCGCCAGTTCCAGGAACTCGGGCAGCGTCTTTGCCGGCAGGTCGTTGCGCACCGCCAGGATGAACGGCATGCGCACCAGCCGCGTGATGTTCGCCAGCGCCATCGGATCGTAGGGCATCTTCTTGCGCAGGTGAGGTCCTGCGCTGATCGTGCCGGCGCCGCACAGCGCCAGCGTATAACCGTCGGGCGGGGCATGCGACATCGCCTCGACACCGATGATGCCGCCGGCGCCGCCCTTGTTCTCGACCACGATCGACTGGCCGAGCTCCTTCGACAGCGGTTCCATCAGCAGGCGCGCCGTCAGGTCGACGCCGCCGCCGGGCGGGAAGGGCACGATGATCTTGATCGGCCGGTCGGGATATCTGCCTTGAGCATATGCCGCAACGGGCAGTGCGAGTGCTGCTCCCAGGAATACACGACGGCTGGCGCGCATGGCTGTCTCCCCCTGTCCCCGCGGGGACCCTAGCACGCGCCGCCGTTCACCGGGCAACGCGCCTGAACACTTCCACGAACCGGTCGACGTCCTGTTCGTCGTTGTAGACGTGCGGGCTGATGCGCAGCCGGCCGAGCCGCGGCGCAGCATGGACGTTCTCGGCGGCGAGCTTCTGCGGCAGGTCGTCCGGCATGCCCTTGGGGAAGTGAAGGCAGAGCAGATGCGGCGCCCGCAGCTTGCGGTCGAGAACGCGCACGCCGGAATTTCCGAGACCCTCGGCCAGCCGGTCAGTGAGCATGGAAAGCCGCGCCACGATGGGGTCGTTTCCCCAGCCGGCCATCATCTCCATGCCGACCGCAGCCATTTCCAGCGTGATGAAGTGGTCGCGCTCGCCCATGTCGTAGCGGCGCGCGCCGTCGGCATAGGCGAGGTCGCGGAAATAGACCTTCTGCTCCGCCGCCACGCCCTTGCGCGCGGGCGCGGTCTGCTCGAGCGGCACGCCGTGCTGCCGGCGCTTGGCGACGTACATGAAGGCGCGGCCGTAGGGGCCGAGTACCCATTTGTAGGTCGGGAAAATCAGGAAGTCGGGGTCGAGAGTCTTGACGTCGATCCGGCGAACGCCGGCGTCGTGCGTGGCGTCGACCAGCAGCGCCGAGCCCTTGGCCCTGGCGGCCGAGGCGATGCGCGGCATGTCCAGCGCGCCGCCATCGGACCAGTGCACCGAGGAGATCGAGACCATCGAGAGCGGCGCAGCGCCCCGGCGTTCGATGGCGTCGAGCACCGCGGACGTCCAGTCGCCGTCGGACGGCTGCTTCACCTGCTCGACCGTGTAGCCGCCGGCGTCGGCGCGGCTCATCCATTCCAGCACCGGCGAGGTGTGGTCGTCCTGCAGGACCAGCACGCGGCTGCCGCGCGGCAGCTCCGTCACCTTGCCTGCCGTCGAGACGCCGTAGCCGACCGACGGAATGAGCGCGACGTCGACCGGGTCGGCGCCGATCAGCGCCGCCGCCGCCTTGCGGGCGCGCTCGTACTGGCCGGACATGAAGGCGGCATCGAGCTTCCACGGCTGGCCCTTGCGCCCCACGCCGGTCCGTCCCGCTTCCTGCACCGCGATCGGCAGCGGACTCCAGGCGGCGGCGTTCATGAAGCAGACGTCGCGCGGGATGTCGAACAGCTCGCGTTGGCAGGGCAGCATGTCTCAAGTCTCCATCGATCGGACGTGACCGCGAGAATAGCGCGCCTTGCCGATTACCTTCCATGTAATTGAGGCCCCGCCAGGCGGTCGCCATGTTCGCCTCATCGACCTCGAGGAGGGCAGGATGAGCTTTCAGTCGCGCAACCGCCTTGACGATGTATCGCCTCTCTTCGTCACGCCCGCGACGCGGCGGCATGGCCTTGGTACGCGCCTGGCCTTCACCTGGGCGCTGTGGCGCGAGCGCATCGTCGCGCGCCGCTGCCTTGCGCAGATGGACGCGCGCAGCCTGCGCGACGCCGGTATCTCACCGGCCGCTGCGGCCTACGAGTCGGGCCGGCCGTTCTGGCGCCCGATGGGCACGCTGCGCTGAGAGAACATTCGCCACACTATCGCCACATCCGCACGCCCCGATGCCCTTCTGATTGCGAGCGAGCACTCGTGACGCGCTGAGATGCCGTCGCTCGCCGGGACTCCAGGCGCGCGGCGTGCCCCGAAGCGGCCACCCCACGTGCCTTCGACAGATCGACCGATGGCACAGAGGGGGCAGGATGAGACCGCCGGAATTCGACCGGACGTGGGCGCTGTTTCTCGATCTCGACGGCACGCTGCTGGAAATCGCCGCGACCCCCGACCTGGTGGTGGTGCCGCCCGGCCTGCCCGGTCTGTTGCAGCAGCTGCACGACCGGCTGGACGGCGCGCTGGCCATCGTGAGCGGCCGGCCGCTTGCTGTGACCGACCGGCTGCTGACGCCGTTCCGCGCCAGCGCCGCCGGCGAACACGGTGTGTCGCTGCGCTACGACGACGGCACCGTGGAAGAGCTGCCGGCCGGCATTGCCGTGCCCGAGACCTGGCGCGCCGCGCTGCGGGCGGCGGCCGAGCGCTGGCCGGGCGTCCGCGTCGAGGCCAAGCCGCACGGCGTGGCGATCCACTACCGCCTGGCGCCCGACCGCGGCAACGAGGTGTGGCGCCTGGTGCGGGCGCTGGTGCCGTCCGATCACCCGTGGTTCCGCCTGATCCCGGCGCGCGAGGCGGTCGAGATCGGGCCGCGCACCGCGTCCAAGGGGCAAGCCGTCGACCGGCTGATGGCGCACGCGCCCTTTGCCGGGCGGCGTCCGATGTTCATCGGCGACGACTTCACCGACGAGTCGGGCATCGGCGCGGTGACCAGACTGGGCGGCCTCGGGCTGCGTGTCGGCGAGGTCTTCGCCGGCGATCCGGCCATCGTGCGGGCCTGGCTGGTCCGCGGCGCCGAGCGGCTGGGCGGTCATCCGGCGCCGCTGCCGACGCCGACCGGTGTTTCGCCGTGAGGGCGGTGGGATGAGCAGCCTCGACCTCGGCGTCGTGGGCAACTGCGCGATCGCGAGCCTGGTCGACCGCAACGGCCGTCATGTCTGGCACGGGCTCGGCCGGCCCGACGGCGATCCGGTGTTCAACGCGCTGCTGGGCGGATGTGATCCGCAGGGCGGGTTCATGGACGTCGTGGTGGCAGGTGCGCAGGCCGGCAGTCAGCGTTACCTGCACAACACCGCCATCCTGGAGACCACGATCGCGGGCGCCGGCGGTACCGTGCGCCTGGTCGACTTCGCGCCGCGCTTCCGCCGGTTCGGCCGCATGTTCCGCCCGCCGCTGCTGATCCGCCGGCTGGAGCCGCTGGCGGGCCGGCCGCGGGTCGCGGTGCGGTTGCGCCCGACATTCGGCTATGGCGCTCGCCCGGCGCAATCGACGGCCGGCAGCAACCACGCCCGCTTCTTCAGCGACTCATCGGTGCTGAGGCTGACCACCGACGCGTCGATCAACTACGTGCTGCACGAGACCGAGTTCTCGCTCGACCGGCCGCTCAGCCTGATCGTCGGCGCCGACGAGAGCATCCCGGACAATCCCGATACGCTGGCGCGCGGTTTTCTCGCCGAGACCGAGGCCTACTGGCAGACCTGGGTGCGCGACCTCAACATTCCCTTCGACTGGCAGGCGGCGGTCATCCGCGCCGCCATCACGCTGAAGCTTTGCAGCTACGAAGACACCGGTGCCGTGCTGGCAGCGCTCACGACGTCGGTACCGGAGGCGCCGGACACGCCGCGGACCTGGGACTACCGCTTCACGTGGCTGCGCGATGCCTTCTTCACGGTGACGGCGCTCAATCGGCTGTCGGCAACACGCACCATGGAAAGCTACGTGCGCTTCATCGTCGACGTCGTCGAGGCCGGAAGTTCGAAGGGCGAGGTGCGCGAGATCGCGCCGCTGTTCGCCATCGCGCCGGGCACCGACACGGCCGAGCGCGTGGTCGACTCGCTGCCCGGCTATCGCGGCTTTGGGCCGGTGCGCGTCGGCAACGCGGCCGCCGGCCAGCGCCAGAACGACACCTACGGTTCGATGGTCCTGACGGCGGCGCAGATGTTCTGGGACGAGCGCCTGCCGCGGCAGGGCGACCTCGACCTTTACCGCCGGCTGTGCGGCGTCGGCCACGAGGCACACCGTGCGGCGCTGACTCCGGATGCCGGCCTTTGGGAGTACCGCGAGCGTCAGGAGGTGCACAGCTTCTCGGCCGGCATGTGCTGGGCCGCCCAGCACCGCCTCGGCCTGATCGCCAAGCGGGTCGGCGTCGATGCCGAGTCGCGCGAGTGGCTGGCACGCGCCGGCGTGCTGCGCCAGGAGATCCTGAAACGCGCCACCACGCCGGCGGGCTGGCTGTCGGGCGTGCTCGACCGCGACATGCTCGACGCCTCCAGCCTGGTGCTGCCCGAGATCGGGCTGCTGCGCTCCGACGATCCGCGCTTCGGCGCCACGCTGGATCTGGCAGGCAAGCGGCTGATGAAGAACGGCTTCCTGGCGCGTTATGCCGAGGCCGACGACTTCGGCGCGCCATCGAACGCCTTCCTGCTCTGCACCTTCTGGTACATCGACGCGCTGGCCAGCGTCGGCCGCCGCGACGAGGCGCTGGAACTGTTCAACAACCTGCTCGGCCGGCGCAACCATCTCGGGCTGCTGTCGGAGGACATCGACCCCGCGACCGGCGAGCTGTGGGGCAACTTTCCGCAAACCTATTCGCAGGTCGGGCTGATCCTGTCGGCCATGCGCCTGTCGAGAAGCTGGGAGGAGGGACTATGGCACGCCTCGTGATCGTCTCGAACCGAGTGCCGATTCCCAAAGCCCGCATCGCGACCGCGGGCGGCCTGGCCGTGGCGCTGCGCGACCTGCTGACGCCGGGCTCGATGTGGTTCGGATGGAGCGGACGGCTGGCGTCGGAGCCGGCGGCGCAGCCGGCGCTGGTCGAGGCGAGGGGCGTCACCTATGCCACGATCGACCTCACCGCCGAGGCCCATCGCGGCTTCTATGTCGGCTTCGCCAACGGGGCGCTATGGCCGCTGCTGCATTTCCGCCTCGGCCTGATGCGCTTCCGCCGCGAGGACTACGAGGGCTACCTGGCGGTCAACCGCAATTTCGCCGCCGTCCTCGGCGGCATGCTGCAGCCCGACGACACCGTGTGGGCGCACGACTACCACTTGATTCCGCTCGGCCGGATGCTGCGGCGGCGGGGCTTTGGCGGGCCGCTCGGCTTCTTCCTGCACGTGCCCTTCGTGCCGCCGTCCATGCTCGAGGCCATGCCGGTGGCGCGCGAGCTTGTGGCCGATCTTTGCGCCTACGACGTCGTGGGCTTCCAGACCGAGGAGCATGCCCGCGACTTCCGCGACTGCGCCCAGCGCATGCTGGGGGCCGCCGTCGAGGGCGAATGGCTGCGGCTGAACGGTCGCCGGGTGCGCGCCTTCGCCGATCCGATCGGCATCGACGCCCAGGCTTTCGCCCACGAGGCCGCGCGCGCGGTCGGCGACAAGCTGGTGCAGCGGGTGGCCGGCAGCCTGGCGGGCCGGGCGCTTGCCGTCGGCGTCGACCGCATGGACTACTCCAAGGGACTGCCGCAGCGCTTCGAGGCCTACGGACGCCTGCTCGAGCGCCATCCAGAACACCGCCGCAAGATCCACTTCCTTCAGATCTGCCCGCGCTCGCGCGAAGAGGTCGACGAGTATCGCCGTCTGCGCGCCGAACTCGACCGGCTGACCGGCCGGATCAACGGCCGCTTCTCGGAGTTCGACTGGACGCCGCTGCGCTACTCGACGCGCGCCGCGCCGCGCGCCACCCTGGCCGGGCTGTTCCGCATCGGTCGCATCGGTGTAGTGACGCCGCTGCGCGACGGCATGAACCTGGTCGCCAAGGAGTTCATCGCCGCCCAGCCCGACGAGGATCCCGGCGTGCTGGTGCTGTCGCGCTTCGCAGGGGCGGCCCACGAACTCACCGAGGCGCTGATCGTCAATCCGTTCGATCCGGACGCCATCGCCGACGCCATGCACCAGGCGCTCAGCATGCCGCTCGCCGAGCGTCGTCACCGCCACGCCGCTCTCAAGGCCAAGGTGCTGCGCACCACCGCGCAGGCCTACTGCCGGCGCTTCATCGACGCGCTCGGCGCGCCGCCCGTGACGCCGCCGCTCAGCCAGGCGGCGGCCTGACGGCCTACCACATGGTCCGGGCGGCGCGGTCGGGCCATTCGCGGTCGTATTTCTCGCCGCCGACGCGGTCCTGGCTGAGCGCCGCCAGGATCTGGCCGGCGCTGGACAAGCTCTTCGGGTCGACATGGCGCGACGGGTTCCACAGCTCCGAGCGCACCAGGGCACGGGCGCACTGGAAGTAGACGGCATCGACCGTCATCACCATCACCGAACGCGGCGCCTTGTCCTCGACGGCAAACGAGTCGAGCAGCGCGGGGTCGACGCTGAGCCGGGCGCGGCCGTTGACGCGCAGCGTGTTGCCGACGCCGGGGACCAGGAACAGCAGCGCCACCCGCGGATCGCGCACGATATTGCGCAGCGAGTCGATGCGGTTGTTGCCGCGCCGGTCGGGCAGCATCAGGGTCTTCTCGTCGTGCACGCGCACGAAGCCCGGTCTGTCGCCGCGCGGCGAACAGTCGAGTCCCTCCGGTCCGGCGGTGGCCAGTGTGGCGAACGGCGAGGCTTCTATGTAGGCGCGGTAGTGGGGCGTGATCCGCGCCACTTCCTTGACGGTGGCGGCTTCGACCGGTCGGCCGTAGAGCGCGTCGAGGTCGGCAATGGTGGCGATCGTGTCGGACATGTCGTGGCTCATGACTGCCAAAAGGCGGGAGAACTGCCGAGAGGCTCGGCGGGGCGGGCGTAGAAGGCCGGTGTTTCGCTCAGCTGCACGACCGGCCGGAGGTGGTTGAGCCGGCCGAAAGGACCGACACTCTCGGTGATGAGGTTGGCGAGCTCGTCGTCGGCCAGTTCGACCGCACCCCGGGCGGCATCGACCGTGCCGAGGCCCGCGATCCAGTGGGCCACCTGGACCAGCGACACCCGGACCAGCCACGAGCCGCCCCGCTCGACCCGGCGGGCAAGCCCGACCATGGCGCCCAGGGCGGCGAGGTAGCCCGCGATGTAGTCGAGCGCCTGGACCGGCATGTTGCGCGGCGTCTCCAGCGTCCCCTGCGTGGCGGCAAGGCCGGTGACGTTCTGCACGATCGAATCGAAGCCGCGCCGCGCCGCCCACGGCCCGTCGTGGCCGTAGGCGCAGAGGCCGACGCAGACGATGCCGGGTCGCAGTGCCGCCACCTGCTCGGGCGAGAAGCCGCGGGCCGCGAGAGCGCCTGGCCGGTAACCCTGGGTGAAGACGTCGGCCTCGCGCAGAAGCGCCGTCATCGTCTCGACGCCGGCCGGCCGGGTGAGGTCCACCCAGGCGCAACGCTTGCCGTGGCCGGTGTCCATCAGCAGTTCGGTCTGGTACGGCAGGTGAGGGGCGGCAACGTGCAGCACGTCGGCGCCGTTTTCCGCCAGCACGCGGCCGCCCGTCGGGCCGGCCAGCACGCGGGTGAGGTCGAGGGCACGCACGCCGCTGAGCGGCCTGTCGCTCCCATCCTTCTTGAGCGGCGGCAGCGGCTGCGGTGGCGCATCGCCGATCTTGACGATGTCGATCAAGGGCAGCCGGGCGACGGCGACGCCGTGCGGATGGGCGTTCCATTCAGCGCGGCTGCGCACCAGCCCGCCGACGCAGTTGCCGGCGGCGATCGCCTCCTCGATGGCAAGCCCGTCCCAACGGGCCACGGCCTCGGCCAGGGCCTCACGCGTCTCCGCCTTGGCGCCCGCGATCCGCAGCGCACCGGCGCGGTGGTGCGGATGGTTGGTGTGCAGGAACATGGTCCGGCCGTCGCGTGTCGGGTAGTGGCCGGCCAGCGGATCCCACGACACCGGCTTCTCGCCGTTGCGGCGGACATAGGTGTTGGAGCGTAGCGAGGCGGCGGCGGCGCGGCGATCGATCGTCACCGCCTGCGGTCGGCCGGTGCGCAGCTGCCACAGATCGGACGTCGCGAGGCCCACGGCGCCCAGCGCCGCAGCACCAGCCTCGGCGATGCGCCAAGGCGTCTGGAACACCGGATCGCCGCCGCCGGCGATCGTGAGCGAGTCGTCGCCGCGCCGGTCGCGGCCGAGCTGGCCGAGAATGCCGTAGGCCAGTGCCTCGCTCACTTATCCTCCCACTTGTTCGGCATGATCCGGGTCAGAAGCGCCATCAGGACGTCGGGGCAGGTGATGTGCGGATTGTGGCTGGCGTCGATCTCGAAATACTTCCAGCCAGCCTCGCTCTTGGCGCGTTCGCCGAACTGGCGGAACGCGTCGCCCGGCCCGCTGCGCGTCGCATAGATGTAGTGGCGCGGCGGCGGCGCCTGCGTCGACTCGAGCCTGAGTTTCTGCTCGAAGGTCTTGATCGGCTGCGGCCGGCGTCGCGGGCTTGCCCAGGCCAGATCCTGCGGCGAGGTGTCGGGCGGCATGGGATTGATCGGCAGCTTCCAGCCGTCGCCGTCTTTGGCCGCCCCGGCGCGCATGTTGGCCTCGGCCTTGGGCCCGACCAGGTCGAACAGGCTCTGCCCGTCGCGCGGCGCGAAGGCGTCGATGTAGACGATGCGCGCGATGCGGCCGGGCGCGCGGTCGGCCACGCCGGTCGCCACCATGCCGCCGTAGGAGTGGCCGAGCAGCGTCACGTCCGTCAGATCCTCGATCTCGAGCACCGCCAGCACGTCCTGGATGTGGGTCGAGAGGTCGATGTCCCTGTGGGCGAGGTGGGCGCGCTCGCCGAGGCCGGTGTAGGTCGGCGCGAAGAATTCGTGGCCGGCGGCCCGCAGCAGGGGCCGCATCTTCTTCCACGCCCAGGCCGCCGACCAGGCGCCGTGCGCCAGAACGATATTGGCCATTGTCGATTGCTCCCTGGTGACGGCCGCTAGGCCGGTAGCGGTCCCTTGAAGACGAAGAAGGCGCCGGCGCAGATCAGCGCGAAGCCCACGAGGTGGTTTATCGTGATTCGCTCGCCAAGATAAAGGACCGAGAAGACGGCAAACATGGCAAGCGTGATCACCTCCTGCATGGTCTTCAGCTCGGCTGCGGAATAGACGGCGTGGCCGAACCGGTTGGCCGGCACGGCGAAGCAGTATTCGACGAAGGCGATGCCCCAGCTTGCCACCACCACCAGCCACAATGGCCGGCCGGCGAACTTCAGATGTCCATACCAGGCGAAGGTCATGAAGACGTTGGAGATCAGCAGCAGGACGATGGGCGCTACGGCAGGTGGCAACCAGGTCATCGAGCCGTCTACTCCGGCTTGATTCCAAGTTTCTTGATGAGAGGCACCACCGCCCTGTCCTCGGCGTCGAACATGGCGGCGGTCTCCTGCGGCGTGGTCGGATAGGCCGTGGCCGTGAGGTCGGCGAAGCGCTTCACGACGGCCGGGTCGGTCAGCACCTTGACCATCGCCTCGTTGAGCCTGGCCACGACCTCAGGCGGCATCTTTGCCGGGCCGAACAGGCCGGTGAAGGTGCTGAAGGTGAAGTTTTCCAGTCCCTTCACGCCCGACTCCTTCATCGTCGGCACGTCGGGTAGCTCCGGAATGCGCTTGTCGGAGGAGACGGCGATGGCGCGCAGCTTCCCCGACTTTATGTGCCCGAGCGAGGCATTCACCTGATCGACCTGGGCCGGCACCTGGCCCGCGATCACGTCGATGCTGGCGGCGCCCGACCCCTTGTAGTGGATCAGCGTGTACTTGGTGCCGGTGGCCTCGCCGATCAGCTCGATGGCCAGATGATTGGTGGTGCCGATGCCGGAGTCGGCCACCGGGAACTTGCCGTCGCGGCCAAGCGCAATGAAGTCGGCCAGGGTCTTGATCGGCGAGGCGGGCGTCACGACCAGCACCGCCGGTACGCGCTGTATGTGGCTGATCGGCGTGAAGGCAGTGCGCCAGTCGTAGGGCGCGTTGCCGTAGATGGCAGGTACGGCCACCAGCGAATTGGCCGACACCAGCAGGGTATAGCCGTCGGGTGCAGCGCGGGCCACGATGTCGCTGCCGATCATGCCGCTGGCGCCGGCCTTGTTCTCGACCAGGACCGGAACGCCCAGCACGTCCTTCAGCTTGTCCGCGATGATGCGGGCGGTGACGTCGATGTTCCCGCCCGGCGCATAGGGCGCCATGATCCTGATCGGCTTGTCGGGGAACTGGGCAAGGGCCGGCATCGAGCCGGCGATCAGGCCGGCAAGGCCCGCAAGAACGGCGACGATTCGCATGGCTTCCTCCTGGTTGCCTTGCGGCCAGCCTAGAAGAACGATCGCCGCGGGGCAAAGAGCCGATGCCTGCTGGAGTTCGACCTATCCGCGGCCCATCACCCAGTTCGGCAACCCGAGCGCGATATCCGGGAAGGCCATGAGCAGGAAGATCAGCCCGATCATCGCCCCGACGAAGGGCAGCGCCCCCCGGATGACGTCGGCGATGGCCCCGGTCGCACGCAGGCTTTGCACGACATAGAGGTTTAGGCCGACGGGCGGCGTCACCAGTGCCGCCTCAATGAGAATGGTCAGCACGATACCCCACCAGATCGGATCCCAGCCCAGGCCGACCACGATCGGGAACACGAACGGAGTGGTGAGGATCATCATCGAGATCGTTTCCATGAAGCAGCCGAGGATCAGGTAGAACACGATCAGCAGCAGCATGGTGCCGACCTTGCCGAGCCCGAGCGCTTCGATGCCCTTGGCAACACCGTCGGTGACGCCGATGTTGGCCAGAACGAAATTCAGGAACTGCGCGGCGATGATGATCAGCATGATCATCGCGGTCGTCCGCATCGTTCCCTCGAAGACCGCCTTGAGCATCGGCCAGGAGAGCGCGCGTTCCCAGGCCGCCAGCAGGAGTGCCGCGAAGACGCCCATGGATGCCGCTTCCGTGGGCGTCGCCCAGCCGGCGTAGATAGAGCCGACAACGACGGCGAAGATGAACAATGGCGCCACGAGATCCTTCAGGCTCCGCAGTCTCTCCCGCCAGCTGCTGTGCATCGGCGTCCCGCCCTTCGAGGGCGTCACGAGGCAGTAGCCCAGCACGATGGCCATGAAGAAGGCCGTAAGCAGAAGGCCGGGGATCATCCCCGCCAGGTACAGGCGCGGCACCGACGTTTGGGTCAGCAGGCCGTAGAGAATGAAATTGATGGACGGCGGGATCAGGATGCCTAGCGTGCCGCCGGCGGCCAACGTGCCCAGGAAGAGCGGCTCGTCGTACCGGCGGATCTTGATCTGCGGCATGGCGACGACGCCGACCGTGGCGGCGGTGGCGACGCTCGAGCCGGAGGTCGCCGCGAACATCGCGCAGGTGCCGATGTTGGCATGCATCAGGCCGCCCGGCAGCCAGGACAGCCAGGTCGCGATCGCGGCATAGACGCGGTGGGCGATCCCCGACCGCAGCAGGATCTCGCCCAGCATCACGAACATCGGGATGGCAATCAGGATGTATTCCGAACTGGCGTTCCACACGATGTCGCCCATCGCCAGGTAGAGCGGGATGGACGAGAAGAACTGGTTGAGCGCCAGGCCGAGCACGCCCATGACGGCGGCCACCGGAACGCTGACGGCAAGGAGGGCGACGAGAAGAAGGAGGGCGGTGCCGAGCATGTCTACTTTTTCTCCCCGGCGTCCGGCGTCCCGATGCCCAGGGAGCCCAGTTCACCCTTCACTTCCTCGTCCTGCGACGGCACGCCGATCGTCGCCGTGACGGTGGCGAAGTCGCCGCGGATCAGCGCCTGGAGGCTGCGCAGGACCGCCAGCACCGTGACGGCCAGGAACAGGACGAAGCCCGCGAGCCAAGGCGCCTGCGGCCAGGACATCGGAATGCGTAACGGCGTGTTCGACCGGTTCGCCCCCATCAAATTGTCCAGGAACAGGGCCCCGGCACGATCGACGATGGCCACGACGAGTATGGCGAGGCCCACGACCGCGATGAGGTCGAACGCCGCCTTGCCGCGGGCGCCGAGATGGCCGTAGAGTACGTCGATGCGAACGTGCCCGCGCGTCACCAGCACGTACGCCAGCGACCACGACGTGCCGACCGCGAAGAGATAGGCCGCGATCTCGTCGGAGCCCGAGAAGGCGAAAGCCAGCAGCTTGCGGCTGATCACTTCCACCGACACGACGACGGCCGCCAGCAGGATCATGGCACCGCCTGCCCAAGCGGCCCAGAGGGCGGCGACCGATGCGCCGCGCCACAGTCGTTCCATGCCCGTCTCCCGAAGTGCCGGGACCCCGGTGCCGGTCAGTTGGCCTTGGCCACCAGCCCGTAGCGCTTGCCGACCGTCTCGGTCCACTTTGCGGCGCATTCCGC
>JAIETA010000266.1 GCA_019745575.1 Reyranella sp. | reverse complement strand
TCAGATGGCGGACAGCGAATCGAAATTCAGGCCAAGGCGCCAGGGATTTTTTCACAGCCTCTGGAGTGGCGCGCTCCGATGAGAAGATCCGACTGCGTCCTAAAGCCCGGCCCGCACCTGCTGGCGGAGATGGTCGATCGGCAGGCGGCTGCCCGCGACCTCGACGTGCCAGAACGTCCAGCCGTTGCAGGCGGGTGCGCCCTGCACCGCCGCCCCCACCTGGTGGATCGAACCGCGATGATCGCCCAGCGCATTGGACGCCGAGAGCGAGCCGTCGGCGCGCACGCGGGCATGCAGACGGCCGCTGGGATCGCTCAATACGGTGCCGGGCCGCAGCAGCCCCGCCTCGATGAGGACTCCGAAAGCGATGCGTGGCTCGGCGCGCTTGCTGGGCTTGGGCACGACGTCCTCGCCCGCCAGCGGCTCGATCTCCGCGATGCGCTTGCGCGCGATGGCGGCGTAGTCGGGATCGCGCTCCAGGCCGATGAAGCGGCGGCCGAGGCGGCGTGCCACGGCGCCCGTGGTGCCGGTGCCGAAAAACGGATCGAGGATCACATCGCCCGGATTGCTGGCCGCCATGATGCAGCGGAACAGCAGCGCCTCGGGCTTCTGCGTCGGATGGGCCTTCCGGCCGTCCTCGCCCTTCAGGCGCTCGCCGCCGGTGCAGAGCGGCAGCAGCCAGTCCGAGCGCATCTGCACACCTTCGTTCAGCTCCTTCATCGAATCGTAGTTGAAGGTGTATTTCTTGTTGGCACGATCGCGCGCCGCCCAGATCAGCGTCTCGTGGGCGTTGGTGAAGCGCTTGCCGCGGAAGTTCGGCATCGGGTTGGACTTGCGCCAGACGATGTCGTTCAAGAGCCAAAAGCCCTGGTCCTGCAGCGCCGTGCCGATGCGGAAGATGTTGTGGTAGCTGCCGATCACCCACAGCGTGCCGCCCGGCTTCAGCGCCCGACGCGCCGCCTTCAGCCAGGCGTTGGTGAACTGGTCGTAGCGCGCGAAGCTTGTCCCGAGGGGATCCGAGGGATCTCCGAACTTGTCCCAGTCGTCGTCGACGGCGTCGACCTTGCTGTGGTCGGGCCGCAGCAACTCGCCGCCGAGCTGGAGATTGTAGGGCGGGTCGGCGAAGACCATGTCGACGGAGGCTTCGGGCAGGGCGCGCATCAGCTCGATGCAGTCGCCGACGAGCACGCGATCGATGTTTTCCACAGGCATCGGGGGAAGATGAGTCCACAGCGATTCCCGGTCAACAAACCAATTGAATCAATTGGTTAGCTACCAGATCGAGTCGGTATTTTCTCACCGACCCACCATAGCTAGGCAGACACGTTGAAGAAGAGCCGCTGATCCACTAGGTTACATGTAACCAGATCTGGAGGTCGTTCATGTCCGCACCTCGCCCCAAGTCTTCCCGCCTCAAGGTGCGCGAGCACCGAGCGCGACTGCGCCGGCAAGGTCTGCGACCCATTCAGATCTGGGTGCCCGACACCGGGGCGCCGGCCTTCCGCTCGGAGGCCCGACGCCAGTCCGTGGCCGTTGCCGCGAGCGCCCTGGCGGCCGAGGACCAGGCTTTCATCGACGCGCTGAGCGAAGCCGATCCCGACGACGCGGCATGAAGCGCGGCGACATCTGGACGGCCGCCGGCGGAAAAGACTACGCCGGCAAACCGCGGCCGGTGGTCATCGTCCAGGACGACGCCTTCGACGGCACCGACTCCGTTACGATCTGCGCCTTCACGACCGACGAGACGGAAGCTCCGCTGTTTCGACTGGTCGTGCAGCCGACGGCCCGGAACGGCCTGCGCGCGGCAAGCCGACTGATGGTCGACAAGGTGACGACAGTCCCCAAGAGCCGGCTCGGCGCGCCTGTCGGCCGGCTCGACGATGAAGACATGCTTCGGCTCAACCAGGCGATTCTAGTGTTCCTGGGCCTTGCGACTTCGCCAAGATCGAGCCGCAACAGGGGCCCCGATACCTAAGCCAGCTCGGCGGCGATCGCTTTCTTCACGCCGGGACGCTCCGACATGCGGCGGCGGTGGTCGGCCACGCGCGGGAAACGACCGGGATCGACGCCATCCTTCTCCATCCACTGCGCCAGGGTGAAGAGGTAGGGATCGCAGATCGTATAGCGCTCGCCCATCACCCAGGGGCCTCGGAACATGTCGCGCTCGATCAGCTCGAAGCCGGCGCCTACCGACTCCGGCACCTTGCGCTGCATCGCGGCGATGGCCGCGGTGTCGGCGGGATCGACCCAGCGGTGGCCGCGCATGCGGTGGGCGTGGGCGACATGCAGCGAGGAACACAGGTAGCTGTTGAAGGCCTGCACCTCGGCGAAGGCAAAGGGATCGTCGAGCAGCGCCAGCCGTGCGGCGGGAAAGCTCTGCGCCACGAACGCCAGCATGGCCGGCGTCTCGGTCAGCACGCCGTGCTCGGTCCCGAGCGCCGGCACGCGGCCCTTGGGATTGATCGCGAGAAAGCGCGGCGAGCGCTGCTCGTCGGTCGAGAAATCGACCCTCTCCAGCGCATAGGCCGCGCCGACCTCTTCCAGCACGATGTGCGTGGCCAGCGAACAGGTGTGGGGGGCGTAGTAGAGCTTCAGCACGGACCGTCTCTCCTGCGTCAGACTTCGGCGTAGATCTCGACCACGTTGCCTTCGGGATCGCGGAAGAAAAGCGCACGATGGCGCCAGGCCGGGATGTCGCGCGGCGGACCCAGCAGCTCGACGCCCTGGGCCGCCAGCTCCGCCTGGCATTCGTCGATCTCGGGCGGCGAGACGCGAAAGGCCAGCTGCACCGATGCCGAGCCGGGGGCGCCCGGCCCGTCCCGAAAGGCACCCTGCAGGGTGCGCGGCCGCAGGCAGAGGAGGCCCGAACCGACATAAAAGCTCACCCACCCGGGCGTCTCCCGTTCGAGGCGGAACTTCATCACGTCGAGATAGAACCGCCTGGCGCGGCCCAGGTCCTCGCAGAAGAGGACCACGTAGTCGAGGTTGCGGATCGAAGCGACGCCCATGCCGTCACTGTAGCCTGCTCAGCGGCGCGAAGCTCATACGGTGATGCGGGGTCGGCCCGAGCGTTTTGAGGGCTGCCAGATGCTGGGCGCTGCCGTAGCCGCGATTGCGCTCCCAGCCGTAGCCGGGGAACGCGGCGGCCAGCGTGTCCATATGACGATCGCGCGCCACCTTGGCGAGGATCGAGGCGGCGGCAATCGAGTAGGAGTGCGCGTCGCCGCCGACGATGGTCTCGGCGCGGCAGGCGAGGCCGGGCGGCACGCGGTTGCCGTCGACCAGCGCGACCTCGGGCGGTTCGGGGAGTGCATGGAGCGCGCGGCGCATGGCGAGGAAGGTGGCCTGCAGGATGTTGAGGCGGTCGATCTCCTCGACGCTGGCCTCGGCGACGGCGAACCGCACGACGCCGGAGGCGATCATCGCCGCATAGGCTTCCTCGCGCCGGGCGGGCGTCAGCTTCTTGGAATCGTCGATCAGCTTCAGGAGTTTGCGTGTCGCCTGTGCCCGATCGATGACGGCGGCGGCAGCGAACACCGGCCCGGCGAGCGGCCCGCGCCCGGCCTCGTCGACGCCGGCGACAAGACCGCGGCAGCGCAATTCATGGTCGAAGCTCGGCACGGCGGCCCGGTCAAGCGGCCCGAACTTCGATCGTGAGGCGGCGACCGAGCTTCTCCTGCGCCACCAGGAGGTCGTAACGGGTCTGAAAATTCATCCAGAACTGCGGCGTCGTGCCGAGGCGGCGCGCCAGACGCAGAGCCGTGTCGGCGGTGATGCCGCGCTTGCCGTTGACGATGTCGGTGATGCGACCTGAGGGAACCCCGAGTTCGAGGGCCAACCTGTTGGCACTCAGTTTGCGCGCTGCCATCTCGCGGCGCAGCAGGCGTCCTGGATGTACGGCGACCGGCATGTTCATCCCCTGTGGTAGTCGACGATCTCGACGTTGAAGGCGTCTCCGTCGCGGAACTCGAAACAAAGACGCCAGCGGCGATTGATGGTCATGGCCCACTGTCCTCGCCTGTCGCCCTTGAGCTTGTGCAAACCGACGCTCCGCAAATTTCCCAGTTCGGTCAGGTTGGTCGCCGAGTCGAGCGTTGCAAGCAGTTCGTGGGCCGCAGTCACATCGAGACCGCGGAAGCCGGAAGGTCTTCCCAGCTCGTAGAACCTGCGCGTGGCCGAATTGGCGAACGACCTGATCACGCGCTTATCATACTACGACAGACGTACTATGATAAGCATCATGTCCTCGATCGCCCGCATCATCGCAGAAGACGCCGTCGCCATGGAACAGCTCCGTGCCGTGCGCGCGCTTTGCCTGCCGGACTGGTGCATTGCCGCGGGCTTCGTGCGCAACCGCGTGTGGGACCACCTGCACGGCATCGTGCCGGCCCGGCCGCCCGTGGATATCGACGTGCTCTACTACGATGCGACCGACCTCTCCAAGGAAACCGAGCAGGCCTTCGAGGCGCGGCTGGAAGGTCTGCTACCCGCGCCCTGGCAGGTCCGCAACCAGGCACGCATGCACCTCTGGAAGGAATTGCCGCAGCATCGCGACACGGCCGACGCGATGACCTGCTGGCTGGAGACGGTCACCGCCGTCGGCGTGCGGCTGGAAACCGACGACACCCTGAGCGTGGTCGCGCCGCTCGGCACGGACGATCTCCTCGGATTGCGCTGCCGGCCGACCGCCTACGGCCGTACGCGGCGCGCCGAGTACGACGCGCGCGTCGCCGCCAAGCGCTGGAGCGCGCTGTGGCCGAAGGTGCGGTTCCTCGATTGACCGGCGTGTGGCCCGCGGCTCAGCTCTTGCGCGCCGCGAAGTCCTTCTTGCCCTTCTCGATGGCGTCGTAGAGTTCCTGCGCCCGGCCACCGATCGACTTGATCAGCTCGGCCTGCGCCGGCTCCACGATCTTGCGCCATTCCGCGCGCTGGGCATCCGTCAATTCGACGTAGGTCCCGCCTTTCTTGCGGAAAGCCTCGATCTTGGGCTTCTCCTCGTCGTCGACCAGCTTTCGCGTCTCGGCGACCGGCACCGGCGCCTTGCGCAGCGCGTCCTGGACGTCCTTGGGCAGCTTGTCGAACAGGCCCTTGTTGACGATGGCGAAGGCCGGATGGTGAAGGTGCAGCGTCTCCACGAAGTTGGGTGCGCTCGTCGCGGCCGGCGTGGTGACGTAGTAGGAGAACGGCAGGTCCGCCGCGACGACGAGCCCCTGCTCCATCGCCGGGAACAGTTCGGACAACGGCAGCTGAACGCCGTTGGCGCCGACCTGCCCCCAGAACATCTTGGATGCCGGGGTGGGCGCCACGCGGGCTTTCAGCCCCTTTACGCTGCCGACCGTCGGGCAGGGTGTCTTGCAGACCACGCCGTTGTAGCCGACCTCGCTCTGGCCGAGAATCACCAGGCCCTTTTCGGCGTAGATCTTCTCCAGCATCGGCACGGCGACGTTGTCGAGCACCCAGTCGCGCTCGGCCTTGCTCGCCCACAGATAGGGCGTGTTCAGCACCGCCGCCTCGGGGATCAGCACCGACATGCCGGCGGCCGAGACGCTGCCCATCTGCAGGCGGCCGCGGACCAGCTGGGTGGCGATTTCCTGTTCGCTGCCGACGAACTGCCGCTCGACGACCAGCTTGCCGCCGCTGCCCTTGGTCGCGTTCTGCGCGAAGGTCTCGACGAGACCAAGCAGCACGGTGCCGGGCTGTGCGGCCGAGGCCACCTTCCACTGCTCCTGCGCGACCGACGGCGTGGCGAAAAGCGCGGCGAGAAGAGCGCTCGCCGCGGTTGCCCTGACGAATGTCCGAATCATTGATGTCCTCCCGGATGCGGCCGTCTTTGCGGCCGTCGATGAACGATCGACCTTCGAATTTGAGACCGGCCGGGCCGGCCGCGCAAGGGGGACCGCTCCTCAATCAGGCTTGGCCGTGAGTTGCCCCGCCTTCTCCTGCGCCCTGATCGACGCCGGGCGCCCGACATGCGGGCCGACATAGGCCTCGAACGCCGGCCGCTTGTCGACGATGCCGAACATCATGCCCCAGTACAGGAACGAGGCCATGTAGAGGTCGGCCGCAGTGAAACGGTCGCCGGCAATGTAGCGCCGGCCGTCGACTGCCTTGGCCACGGTCTCGAGGGTACGTTCGTAGGAACCGTAGCCAAACTGCGCCTGCAATTCCGGCGTGTCGGGATTCCAGCCGACGGACTTGTTGCCCAGCGCCGGCTCGCAGCAGCCCGCGACGAAGAACAGCCAGCGATAATAGGCGCCGCGTTCGGCGGGCGGCGGCGCGAGCTTCGCCTCGGGAAAGAGGTCGGCGAGATAGCAGAGGATCGCGCCGGTTTCCGTGACGACCGTGCTGCCGTGCCTGATCGCCGGCACCTTGCCCATCGGATTGATGGCGAGATACTCCGGCGACTTCATGTCGGGCCCGAATTCCTTCAGCTCGATCCGGTAGGGACAGCCGATCTCTTCCAGCATCCAGTGGACCATCGCGCCCCGCGATTGCGGGTTCGTGTACAGGACGAGTTCGTCAGTCATTTTTTCCTCTCCTCTAAAGCAGTCGCATCTGGCGCGCGTCGCGCCTGGCGTCGACCAGGGCGGTGCGCGCCTGCTCGGGCACATGGAAGGCCTGCGTATCGAGCCGGTAGCGCGTTCTGTTGAGGCCGAGCCGCTTGGTGGCGGTGGCGAAGCGGGCGCTCAGAAGCTCTGCGATCGGGCCCTCGCCCCGCATGCGGGTGCCGAACTCGGCCTGGTAGAGCTCGCCGCCGCGGATCTGGCGGATAAGCGACAGCACGCGCTCGGCGCGGTCAGGCCGGTGGGTGCGCAGCCACTCCTCGAACAGCTCCTTTATCTCGAGCGGCAGGCGCAGGACGATGTAGCCGGCGCGCGTGGCGCCGGCGTCGGTCGCCGCCTCCAGGATCGATTCCATTTCATGGTCGTTCAGCCCCGGGATCATCGGCGAGGTCATGACGCCGGCCGGAATGCCGGCCGTGGCCAGCACGCGGATGGCATCGAGCCGGCGGCGCGGCGCCGAGGCGCGCGGCTCCATCGTGCGCGCGAGGTCCTTGTCCAGGGTGGTCACCGAGACGAAGACCTCGACCAGGTTGCGCCGCGCCATGTCGCCCAGGATGTCGATGTCGCGCGTCACCATGTGGTTCTTGGTGACGATGCCGACCGGGTTGTTGAAGTCGCTGAGCACGCGCAGGATCTGGCGCGTCACCTTCAGCTCGCGCTCGACCGGCTGGTAGGGATCGGTGTTGGTGCCCATGGCGATCACGTCGCAGCGGTATTTCGGCGACGCCAGTTCGGCGGTCAGCAACTTTGCCGCCTCGGGCTTGAAGAGAATCTTCGTTTCGAAATCGAGGCCGGGCGACAGGCCGAGATAGGCGTGGGTCGGCCGGGCAAAACAGTAGATGCATCCGTGCTCGCAGCCGCGATAGGGATTGATCGACCGGTCGAAGGGAATGTCGGGCGAGGAATTGCGCGCCAGGATGGTGCGCGTGGCGTCGCGCGTCAGGGTCGTGCGCAAGGGCGGCAGCGCCTCGTCCTCGGCCGCCGCCGCCGCCTCGGCCTCCCAGCCGTCGGCCGTGCGGACGCGCTTTTCCGTGTCGTAGCGGCTGGTGTCGTTCGACAGCGCGCCGCGGCCCTTGTGGACGGGCTCGGCGATCGGGGCGTCGGGGTAGTCGGGCGGAGCGGTCGGCCTCATGGGCGCGACTCTTAGAACAAAACAGGAACGAGTCAAGCATAGTCATGCCACAGAGGGCGGCTATACGTCCGCCACCATGAAATCATTGCCAGCAATCATCATCCGGCCGGCCGATCCCGCCGACACGGAATTCCTGTCGAACCTGTCGCCCCGGCTTTCCGGCGTACCCGGCCCGTCGTGGCACGATCTCGCCGCGATGGAAGGGTTTCAGGCGCGCTACATGGCGGAGACATTCGCGCCCGCCGCGCGGGAAGAGGCCTCGACGCTGATCGCCTGGTCGAGCGACGGGCGACGGCTGGGCTACATCCATGTGCGACCGGGCAAGGACGACGTGACGGACGAGCCCTGCGGCTACGTCTCGCTCCTGGCGCTGACCGAGGAGGCAGAGGGCAAGGGCGTCGCGGGACGCCTGATGGATGCCGCGGAGGCATGGGCGCGCGCGCGTGGCTATCGGTTGCTCGGTCTCGACGTCTTCGCCGACAACCGCCGGGCCATCGACTTCTATGGACGCCGTGGCTTCAAGCGCGAGACGATCCGCATGGTGAAGCCGCTATAGCCATTCGGCCCGGATGGCCCGGATCAGCTCGCGGTCGAAGCACTGGGCGATGCGGGCCTGCAGATGGGCCTTCATGGCGGGTTCTAGGCCGGCATCGCTCCATTGCCCGGGGTCGGACGGATCGCGCGGCTCGCGTGTCTGGACCCGCCAGCGCGCCATGAACAGGGTGGTGCGCAGCCAGGTCAGCCGCCGCATCGGCATCAGCCAGGGCTCCAGCTCCGCCGCCCGCGCCTTGCCGACCCGCGCGAGATAGTGGGCATAAAAGCCCGCCACCTGCCCCGGCGTCAGGATCATGCCGACCTCGGGATGCCACAGGGTCGAGGTCGGCAGGATCGCGTGCGCGAGATCGATGGCGGGCGAGCCGACATGCACCTTCTCCAGATCGACGAACCAGGCCGTGCCGTCGGCGGTCACGATGAAATTGCCGGGATGCGTGTCGGCCAGCGCCACCGCCAGCGGCTGCGGACGCTTGGCGAATGCCAGCGCCATGCCGCGCATCAGCCGCAGCTCCTCGGCGATCTCGGCGCGCGCGCCACGGTCGGGCACGGCCTTGTCGAGGAAGCGCAGCGCGTTCTGCTCGATCAGCGCCAGCGTCTCAAGGAAGGGATTCGCCTGGCGGGGAATCGGCGATGCCGCCGGCGGAAGCGCCATCGCGTGGATGGCCGCCAGCGTGGCCGCGATCGCGCCCAAGTCGCGCGGCAGGACGGGCACGTGGCCCACGATGCGGTCGACGATCAGCGCGCCGCCGGGCAGGCCGGGGCGCGGCGCCAGCACGTCATGCAGCGCAGGCGTGCGCCCGCTTGCGGCCAGAAACCGGAACGCCGCCGCCTGGGTTTCGAGCCGGGCCGCGGCACCTTCATCTCCCTCATAGGCGTAGGCCACGCGCGCCAGGAGACCGCCGGGCAGACGGACATGGCCGTGCGCCGTGCCGGTGGCCGGCAGCGGTTCGAGATCGTCCGCCGCCAGGTTCTTGAAGGCCGGCCGCTCCTTCAGGGCCGCCAGAAGAGCGTCAGCCACTGCGCTCAGCCGCTCCTCGGCATCTTGCCTTCGTTGAGCCGCGGCATCAGCTCGGCGAAGTTGCAGGGCCTGAAGCGGATGTCGAGCTGCTGGCGCAGGATGTCGTCCCAGCCGTCCTTGCAGGCGCCGGTCGAGCCCGGCAGGGCGAAGATGTAAGTGGCGTTGGCCACGCCCGCGGTGGCGCGGCTCTGCATGGTCGAGGTGCCGATCTTCTGGAAACTGATCCAGCGGAAGGTCTCGCCGAAGCCTTCGATCTTCTTCTCGAACAGCGCCTCCAGCGCCTCGGGCGTGACGTCGCGGCCGGTGACTCCGGTGCCGCCTGTCGTGATCACGACCTCGACCGCGGGATCGTCGATCCACTTCTTCACCTGGGCGCGGATCAGCGCCACGTCATCGGTCACGATGGCGCGGTCGGCCAGCACGTGGCCATCGCGCGCGATGCGCTCGACCAGCGTGTCGCCCGACTTGTCGGTTTCCAGCGTGCGGGTATCGGACACCGTCAGCACGGCGATGTTCACCGGCTTAAAGGGCTTGCTTTCATCAATTCTGTTCATGCGAGCATTCTATCTTTCCTCGCTTGTCGAAGCGAGCCGGCAAGCCTAGATCAAACCCATGACCGACTGGAAACACGACGGCGTGCGGGTCATTCCCGCCGGCTCGCTCGACACCAACACCGCGCAGACCCCGGGCATGAACCGGGCCGCCGCGATCAACTTCGCCCGCGTCGGCGCCCAGAAGCTGTGGGCCGGCACCGTCACCATTCACGCCCACGCCAAGACCGGCGCCCACCACCACGGGCACCTGGAGAGCGTGATCTATGTCGTAAAAGGCCGCGCCCGCATGCGCTGGGGCGACCAGCTCCAGTTCACCGCCGAGGCCGGGCCGGGCGACTTCATCTATGTGCCGCCCTACGTGCCGCACCAGGAGATCAACGCCTCGGAGACCGAGCCGCTGGAGTGCGTGCTGGTCCGTTCCGACAACGAGGCGGTGGCGATCAACATCGACATCGCGCCGGCCGAGAAGGTCGAGGAAGTTTATTGGGTCGACCCGACCCACCCACATCCGCACGAGCATTGACGGCGGCGGCGTCCCGCGAGATCGAAAGCGATCTGGCGAAGGCCGAGCGAGACGGCCTCGTCGTCTCCCTGATCGGCAAATTCGTGGTGCTCTCCGTCGTCGGGGTATGGCTTGCCTACGGAACCATCGTCTATCACGCCAGCACCGCCATCGGATTGGCGGTCGTCCTGGTCTATCTGGCGGCCAGCCTCGCGCTGATCCGGTATTTCCGCAGGGGAGGCCGCCTCTGGGTGGCGTTCGCCTTTTCCGCGGCCGAGATCGTCGGCATCGGCCTCGTCGCCGCTCTTGCTCCGCTCGCGGCGGGTGGAGACGTTCCGCAGATCTTCGTGTTTCGCGTCTACAACATCGGGTACTTCATCCTGCCGATTGCCATCAGCGCTCTATCGCTGTCGCCTGCCCTGGTGCTGTGGACCGGCCTCGTCGCCTGCCTGACCCTGTGGGGCACGTTTCTCTGGATCATCTCCGGCATGGACCGTCGGGTGTCCTGGGAGTCGTTTCTCGACGGCGGCACGGCCGATGAGTACATGCGCGTCGTACTCGATCCGGACTTCGTCGGCATCGGCAACCGCATGGAAGAGACCATTGCCCTCGCCCTGACCGCCGGACTGATCGCTTTCGCGGTCCATCGCGCCCGCGTGTTCTTTCGAACCCGGGCAATCGCCGAACAGCGGCAGCGCCAGACCCTTGAGATATTCGGCCAGTACGTGCCGAGCGATGCCGTGTCGCGACTGATCGACAACCCCGCCGACCTCGCGCCGCGCACATTGCACGGCTCGGTCATCTTCGTCGACATGGCGGGCTTCACCCGCTTCTCGGAAGGCCGCGCGCCGGCCGAGGTGATCGTCACGCTGAACGATCTGTTCGACCTCATCACCCACGTCATCGCGGAGAGGCATGGCGTGGTGGCGGGATTCGCCGGTGACGCGGTGTGCGCGGCGTTCACCCTCGCTGACAATCCCGGCGAGTCGGCGCGACAGGCTCTCGCGGCTGCCGAAGAGATCGCCAGCACGGTGTCGCAAAGCCGTTTCGGTTCCGCGAACCTTGCGGTCCGCATCGGCGTGGCCTCAGGCGAGGTTGCGGCTGGCAGCGTCGGCGGACGGCGGCGGCGGACATACACCGTCTATGGCGATCCAGTGAACGTCTCGCAGCGACTGCAGGAGCTCTGCAAGACGACAGGAAAATCGATGCTGGTGACCGAGGAGACTTGGCGGTTGGCCGGGGCGCCGGATCGCTATGTCGACCAAGGCGTTACGGCAGTGAGGGGACGCGACGGCAGTTTGCGCGTTTACTCGCAGCGGTAGGATTGGACTAGGCCCCCGCCCTCGCCTCCGCCGACCGATCCCACAGATTGGGCTGCTCCTTGTTGGTGTAGCCCGACACGAACAGGTTCGGCGCCCCCGTCTTCGCGTCAAACGTGTGCCGGCGCACTGCGCCGATGTTGCCGCCATAGACGTGGATGCTGAGCGAACCGCAGTCGGAGAGCGCGTTCGTCACCTGATGGATGTCGCCTTCCGAGGGCCGCAGCACCTCGACGTCGCCCGGCGCCAGCGTGGCCAGGCCTCCCGGCGCCAGCGCCCCGGTGACGGGGTCGCGCACGAAGCGCTGCGAGGTCTCCGAGCCGCGCAGCATGCCGACCAGGCCCCACATCTGATGATCGTGCACCGGCGTGCAGGCCGACGGCGCCCAGACGAAGCTCACGACGGAGAAGCGCTCGAACGGATCGCACCACAGCAGGTTCTGCGCGTAGCCGTGCGGCGGGCACTTGGCCATCGACTCGGGCAGCCAGTCGTCGTGTTTCACCAGATCGCCTAAAAGCTTCGCGCCGACCTCGATCGTCGCCGCCTCGTCCTTGTCCTGCCAGGCGCCGCCGGTGAGCGACGTCATGTCGGCAATGAAACGGCGCAGGCGATCGATGCTCATTCGGCAGCCCTCCGGAGGACCGCGGCGCCCAGCACGGCCTCGGTATCGGCGCCCAGCGCCGGCGGCTCGCGGCGCTTGGCGAGATCGGTGCCGGAGATCTTCACCGGCACACCGAAGGTTCTGGTCTTGGCGCCGGAGGGCAGTTCCATTTCCTCGACCCAGCCCATGTGCCGGACCTGGGGGTCGGCCAGGATCTGGCTAAAAGTGTTGATGCGGCCCTGCGGGACGCCGGCCTTCTCGAAGGCGGCCAGCCAGTGGTCGACGCCCTGCTTGGCGAACTCGACCTCGAGCAGATCTTTTAGCGCCACCTGGTTGGCGGCGCGCAGCCCGGTGGTCGTGAACCGCGCATCGGCCAGCAGGTCGGGGCGGCCGACCACCTCGGTCACGCTCTGCCACAGCCTGTCGTTGCCGGCGGCGATGACGAAATGGCCGTCGCTCGCCCGGAAGGCCTGGTAGGGCGCGTTGCGCGGGTGGGCCGAGCCCAGTTTCTTCGGGTCGCGCCCGGTGCCGAAATATTCGCTGGTCTGAAGGGCGGCCATGCCGAGGCTGCAACCCAGCATCGAGGCGTCGATATGCGCGCCCTCGCCGCCGCCCGCCACGCGGCGCAACACCGAGACGATGGCGAACGCGGCATAGAGGCCGGTGCCGGTATCGGATACCGGCACGCCGCACTTCACCGGCGCGCCGCCCTCCTCGCCGGTCACGCTCATGATGCCGCTCATCGCCTGCACCGTGACGTCGAAGCCGCCCTCGCCCGAGCGCGGCCCGCTCTGGCCGAAGGCCGAGATGGAGCAATAGACCAGGCCGGGCCTCTCGGCGCGGAAGGATTCGTAGCCGAGGCCCAGGCGATCCATCACGCCCGGCCGGTTGTTCTCCAGCAATACGTCGGCCGACAGGACGAGCCGCCGCGCCGCCGCCTTGTGAGCGGGGTTCTTGAGGTCGAGCACGACCGAGCGCTTGTTGCGGTTGATCGAGGCGAAGTTCTCGCTGAACCCCTCATTGATCGGCGGCCACTGGCGCATCATGTCGCCCTCGGGCGGCTCGACCTTGATCACCTCGGCGCCCATGTCGGCCAGCAGCATGCCGCAGTAGGGACCCGCCAGAACCTGGCAGAACTCGACGACTTTTACTCCCGCCAGCGGCAGCATCGGTTCTCCATCCCCTCAGCGCCGCGCATCCTGGCGCTTCAGTTTGCCAGACCATGCGAGTATTGGGCGGTCGGCCGTAAGCAATGTTGCCTCTTCGACCAGCGTCGTCGCAATGATAATGCGATCCAACGGATCGCCATGCAGGTCGTCGAACTCCGACGCACGCATGGCGATCTCGGCCGAAAGTGCGATCTCGCGCACTCCCAACGACAGGAGACGCAGGCGCCATTCGCGAACGGACGAAGGTCCTGCGACCCTGCCGCGCTTCAAGAGACGGCCAGCCTCATAAAAGACGATACTTGGGATTGCGATTTCACCCGCGGCGAGCGCCGCGTCGCACGCGCGATACGCGGCCTTTCCGAGGCTTGGTGAGTCCTCGGTCAACCACAGTATCGTGTGCGTATCGAGAAGGAGGGTCATTGAACTGCCCGGTGTAGTTCCGCCATTCGCGATCCTCGTCATAGTCGTCGTCGACTGGACCAACGATGTCGCCGAGTATCTTGAACGTGCCCTTGGTGGCACCGCGAAGGGTCTTGGGCTTCTCGCGCACGGCGACGATCTGCACCTTCGCCTTGCCGCGCTTGGTGACAGTGATGGACTCGCCGCTCTCGGCAACCTCGTCGATCAGCGCGAGGCACCGGGCCTTGAAGGTGGAGGCGTTGATCTTCCTGTCCATGGCCGGACCTGTCGACAATGTGACCACATCATATGGTCACATTGTCGACAGCGTCAACGCCGGTTGTCCTGCGCCACGTAGCGCGGCCATTCCTGCGCGGCGATCTGGTCGAGCGATGGTGTCGGCTGGCCGAGACGGATCTGGTACATCCAGTAGTTCGCCAGCACGCGCTGCACGAAGTCGCGCGTCTCGTGCAGCGGGATCGAGGCGATGTAGAGCAGCGGGTCCTGTCCGGCGTTCAGTGCGCCGTCCCATTTCATCACGTTGCCCGGACCGCCGTTGTAGCCCGCCGCGGTCCGTACGAGGTTGTTGTCGGCGTCGCTCAGGAGCTGGGCGATGTAGGCTTGGCCCAGGGCGACGTTGGTCGACGGATCGTAGGGGTTGCCCGCGCCGTGGTCGGGAATGTACCGGGTCGCCACCAGCCGGGCGGTGCCCGGCATGAGCTGCATCAGGCCCATGGCGCCGGCATGGGAGCGCGCCTTGGGATTGAAGGCCGACTCCTGGCGCATGAAGCCGTAGATCAGCGCGCGGTCGACCGTGAAGCCGCCGGCCGGCTGCCACGGCGGGACGGGATACATGGCGCCGTCGTAGCCCTTGATGTTGTGGCGCTGGTCCCAGTTGGCATTGCCGACGCGCACCGACAGGCCAGGCAGCGCCGCCTTCTCGGCCACGCCGAACACCGCTTCGATGTACTGCGGATCGGCATCGATGGCGGCCGCATAGAGTTCGCGCTCGGCAGCCGTCGTCGCGCCGAGCTGCAGCAGCGCCAACGCCCGGCGACCGGCCCGGTCGTTGCGCAGCAGGTCCTCGCGGCGGCGGTCGAGCGCCGGCACGTCCCAGTTCGGCGCGATCTGCATGCCCAGCGTCTTCTGCGCCAACAGGCCGTAGAAGGTGCGGCCATGCAGCGCCGCGCGTTTGAGATAGGGCGCGAACTTCTGCGGATTGCCGGCCAGGAGATTGGCCCGCGCCGCCCAGAAGGCGCCGGCCGACAGGGTCCAGGACGAGGCCCGGTCGGGGGCGGCATCGGCCACCAGTTCGAAGCGGCGCGCCGCTTCCGTCATGTTGCCGCGGGTGAAGGCCTGCAGGCCGGCCGTCCAGTTGGCGTCAGGCGGCGCGCCGACTTCGATCGGCACCTGCACACCGCGCTGCGAGTCGGCCTCAAGAGCGCGCGTGCGGATACGACCGCGCCACAGCTCGACCTCCTGCGGTCCCAGCGTGTCGACGGTCGACT
>JAIETA010000274.1 GCA_019745575.1 Reyranella sp. | reverse complement strand
TCCGCCCCAAGACCTGCCAATTCTAGATTGGCTCAACATTCAACCCGTCAAAACCTCTGTGACGAGCTACTAGGTCGCTTTGCGCCCTAGCACCGACTTTGCGGACTCCGCAAAGGGGAAGAGAATGACTCCGACTCTGTTGGCTCTATCAATGTCGGAAAGACTCTAGGCAGACGCGGCCGCGCGGCCCGCGGCGCTCACCGCTTCCGGAAAAACGGGAAAAGCTGCTGACGCACGAACCCCGGCGGCACGTAGCGGCCGATGACGCCGTATTCGTCGGGGAAACGGTCGGGCTTCACCGCCGTGCCGAAGAGGTAGTCGAGAAAGGAAAAGTGGGAGGCATAATTGTGGTCGATCGCGGCCGGTTCCACCGTGTGGTGCCAGTGGTGAAAGTCCGGCGTGACGATCAACCACTTGAGCGGCGCCCTCCCGAACACGGCCGGCAGGCGCAGATTGGCGTGATTGAACACCGTTTGTAGACCGACGACGACGACATAGGCGCCCATCGCCGCCTTGTCGAAGCCCATCAGCAGCAACGCGCACAGGAACAGGACGCGGGTCAGGGTCAGTTCGAACAGGTGCATGCGGAAGCCCGCGATCCAGTCCATGTGCTCGATGCTGTGATGCACGGCGTGGAAGCGCCAGAGAAACGGGATCTCGTGAAAGGCGCGGTGCGTCCAGTACTGAATGATGTCGGTGACCAGCAGGGCGAGAAGCAACTGGGCGAAGAACGGCAGGCTGCCGACCCATGTCTGCAGCGGCGGCCAGACCATCCAGCCGAGCAGGTCGTGAAGCGCGAAGCTGGCCAGGATCAACACCAGACCCGCCAGGAGATGGTTCACGATGAGATAGGTCGAGTCGGTCCGCCACTCCGGCCGCAACACGGCCTGGGCGCGCAACGGAGACAGCTTCTCGATCGCGATGAAAATCAGGCTTGACCCGAGCAGGTTCAGGGCGAACCGGTCGAGACCCAGATAGGGCGTCCCGGCCGGCAGGTCGGCGATCGGCACACGATGACCGCCCAGGGCGACGGCCACCAGGATCAGCGCCACCGTGGCGCCGTTCAGCCATCGGCCGCGGCTCTGGACGAGATTGGCGACCGCCAGTCCGCCCGCGATCGCCATGCCGAAAAACAAGACCTCGCGCAGCACGCCGATGTCGACGGACCTGCCAAGCAAGGCACCGAACTGGCCGTCCGAGAAGCGGAGCGCCGACACGACGGCCACGATGAGCACGGCGAGGGCAAGAGCCAGGGCCCCGGCAAGGGTGCCCGCCGTGCTTTCCAGCCGCCCGTGTCGGCCCGTCTCGGATGCCACCTGCTTGGCGGTCACCGGACGGGCAGTGTGAGGGCGGGGACCTGCGGGACCACGCCCGTCTCGGCCAGCGCCGTGAAGATCATCAGCAAGGTGAAGGTGCGCTTGGAGTGGAAGTCGTTGTCATCGATCCAGTACCAGGTGTTTCCGTACTCGAACGCCGCGAACGCGTTGGCCGGAGGGGCCGTGCCAGAGTGAATTCTGACCATCGGCCGATCTCTCGGATTCGGCGAGGTGTTCACCCAGACCGTGGCCAGCGTGCGTCCCGAAGCGACATGGGCCGGCGGCACGTCGATGCCCATGGCCAGGTCGATCAGGATGTCGCCCATCGAGCGCGACAGCACCGCCAGTTCGGTGCCGCCGCGCGGCCCAGGCGCAAAGACGATCGTCAACTCCCCGTCCTTCGCCGGCCTGACGCGAAGCGTATCCCTGACGAACTTCAAGTCGCGGGCGATTTCCGGGGTCTTGCCTTCGACGATGGAAATGACGCCGACTTCCTCGCTGCCGCGCTTCTCCGTGCGGACGCTGAGCCGCCCGGCATTCTGCAGGCGCCGAAAGGCGTCGAGCAGGGGATAGAACTCGGGATCGGCCGGCTCGAGCACGCCACCCGAAATGCTCTGGTTCTTGATGCCGTTCAGCGACCGTACGGTCATCTGCAGGACTACATCCGCCGGATGGCCGGACTGGATGAGTTCGAAAATGCCGACCGGCGGGATCGGCCTGATCAGGCGCTTGGTGAAGCGGTCGCCACTCAGCGGCGCGTAGGAGATCGTCGGGCGATCCTGATAGGACGCGCCCGCGCCGAACACCGATGAGGTCCAGGCAAGCTGGCTGGCGGCGGCGGTCGAGAGACTGTTCGACGTCACGCCGACGGAGACGTTGGCATCCAGGGTGTAGGCGCTGACGATGGAGGCGACATCGAGGAACGACGGCGTATCGCCGTAGCGGATATGCACGACGTTGCTCAGGGTCTGGGTCTTCCAGGAGGTCGAAAGGGCTTTTAGATAGTCGGTGCGATCCCGGGGCACGGTCGACGGCCCGATCGACGAGCAGCCGGCAATGGCCGGAAGCAGCGCAATCGCGCCCAGGAGCGGCGCTCGCCGGAGCAAGTCGGAGATCCGAAAGAAGACGGGCACGTGATTTCTCCCCTTCATTATCGTTCCTGCGCCGCCGGACGCATCACTACAGCTTGACCAACGGCCGACCGGACATGAGATGGGACTCGATGGCCTCGAGCGAGTGGTTGGCGGTCTCCGGCACCCGCAGCAGCGTGAAGGCGACGCCGCACAGGCAAACAACGGCGAAAATCGTGAAGGTGAAGGCGAGACCCGGCCCGGCCAGCAACAGCGGGAAGGTGAGGACCACCAGGAAGTTGAATCCCCAGTTGCTGATCGATGCCATGCTCATGCCGGCGCCGCGCATGTGCAGCGGAAAGACTTCCGACATCATCACATGGGGAAGCGGCCCCAGGCTGATCGCGAAAGAGGCGATGTAAAGCAGCAGCGCGGCCACGACGACCCACGACGGCACGAGGTTCGGGTTCGTGACCGCGACGTCGATCAGGAGCATCGCGAAGGCGGTGCCGCAGAACCCCACCACCAGCAAGGGACGCCGTCCCAGCCTGTCGATGAGAAACATGCCCAGCATCGTCGCGAGAAAATTCACCGACCCGACGCCGACCGTCGCCAGTCGCTGGGTGCTGCCGCTGTCGAAGCCGGCCTGGCCGAAGATCTCCGGCGCATAGTAGATCACCGCGTTGATGCCGCTGAGCTGCTGCAGGAAGTAAAGGCCCATGGCGACGATCAACGCCGGCCTGACGACCGGCGCCAGAAGCGCCGCATAGCCCGCCTTCTTTCCCGTACTTGCCGCCAGGCCGCTTCGGATCTCGCCCAGTTCGCGGTCGACGTCGGCTCCCGCGCCGCGTAGCCGCCTGATGGCCGCCGACGCGGCATCGGGGAGGCCCCGCAGGAGAAGCCAGCGCGGCGATTCCGGCAGGAACACGAGGCCGACCAGGAACAGGCCGGCCGGCACCGCCCCCAGCGCGAACATCATGCGCCATGAGCCGCCGCTGCCGAAGGCGAGGCCGGCCAGGTACGAGACGAGAATGCCGAAGGTGATCGCCAGCTGATACGTGGCGACAAGTGCGCCGCGAATGGCCCGTGGCGCCGACTCGGAGATATAGAGCGGCGCAACCACCGCAGCCAGGCCGATGGCGAAGCCGAGAACGAAGCGCGCGACGACCAGAATCCAGATGGCGGTCATCGCGGCGGCGATCAAGGCGGCGGCGGCGAACACGGCGGCGGCCGCCATCAGCACGCGCCGGCGGCCAAACCGGTCGGTTACCCGCCCCGCAAGGCAGGCCGCGAACAGAGCCCCGAGCGGGACGGCCGCGGTCATGAAGCCGCTGACGAAAGGACTCATGGGAAAGTCCTTCTGGATCAGCGGCAAGGCGACGGCGATCACTCCCTCGTCGTAGCCGAAGAGAAAGCCGGCAATCGCCGCTACGACCGTGAGAAAATAGACCAACGGAAATCGCCCCAAAACGCGCTCGGCCGTCGGCAACTCCCCAGCGCCACGGCCACGCTTCCCGATGATGAACATTGCATGGCAAGTGCAAGCCCGCCAACAAGATTTGGAGACCGATCAGGATATCTCCGGCGGAAGCCGCCGGCTCACGCTTCAGCGCGCCGCGGGTCCAGGGGGCCGAGGCTGGGCATGAAGAAATGCCGCCACGTCCCAGGCCTGCTGCAGGTCGAGCTGCGGATGTATGGGATCGACGCCGCGCGGCATGTTGCGCCAAACGAATCTGGCGGCGATCGAGACGTAGTTCATGCCCGCAGACGCGTTGAAACTGTCGGATCCCCACAGCGGCGGAAACCGATAGCCGCGGCCGTCGTTCACCGAACCAAGGCGCCTGCCGAGACCGTCCGGCTGGTGGCACGCGGCGCAGACGCGGGCGTAGACCTCGGCGCCTCGCGCGGCACTGGCCAGCACGGGAGGGTGCGGCATGGCAGTGGAGGGTTCAGCCGCCGGATCGCCGATGAACTTAAGAAAGGCGACGAGCGCGTCCATCTCACGGGACTCATGCGGCAGCGGTTTGCCATTCATGGAGTGTGTCATGCACTCGTTCAGGCGATCGCGAAGCGTGACCTCGTGCTTCCCGTCGGACGAAATCCACGGATACTTGCGAAAGGCTCCGACCAACGGCAGCCCGCTGCGCTTCGTCCCGCCGTCGAGATGGCAGTTCTGGCAGGAAAGGTTGTTGCCGGCGAAGCGCTTGGCCGGGTCGGGCGCCTCCGGGCCGATGATGGCGAACGTCTGCGTGACGAGCCTGTATCCCAGGGTGATGAGCTCTCCCTGAGGTCCCGCAGGTGTCACGAAGCCGGGTCCGTTCACGCTGTAGTCCGGCCACGCCGACGGGGCCGTAGATGGCGCCAAGGCGATCGGCTTCGAACGCGGCGGATTGGTGCCCAGGACAGCGATGCCGGCGGCGACACCAATGACGAGAAAAAGAACGAAGGCTGTCGAGCGCGGCGTCATGACAGTGTTGGAGAAGACGGGACCGAAAGGCTAGTCGCAGAAGCCATGAAACAACTTAGCCAGCCACCGGTCCAATGACCAGCGCCTCTGCCGGCAGGACCCGCATCAGCCGTTCTAGCGGAACACGTCCTTGCGCTGGCGGACCTCGGCGAACACCGCCACCGGATCGCCGCCGGCCAGGCCCACCGCCGCCTGCACGGCCGGCACGTCGGCGCGCAGGAACGGATTGGTGGCCTTCTCCTCGCCCAGCAGCGACGGCACCGTGGCCTCGCCGCGCGCACGCGCCGCATCGATGGCCACCGCGCGCGCCAGCAGCGCCTTGTTGCCGGTCTCGATGGTGACGGCGAAGCGGGCGTTGGATTGCGTGTATTCGTGGGCGCAATAGACGCGCATGTCGTCGGGCAGGGCGCGCAGCCGGCTGAGCGAGGTCCAGAACTGCTGCGGCGTGCCCTCGAACATCCGGCCGCAGCCCAGCGCGAAGATCGTGTCGCCGCAGAACAGCGCCTGCTGGTCGCGGAAGGCGTAGGCGATGTGGCCGGACGTGTGGCCGGGAATGAAGAAGACCTCGGCCTCCGCCTCGCCCAGGCGGTAGCGGTCGCCGTCGTCGACTTCGACGTCGATCCCGGGAATGCGCGCCCGGTCGCGCCGGGGGCCGACGATGGTGCAGCCCGTCGCCTTCTTGATCTCTAGATTGCCGCCGACGTGATCACCGTGGTGGTGGGTGTTGAGGATATGGGTGATCTTCCAGCGGCGTTTCTCGGCTTCGGCCAGGATGGGCCCGGCCACGGCCGGATCGACGACGGCGACCGCGCCGCTCTGCGGCTCGCGCATCAACCACACGTAATTGTCGCTGAGGACCGGGATTCGGACGATGTCTAGCGTTGTGCTCATGGTCCGCGACGCTAGCAGAGCTGGCTTGCGCAGGCCATGCCCGCCCCCCATGCCCGCCCCATGGCCCGCGGGGCCGGCTTTCTGCTAGGATTGCGTCATGTGGAGCGACGTCCTCGACCTCGAAGAATTCTACGGCAGCACGCTCGGCCAGACCACGGCCCGTCTGCTGCGGGCGCGGCTGCGCGAGATTTGGCCAAACGTGCGCGGCGAGACCGTGTTGGGCCTGGGCTACGCCACGCCGCTGCTGCGGCCGTTCGTCGAGGAGGCCCAGCGCACGCTGGCCTTCATGCCGGCGCCGCAGGGCGTCCTGCGCTGGCCACGCGAGGGCCGCAACCTTGCCGCCCTGGTCGACGAGATGGACCTGCCCTTGCCCGACCGTTCGGTCGACCGTGCGCTGCTGGTCCACGCCGTCGAATGCACCGAGCAGGTGCGGCCGCTGCTGCGCGAGATCTGGCGGGTGATGGCCGACGGCGGCCGCCTGATCGTCGTGGCGCCGTCACGCGCCGGCCTGTGGTCGCAGATCGATCGCTCGCCGTTCTACCACGGCCATCCCTACTCCGCCGGCCAGCTCGCGGCGCTGCTGCGGGCCAACATGTTCGCGCCGCTGCGCCAGACGCGGGCGCTCTACATGCCGCCGACCCGCTCGCGGCTGGCCATGCGCATGGCGCCGGCCGTCGAACGCTTCGGCCAGCGCTGGCTCGGCCGCTTCGCCGGCGTGAGCGTGATCGAATCCGGCAAGCAGCTCTATGCCGGGGTTGCCGAGCGCACGCAGAACCAGGCGGTCGCCGCCGTGCGGCCGAAGCTGCGCATCGCCAGTTCGCGCGACACACATGTGGCGCGCAGCACCAAGGACGGCGAAGCTCCCGCCTCCTGACCCTCGGAAACGGCGACATGTCCTTTTCTCCGCGCGTGATCGCGTTGCTCGGTTTTGGCGAAGCGGGTTCGGCCATCGCCCGCGGCCTCTGCCTCGAGGGCGGCTGGCGCGCGTCGCACGATGAAGGCGGCCCGAAACCGGGCGACAACGCGCCGCGCCGCCTGATCGCCATCGACACCGCCCTCGACAAGGATGCGCGTGGCACAGCCCTCGGCAAGGCGGCGCGCGCGCTCGATGTCGCGATCGAAGGCACCTACACCGCAGCCCTGAGCGAGGCCGACCTGGTGATCTCCGCCGTCCAGGGCGAGTTCGCCCGCGATGCTGCCACGGCGGCCGCTCCGCTTCTGAAAAAAGGCGCGCACTTCCTCGATCTCTGCACCATCACCGGCAAGATGTCGGACGAGGATCGCGCCGCCATCGAAACGGGCGGCGGGCGCTACATCGACGTCGCCGTGATGGGTGGCTTCTTCAGCCAGGGCATCAAGGCGCCGATGCTGGTCGCCGGCGAAGACGCGGCGGCGGCGGTGGATTGGATGAACGCCAATGGCTTCGTCGCCAGACTGCTCGGCCCGAAGCCCGGCAGCGCCTCATCGGTGAAGATGCTGCGCAGCACCCTGGTCAAGGGCATCGAGGCGCTGGGCGTCGAGGCACTGGTGGCGGCCAGGCGCCAGGGCATCCTCGAGGAGGTGTTGGGTTGCCTGGGTGACGCCGACGCACAGACCCTGCGCGGCTTCATTGCCATGCTGGTGCAGACCCATGTCGTGCACGCCCATCGCCGCTGGGAAGAGATGGGCCTGGTGGCGCAGACCTTGCGCGAAACCGGCGTCGATCCCTTGATGACCGAGGCGATCGAGCGCAGCCATCGGCGCACGGTGGACGCCGCCATCGCCCCGGCCGACGGCCAGGTGCCGAGCCTGGAAGAAGCGCTAAGAATCCTGTCGGAGAAGGTCATTCGTGGCGTCTGATGTTTTCGACACGCTCGTGGCGCTGCTCGGCGAGGCCAAGGCGAAGTTCCGCGTCATCGAGCATGAAGCCGAGGGCAGGTCCGAGGCGATCAGCGTCATCCGCGGCAACCGGCCCGACCAGGCGGCCAAGGCCATGGTGCTGGACGTGCGCGGCGGCGGCGGCGGCCGCAGGCACGTGCTGGCGATCCTGCCGGGCAGCCGCAAGCTCGATTTTGGCGCCGTCGCGGCGCTGTTCGAGGCGCGCAAGTGCGGCTTCGCCTCGCCGGAAACGGCGCAGGCGCTGACCGGCTGCGTCATGGGCGCGGTGCCGCCGTTTGCGCTCGATCCCGCGCTCGCCATCGTGGTCGACGAGGACCTGCTCGCCAACGAGACGGTGTTCTTCAATGCCGGCCGCCTCGACCGCTCGATGGAACTCGACACAAGGGACTGGCTCGCCGTGGCCAAGCCACAAGTCGCCCGGATCGCGTCGCGTGCCTGACGACTGGCGCTTCGGCCCGGTCGGCGAGGCCGACTTCGAGCCGCTGCTGGCGATCCGCATCGACGTCATGCGCGAACATCTGGAGCGCGTCTTCCGCTACGAGCCCGAGCGGGCGCGCCGGTTTTTCCGCGCGGCTTTCGACGAGCCCGGGATGCGCCTGATCCTGCTGGACGGCGAGCGCGTCGGCTGCGTGGGTTTCCGTCGACACGCCCATGAAATCAAGATCGACTCGTTTTATCTCGACCGTCGCCTGCACAATTCAGGGCTCGGCACGAGGATCCTGAAGGTGCTGATGGCCGAAGCCGACGCGGCAGGGCTGCCGGTGCGACTCGAGGTGCTGACCGGCAGCAAGGCCGGCCGCTTCTACGAACGCCATGGCTTCGTGAAGCTCAGGGAAGACGAGATCGAACGCTCCTACGAGCGGCCCGTGCCTTCGCGGCAGAGTTAGTCGCGCCGCAGCATGAACACCGCCTGTTCGCCGACCAGATTGGCGAGCAGCGGCGGCATGTGGATCGGCCGGCTCTTGCTGTTGAGCACGATGGCGCGCTCGATCCGCACGCCCATGTCGGCGCAGAGCGCCCGGAAGTCGTCGATGCTGCAGAGATGGATGTTGGGCGTGTCGTACCATTTGTAGGGCAGCGACGCCGTCTGCGGCATGCGGCCGCCGAACACCATCCGGAGGCGTACCTGCCAGTGTGCAAAGTTGGGAAACGACACGATCGCCCGCTTACCGACCCGCAGCATCTGGCGCAGAACCTCACGCGGCTCGCGCGTGGCCTGCAGCGTCTGGCCGAGGATCACGTAGTCGAAGGCACTGTCGGGATAGTCGCCGAGGTCGGTGTCGGCATCGCCCTGGATCACCGACAGGCCGTTGGCCACGCAGGCGTTCACGCCGGCCTGGCTGAGTTCCATGCCGCGCGCGTCGACGCGCTTGAAATTCACCAGATAGGCGAGCAGCGCACCGTCGCCGCAGCCGACGTCGAGCGCGCGGGTATCGGGCGCCACCATGTCGGCGATGATCTGCAGGTCGACGCGGATGGCTGTCACGGCACGTCCCCCCCCTCACGCCGCTTCCTTGAGGCCGCGCACGGCCGCCGCGCCCTTGAGGAAGCCGGCGAGCGTGCGAAACATCTCCGGCTCGTCGAGCAGGAAGGCGTCGTGGCCCTTGTCGCTTTCGACCTCGACGAACGACACGTTGGCCGCCGCGGCATTCAGCGCATGGACGATCTCGCGGCTTTCGCGCGTCGGGAACAGCCAGTCGCTGGTGAAGGACATCAGGCAGAAGCGCGTCGGCGAGCCGCGGAAGGCATTCGCCAGCACCCCGCCATGCGCCCCGGCGAGGTCGAAATAATCCATCGCGCGCGTGATGTAGAGGTAGCTGTTGGCGTCGAAGCGGTCGACGAAGGTCGAGCCCTGGTGACGCAGGTAGCTCTCGACCTGGAAATCGGCGTCGAAGCCGAAGCCCAGCGCGTTGCGGTCCTGCAGGGCGCGGCCGAACTTGCGCTGCAGCGCCTGCTCCGAGAGGTAGGTGATGTGCGCGGTCATGCGCGCCACCGCGAGGCCGCGCGCCGGCACCGTCTGGTGCAGGCGGTAGTCGCCGCCCTTCCATTCGGGATCGGCCATGATGGCCTGCCGCCCGACCTCGTGAAACGCAATGTTCTGGGCCGAGTGCCGCGCGGCGCAGGCGATCGGCACGGCCGAGAAGACGCGGCGCCCATGGCTGGCCGCCCACTCCAACACCTGCATGCCGCCCATCGACCCGCCCAGCACGCAGAAGAGATCGGCAATGCCGAGATGATCGAGCAGGGCCGCCTGGGCGCGCACCATGTCGCCGATGGTCACCACCGGAAAGCGCAGGTTCCACGGCTGGCCACTGCCGGGCTCGCTGGCGAGCGGCCCGGTGGTGCCCATGCAGCCGCCCAGGACGTTGGCGCAGATGATGTGATAGCGCGCCGGATCAAGCACCTTGCCCGGACCGACCAGGCTGTCCCACCAACCGCCCTTGCCGGTCACGGGATGCCGCTCGGCCACGAACTGGTCGCCCGTGAGCGCATGGCAGACCAGGATCGCATTGGACTTGTCGGCGTTCAGCGTGCCGTAGGTCTGATAGGCCACGCGATAGGGACCGAGATCGACGCCGCAGTCGAGCCTGAGCGGCCGCTCGGCGCCCAGGACCGCGTGGCGGCACTGGGCGAGCGCCGTTCGTTCGGCATCGGTCAGGTCCTCGAGCAAGATCCCGCTCCAACGAAAAAGCCCCCGACCGGAAGGGCGGGGGCTTTTTTCAAGCGCTCCGACCTTTTAGCGGGGATTAACGTGGCCGCAAGCCGGTCGGCTCAAATTCCACGGACGGCTTTTATACGGATCCCGTCGCGGGCGTGCAAGCGCCTTGCGGCTTGTTTGCCTTTACGTGGCAGGGCCGGACGTAGTATCGCCGCTGCGCACAGGAATTCCCGACCCGATGGATGCACCCAGTCTCGACGCGTTACGGCAGGAAATCGACACGATCGACCGCGACCTGCACGGTCTGATCCGGCGGCGTGCCGACGTCGTGGAGCGGATCTCCACGGCCAAGCCGGCCGGCGGCCTGGCCTTGCGGCCCGGCCGCGAGGCGCAGGTGATGCGCCAGCGGCTGGCCGGCCATCAGGGGCCCTTTCCCGCCGCCGCCGTCTATCGCATGTGGCGCGAAATGGTGAGCGCCTTCACGCTGATGCAGACGCCGGGGCTCAAGATCGCGATCTGCCGGCCGGCCGAACAGCCGGGCTACTGGGATCTCGCGCGCGATCATTTCGGCTGCCAGATCCCCTTCGTCGCGCACGACACGCCGGCCCAGGTGCTGGCGGCCGTGCGCGGCGGCCCGACGACCATCGGTATCGTGCCCGCGCCCATCGAATCCGACGTCGCCCCCTGGTGGCCGCTGCTGGCCGGCGGCGACGCCACCCTGCCCAACGTCGTGGCCCGCCTGCCCTTTCTTGCCATGCCCAATGCCCGGGCGCGCGGCATCTCGGCCCTCGTGCTCGCCCGCATGGAGCCCGAGGAAAGCGGCGACGACAGCGCCCTGATCGCCATCGAGACGCCGACCGGCCTCAGCCGCGACCGCATCGCCGGCGGCCTGGCCAAGGTCGGCCTGCCCGGCTTCACATCGGCGCTGGACCAGATTGTCGGCGGCGTGCATCACTACCTCATCGAACTGCCGGGTGTGTTCGCCGACGGCGACTCGCGCCTGCGCGAACTGGGGGCGGCCCTGGGGCTCAAGAGTGGTCGCGTCGTCGCGATCGGCGCCTATGCCGTTCCGGCCACCCCTCGGCTCTAGGGACACAGCCCAGATCGCTATTGACGGGAGACTGCCATGACCGCGCTCACGCCGCGCCCGGGCATCATGAAGATCGCACCTTACGTGCCGGGCAAGGATTCGGTCGACGGCAAGGAGCCGGTCGCCAAGCTCTCGTCCAACGAAAGCGCGCTCGGGCCCAGCCCGAGGGCCATGGCGGCCTATGCCAAGGTCGCGTCGGAGCTGCACCGCTATCCGGACGGCGGCTCGGAGAAACTGCGTACGGCGATCGGCCGGCGCTACGGCCTCGACCCGGCGCGCATCGTCTGCGGCTGCGGCTCCGACGAGCTGCTCAATCTGTTGATCCGCGCCTACTGCGGACCGGGCGACGAGCTGATCTACAGCCAGTACGGCTTCCTGATGTATCCGATCAACGCGCTGGGCGTGGGCGCCACGCCGATCGCGGCACCCGAGAAGGATTTCCGCTGCGACGTCGATGCCATGCTCGCCAAGGTGACGGACAAGACGCGCATCGTGGCGATCGTCAATCCGAACAACCCGACCGGCAGCTACCTCACCAAGGAAGAAGTGCGCAAGCTGCATGCCGGCCTGCCCAAGAACGTGCTGCTGATCATTGACGCGGCCTATGCCGAGTATGTCAGCCGCAACGACTACGAGTCGGGCGTGGACCTGATCGACAAGTTCGACAACATCGTCATGACCCGCACGTTCTCGAAGGTCTACGCGCTGGGCGGGCTCCGCGTCGGCTGGATGTACGGCCCACAAGCGGTGGTCGACGTGATCGCCCGCCTGCGCCAGCCGTTCAACGTCAATGCGGCGGCACAGGCCGCGGCCATCGCAGCGCTGGAAGACATTGCCCATACCGATGCGAGCCGCACCAACAACGACATCTGGCTGCCCTGGTTCGCGGCCGAGTGCAGCAAGCTCGGACTGAAGCCGCTGCCCAGCGTCGGAAATTTCATCGCGGTCGGGTTCGGTTCCGGCGAACGCGCCGCAGCGGCCAACAACTGGCTGATGAAGGACGGGCTGATTCCCCGCATGATCGCCGGCTACGGGATGCCCGAATACCTGCGCATCACCATCGGCACCGAGAAGGAAATGAAGCTGGTGCAGGAAAGCCTCGCCCGTTTCGTCGCCCAACACAAATGAGCACGATCCATTTCGAGAAGATCGCGCTGATCGGCATCGGCCTGATCGGCGGCTCGATCGCCCTGGAAGCGCGCAAGCGCGGGCTTGCCCGGTCGATCGTCGCGGCAACGCGCAGCGCCGAGACGGCGGCGGCGGCCAACCGGCTGAAGCTCGCCGACCATTGCGGCACCGACCTGGCGGCAGCCTGCGAGGGTGCCGACCTGGTGATCGTCTGCACCCCGGTCGGCGCCTGCGGGCCGGCGACGGAGGCCATCGCCGGCAGCCTCAAGCCCGGCTGCATCGTGTCCGACGTGGGCTCCGTGAAGCAGACCGTGATCGCCGACATGGCGCCCCATATCCCCAAGGGCGTGCATTTCGTGCCGGCCCATCCGGTGGCCGGCACCGAGAATTCGGGCCCCGAGGCCGCCCTGCTCGACCTGTTCGAAGGCCGCTGGACCATCCTGACGCCGCTGCCCGGCGGCGATCCGGCCGCGGCCGACAAGCTCGAGGCCTTCTGGAAGGCGCTCGGCAGTTCGGTCGAGAGAATCGATCCGGCCGACCACGACCGCATCCTCGCCATCACCTCGCATCTGCCGCATCTCATCGCCTACACCATCGTCGGCACGGCGGACGACCTCGCCGGCCATCTGAACAGCGAGGTCTTGCGCTTCGCCGCCGGCGGCTTCCGCGACTTCACGCGCATCGCCGCGTCCGATCCCACCATGTGGCGCGACGTGTTCATGAACAACCGCGAGGCCGTGCTGGAAGTGCTGCAGCGTTTCCAGGAGGACCTCTTCTACCTGCAGCGCGCCATCCGCTGGGGCGAGGGCGACAAGCTGTTCGACCTGTTCACGCGCACGCGCGAGATCCGCCGCGCCCTGATCCATCTCAACCAGGCGTGAGCGCAGCCAAACCTGATTGGGTATTCGCCTACGGCTCGCTGATGTGGAACCCGGGCTTTGCCACGCCGGAGACACAGGCTGCCCGCCTGCACGGCTGGCATCGCGCCTTCTGCATCTACTCCGAACATTATCGCGGCACGCCCCGGAAGCCCGGCCTGATCCTGGGCCTGCTGCCGGGCGGCGCCTGCCGTGGCCTCGCCCATCGCCTGCCGCGCCACGGCTACGACGCCGCGCGGCGCTATCTGTGGCAACGCGAGATCGACAACGACGGCGTCTACAAGGAGGAGATCCGGCCGATCCATCTGCATGATGGCCGCACGGTCGAGGCGCTGGTCTATCTCGCCGACCGTGGCCACCGGCAGTTCGCCGGCAAGCTGCCGACGGCCAAGGCCGCCGCCCTGATGCGCCGGGGCCGCGGCGTGGCCGGCACCAATCTCGCCTATCTCCGCAACACGCTCGCGCATTTGAGCGACCTCGGACTCGGCGACCGCGCCCTGGAAGAGCTGGCGCGGCGGGCCGGCGCTAGCGGCCGGGCGACACGTTCTTGAAGACGGAGTCCACGATGAAACGCAGCTCGTCGCGCGCCTGATCGGCGGTCAGGCCCAGACGCCGCCGCAGCACCACCCAGCTCTCGGGCGCCAGCGCGACGGCGAGCGCCGTCAACGCCTGCTCCCGCGATTCGGCGGGGAGCGCGGCCAGTTCCCGGTCGAACAGGCGGGCGAGACTCGCTTGATTGGCGGTATAGGCCTGCATGACCATGTCAGCGGCGGCGGTCGATCGCTGCTGCAGGGTCTCGACGAAGGTCCACATCGGCATCAGCCGTTCGAAGCGCTCGGCGCCCTGACGGACCACGGCCATGACGCGCTCCTCGAACGGTACGCCGCTCGCCAGTTCGGGCGTTTCGCCGACCAGCGTGCCGACCACGCGGGCCAGAACGGCGACATAGAGCTCGGCGGTATCGGAGAAGTGCTGGAAGACCGTACGGGCCGAGACCCCGGCCATCTGGGCGACATCGCGCACGATGGGGGCCACCGCTCCTGCCGCGGCCAGCGTCAGGGCCGACGCCACGATGGCTTCGCGAGTGCGCGCGACGCGCGTGCCGTTGCTTGCGCGCAACGACCGCTGATCTGACAGTTTGACGTCCATGCCCCAATCCCCGGTCAAGAGGGCGAACTGCAATCTATACGCTAAGAACGGGCGATGATGAGCTATAAGCCATGCTCGATGCAAACCTTCAGAATCTCGCGGAACAGCCGATGACCGAAAGAACCCTAGCCGCCGCGTCGCTCGCGGCCCAGGCAATGGGCTGGATCGACCCCGTGACCAAGGCCGTCGTGCCGCCCATCCACATGGCGAGCACCTATCAACGCGACGAGGACAACGGCTACCGGTCCGGCCGCATCTACGCCCGCGCCGACAACCCGACCTTCGACCAGGCCGAGGCGACGCTGGCGGCGCTGGAAGGCGGCGCCAAGGCACTGGTCTTCTCCTCGGGCATGAGTGCCGCCACCGCCTGTTTCCTGGCGCTGGCGCCGGGCGATCATGTCGTGGTGCCCAAGGTCATGTACTGGTCGTTGCGCAACTGGCTGGCGACCTTCGCCACCCATTGGGGCCTGAAAGTCGACTTCGTCGACACCGACCGTACCGACGCCATCGCCGCCGCCGTCAGGCCGGGCGCCACCAGGCTGGTCTGGATCGAGACGCCGGCCAACCCGACCTGGAGCGTGACCGACATTG
>JAIETA010000326.1 GCA_019745575.1 Reyranella sp. | reverse complement strand
CGCACGTCCGGACCACTGGCCATTGGGGTAGTTTATATGAAGTTCTTCGTCGATACCGCCGATGTCGCCGAGATCAAGGATCTCGCGGCCTCCGGTCTGCTCGACGGGGTGACGACCAATCCCTCGCTGATCGCCAAGGCCGGCCGGCCGATGCTGGACGTCATCCGCGAGATCTGCGCCATCGTCCCCGGCCCGGTCAGCGCCGAGGTGACCGCCGTCGAGCACAAGAAGATGCTCGAGGAGGGCCGCAAGCTCGCCAAGCTCGCCAAGAATGTCACCGTCAAGGTGCCGCTCACGCCCGACGGCCTGAAAACCTGCAAGGCGCTCACCTCGGAAGGCACGATGGTGAACGTCACCCTGTGCTTCTCCGCCGCCCAGGCCCTGCTGGCGGCCAAGGCCGGTGCCTCGTTCGTCTCGCCCTTCGTCGGCCGGCTGGACGACATCGGCCAGGATGGCATGCACCTGATCGGCGAGATCATGACGATCTACCGCCAGTACCCGCACTTCAAGACCGAGGTCCTGGTGGCCTCGGTGCGTCACACCCAGCATGTCGTGGCCGCCGCCAAGCTCGGCGCCCAGGTCGCCACCGTGCCGCCCAACATCCTGCGCCAGCTTTTCAAGCACGTGCTGACCGACAATGGACTGAAGGCGTTCCTCGACGACTGGGCCAAGACCGGCCAGTCGATCCTCTGACCCGGAGGCGGGTGCCCATGGCTAGTCAAAGGGGCAGCGACGGCACGATCCCGGCGCCCGACGGCTCGGGCCGGCAGGTCAAGCTGATCACCGCCGAGGATGTCGTGGCCTACCTCAAGGCCCATCCGTCGTTCTTCGCCGACCATGCCGAGCTGGCCGAAGCGCTCGCCCTGGTGCCGCGCGTCCAGGGTCCGGGCGTCATCGACATGCAGCAGGCGATCCTGAAGCGCCTGCGCTCCGAGATCGACCGCCTCAAGAACGAGCGCACCGAGATCATCGCCAATTCCAAGCAGAACCAGATCGTCCAGAACCGCATCCAGGCGGCGGTGATCAGCATCATCCAGGCCACGACCTTCGAGAAGATGATCCATGTCGTCACGCACGAGCTGCCCGAGCTGCTCGACGTCGACTTCATCACGCTGGCCATCGAGGCCAATGTCGACGCCCCCAAGCGCGTGCCGGTGCGCGGAGTCTATGTGCTGGCGCCGGGCGCCATCGACGCCGCCATCGGCGTCGACAAGCACGCCCGCCTGCGCTCTTCGATCCTGGGCGAGGATGCGTTCTTCGGCGAGGTCTCGCGCTTCGTGAAGTCCGACGTGCTGATGCGCCTAAAAGTGTCGAGCGGCTCGCCCGACGGCGTGATGTGCTTCGGCTCGCGCGAGCCCGAAGCCTTCGGCCCCGACATGTCGACCGAACTGCTGTTCTTCCTGGCCAAGGTGCTGGAGAACACCATCCGCGCCTGGCTCGACCTGCCGGAGTGACCGGCCTGTGAGCCTGGCCGACGCCCAGCAGGCGTGGCGCGACTGGCTGCGCAGCGAACGCCGCCTGGCCGGCCACACGCTGGTCGCCTACGAGCACGACGTCGCGGGCTTCCTGGGCTTCATGACGACCTACCTCGGCGCCGCCCCGACGCTGGAGGCATTGGCCAAGCTGAAGCCGGCCGAGTTCCGCGCCTGGCTCGCCGAACGGTCGCGCCAGGGCATGGCGCGGAGTTCCACGGCGCGCGCCTTCTCCTCGGTGCGCTCCTTCTTCGGCTTCCTCGACAGGCGCGGCTTCGCCCACAACGCCAGCATCGGCAGCATCCAGACGCCCAAGTTGCCGCGCGCCGTGCCCAAGGCGCTGAGCGAACGCGACATGGACGAGCTGCTGGACGCCGATCCCGCCACCGCCGAACGCGCGCCCTGGATCGACCTGCGCGACAGCGCCGTGCTGCTGCTGCTCTACGGCGCGGGCCTGCGCATCGGCGAGGCGCTCGGCCTCACCAAGGGCACCGTGGACGGTCTGCTGGCGGCCGGCCAGGACACGCTCGCCGTCACCGGCAAGGGCAACCGGACCCGCCTGGTGCCGCTGCTGCCGCAGGCGATCGAGGCGCTCGCCGCCTATCGCGACGCCTGCCCATGGCTGAAGGCGGCCGGCGGCGGCGACGCCTTCTTCATGGGCGCCCGCGGCGGCGCCCTCGACCCCGCCATCGTCCAGAAGCGGGTGCGCGACATCCGCCGCCACCTCGGCCTCGCCGACAGCGTGACGCCGCATGCGCTGCGCCACTCCTTCGCCACCCACCTGCTGGGCGCCGGTGGCGACCTCAGGACCATCCAGGAACTCCTAGGCCACGCCTCGCTCTCGACCACCCAGCGCTACACCGACGTCGACGCCGCCCGCCTCACCGCCGTCTACCGCAGCGCCCATCCCCGGGCGAAGGCGCGCTAGACGTCGATCTACGCCACTGTCACACCCGAAAGTGTCACACCAAGTTGAGACAAATGTTGTGACACAGGCCGAGCGCCCACCTGTGACTTCGCGATAATTTGCCCCTGCGACCCCACCTCGGGCGGCCGCAGACAACCGTCAAAATCCAGTCCTCGGACGCGTGGATCGCGCCTCGGTCGACCCCACTGCCGGACGGTCGTCGGCGGGGATGTCCTTGTGCTTTTCTACTCACGGCTCAGTACCCGGTATGGGCAAGGCCGCGGGACGGCCCCTCATCCTCCAGGGATCGTACCCGGCGGGCGCGCCGGGCGGGGCATGGCCAAAGGTTCGTGGTGACAGAACGCCACCGGCCACGAAAAAGGCCGCTCCGGGGCAAGAGACCCGGGCGGCCTGCGCTCTCACGCTCGTCGTGGCAGCGTAGCAGAAAAGTACCACGGCACCTGCTGAATCTGCAAATATCATATTTCAACCCTGCCATGCGAATTCCGCCGGGCTGCCTGCCGTGCCGGCACCCCGCCCGGGGACGACGCCTGCTCAGAGCGGCTTGCGGAAGACGATCTCGCCATTGTCCCGGCGCCCCGCCTCCCGCCACCCGTTGGCGCGGTAGAACCGCTCGGCCCGCGTCCCCGGGTCCGTCGTGAGCGCCGCCTCGGCGAAGCCCGCCGCGCGCAGGTCCTCGCAGGCAAGCGGCAGCAGGGCGCGGGCGATGCCGCGGCCCTCGTAGTCGGGATGGATGAACAGGCCGAAGATCGTGCCGTCGCGCGGGTCGGCGACGGCGAAGCCCTGCACGGCACCCGCCTCCTCCCAGACCCAGAAGGCGGCGTTGGCGAAGATCCAGTCGGCGGTCGTGTCGACCTTGGCCACGGAGGCCGGGCTCAGCCGGTTCTCCCGCACGGCATGGCGCACTTCGGTAATGCGCGGACGGTCGGCGAGGGTGGCCTTGCGGATCATGGCGGAAGTCCGATGCAGTGTGTGAGTTTGCCAAGCGATGATAGCATTCCACCCGATGAAGCACGCGATCCGCGCCGCAGCGTGTCTGATCCTCGCCGCCGCCCTGTCATCGCTGGCTCTGGCGCCGTTGATGCTGGCGCGCGCCGAGCCGCAAAGCGGATCCGCGACCGCCGCAAAGCCCTCCGTCGACGACATCTGCCGCACGCTGGCGCAGGCGGCCGCCGACAATGGGCTGCCCGAGGAATTCTTCACCCGCCTCATCTGGCAGGAGAGCCGCTTCGACCCGGCAGCCGTCAGCCCGGCCGGCGCGCAGGGCATCGCGCAGTTCATGCCCAAAACCGCCGCGACGCGCGGGCTCACCAATGCGTTCGAGCCGCTGCAGGCGCTGCGCGAATCGGCGGGCTATCTGCGTGAGCTGCGCACGACCTTCCGCGGCAACCTGGGCCTCGCCGCGGCGGCCTACAATGCCGGCCCCGGCCAGGTCGAAGCCTGGCTCGCCGGCCGCAGCCGCCTGCCGGGCGAGACGCAGGCCTATGTCCGCATCGTCACCGGCCACAGCGCGGAAGCCTGGACGGCGCAGCCGACGCCGCAGATGCAGGCTTCGACCGCGCCGCCCTCGGACGCTTCGCCGGGCGCACGCTGCGTCGAGCTTGCCCGGCTGATGATCGACACGCCGCGCCGTCGTCGCGACCTCATGTCCGATCCGGCATGGGGACCATGGGGTGTCCAGCTTGCCGGCAACTGGTCCGAGGGACGCGTGCTGGCCCACTACGAGCGGCTGCGGCGCCGGCACGAGGCCGTTCTGGGCGACCGGCTGCCGCTGGTCCTGACCGCGCGCCGGCACGACCTCCCGACCTTCGCCGTGCGGGTCTCGGAAAAAAGCCGGGCCGACGCCGACGCGCTCTGTGCGAAGCTGCGGGCCGCGGGCGGCGCGTGCGTCGTCTTCCGCAACCCGCGCGACTAGACGGCCTCGTAGACGACGTGCAGCGCCCCGCCCGTCCGCTGCGCGCAGCGGACAAGACGCAGCCCGAGCCCGGGCGTGCCCGCCGGAAACAGCGGAATGCCGTCGCCCAGCACCAGCGGCAACACCGCCATTTCGAGCACGTCGAGCTTGCCAGCCGCCATCATGCCGCGGATCACCTGGCCGCCACCCTCGATCCAGACACGGCGATACCCCCGGCCCTCCAGTTCGGCCGCGAGAACCGCGAAGTCGGCGGGCCGTGCTTCGACGCCGTCGGGAGGATCGGCAAGCGGCCGGCTGGTGACGACGAAGGCAGGCTTGCCGGGGTGCGGCCACGCGGCGAAGCCGCGCTCGATCTCGTAGGTCGCGCGGCCCATCACGATGGCGTCGGCCTCGGCCAGGAAAGCCTCGATGCCGAACTCCTGCGGCGGATAACCTTCCAGCCAGTCGAACGAGCCGTCGGGCCGCGCGATCTTGCCGTCGAGCGACACGGCGATGTGGCAGTGCCAGATGGTCTTGGCCATCGAAACAACCCTCGTTGTGTCATCGCCGTCATTCTACTATCATATCCTCACAGGATATATATCCAACGACCATACTCTGGATTTTCTCCTGGCGTTCGACGGCCGCATTCACCACCTGGAGAAGGGATACTGGCTGAAGTTCGAGATCAGGCGGAGCGCCCCCAGCGTCACGCAGCCGCACGGCCTGCGATACTCGTTCACGCTTCACGATCCGAAGGGCCGGCGGCTCGTGGGCTTCGACAATGCCCATGGCGTGCCGGGCCATGGACCGCGAAAGCGCAGAGACAAGATGGCTCACGATCATTGGCACAGGGCTGTGGGCGACATCGGCAGGCCTTACCGTTTCACGGATGCCGACCGGCTGTTGGCCGACTTCTTTGCCGAAGTGCGGCGGGTACTGACTGAGCGAGGCGTGTCGGAAGCGGTGATTGCCGAGGAATAGCGGGAAAGCGAGTGACGGCCATGAAGATTCAAAGCTTGAAGGCACTGGAGAAGGAAATGCGGGCAGTCGCGCGCGGCGAACTGCGTGCGCCCCGGAACGCGGCACGACCAAGCGTCGACTCGGCGGGTGTCCTGCTGCGGCTGCTCACACCCGAGAACCGCAGCCTCATGAAGGCGATCCGCGACCGCAAGCCCCGCTCGGTGGCCGAGCTGGCGCGGTTCACCCGGCGCGCGGAGCCGAACCTGCTGCGCACCCTCTCCAAGTTGGAAGCGGCCGGCCTGCTGGCGTTCAAGACGGTCGACCGCCGCAAGGTGCCCGTGGTCCTGGTCGGCCGGTTGAGGCTCGACATCGATCCCTATGCCATGACCGATCGCGTGAGCGTTCTCTAGCCGGTCGCGATGCCAGAGCGACGTGACGGTGCCGGCTCGTCCTCGGCATCGATGTGCCCGCTACCGCGCGCCGCCGAGACTGCGCTTCATCTGATCGTTGAGGGATTTGAATTCCGCGACGAGCCGGTCGCAGGCCGGCTTTGGCGCTTCACACAGCACCGCCATGTCGAGATCGAGACGCCCGTTTCTCTGCACCACCGTGCGCTTGACGGCCGCGGGATAGGCCTCGTGGCCGACAGGGGCGAAGGACCACAGCACCGGCATCTGCTCGACGATCAGCCAGCCCTGTTGCTCCGACTTCCTGGTGTCGGGCAACGCCGAGACGGCCTTCCGCGCGTCGGCAACGGTCGCATAGCCGACGTCGCTCCGGGCGCCGGCTTGTGCTGCCGAGACCAGAAGCATCGCCAACGAAACTGCCAGACAGTCGCGCAAAGATGAACGATGCATCGACTTCTTCCCGAGCTAGAGATCCTCCAGCCGTACGCCGCGGCCGCCGCGAATGCTGGCGCGCGCCTGTCGAACCCGTTGAAGGAAGCGCGGGTCCTTCTCCAGGCGATAGTCGAACCAGTCGTCTTCCGAGGCGAACCCGATCAGCACACCGGCGGGCTTGCCATGCCGCGTGATAACGATGTCGCCCTTCTCCGCTTCCCGCAGGTAGCGCGACAGGTCGTCCTTGACCTCGGAAAGGGCCGCTTCCTTCAGGGCCGTTCCGCGAACTCGCTTAGCCATCTGTCGGTCTCTTGTGTCGGATTTAAATCGCTAACGACCAAGCGTCCTTGCCAGGAACGCCTGCACGTCGGCCACGAACGCCTTCCATGCCGGCTCGTGGGCGCCGTAGTGCGCGCCGCAGCAGCCGCCGGGCTTGCTGCGGTTGCCGACGCCGTCGAGGTAGCGCACCGGCAGGCCGAGCGCATCGAAGCTGTGGTGCGCGCCCTCGTAGATCTTCGTCTCGACGAGGTCGCGGCCCCTGGTCACGCGCTCGATCACGGCGCGGCACTGGCTGACCGGTGTCCAGTCGTCGAGGGCGCCCATGGCGAACAGGGTCGGCTGGCGCACGGCGAGCCGCGGCCCCAGCGCGTCGGCCAGGGCGCAGTCGGGGTAGACCAGCACCACGGCACGCACCGTCCAGGCGCCGGGCGACGGCGGCGTCTCGTCGGGCCGGCCCGACAGCGCACGCAACATCGCGACGCCGCCGCCATAGGAATAGCCCATGTAGGCCAGCCGCCCGGGATCGACGAAGCCCTGCGCGCCGAGCCACGCCAGGGCGGCATCGATATCGTGGGCGCGCGCCTCGGCGTCGGCTTGGGTCGGCCAGTTGCGGCCACAAATGTCTTTGAGGCCGCGCGCGGAAAAACTGTCGACGACCAGCGCGGCGTAGCCCCACGACGCCAGAAGCCCCGCCATGCGTGCGGTGTTCTGGCCCGGCCCGCCGCAGCCATGGAAGATCGCGACGGCGGGGACGCGGCCAGCGGTCGCGGCGGGCTTGAAGAGCTGGGCGGCGAGCTGGACGGTGCGGCCGGCCTGGTCGACCGGCACGCGCACGTTTTGCTGCGCCAAGGCGGGCGCGGTGCAAACTAGCAATAGTAAAGTGAGCCACTTCATCACGGACCAACCAATAGACCTTCGGAGAGACGACGGTCTTCTTTGGCTATGCTTTCAATGCAATGGGCATCGAAAACGAAGAAACGAGAGAATGAAGTCTCGTTGCAGACCTATTTGCCATCGTCACCTGAGTTGTCCGACTCTTCATTTTGCTCGTAGACTGCCGCTTGTTCGCCAAACCCTGAAGGTCGTCTGTTGAGCGACACGAGTTTACCGTCCACAACCTCGTAGAAATCAGGATTCCGCTCAGCAACGAGCGTGATCAGATCATCCATAATCTTGTCGAGCGGAACCACCTTCTTTGGATCGCCGACTGAAAATGCCTGGATCGTTACCTCTTGGGGCGAGGCCTCGAGGAGGAAGAGATACAGCCTCTCGAACTGCTCGTCGCGACCAGCCGGATCGGGTCGTCCAGTAAACAGTTTGAGCCGCGGATGTGCATTCAAGAAGGTCGAATGGCGACCTTTGGTGCCATCGCTCGCAGCACCTTTATCAAGAAAGAAGAAGCCGGCCAACACGGCATAAGGAAACCTCCGATGCAGTGTCACTGCCTCTATGAGCATGTCACCGCGTCGATTTATAAGGTTCTTCTGGAAGTTCTTTGTCTTTCCATCTCGGAAGTTGACGGTCTTGACGGAGATTCCGAGAAGCAACCCAGACTCCTCGGTAGCCCAGGTCACGTCGACCTTCTTTGCGCCTATCCCCCCGGCCATGCGGCGCTCGGCTCCCGATCTCTCGAATTCTCCGGGTGGACCAGGCCTAGCTTCCTTAAGTCCTCGTGCACGTAATTCTTCTCCAAGTGCAACAGCAATTGCTTGCGAGACGAGCTCGCTATAGCGCCGCTTGGCGGGTTGGAGAGCTTTGTCGTCTGGTTTGGCTGGGAGCGCCTTGAGCCCTGCTTTGAGAAGCTTCTCAACCCTCGTCACGGAATGCCTTTCCTCGCGCCACCCGCCTCTGAAGGAGCAATTCTCTGCCCCGGCTAAGAGCCGCAATATCGGAATCCGATACCTTCAATGCCTTCGACAGGATTACCCTGTCGACCATCTCGACGACACGCGAAAGACCATCGCCGCGGAGCAGATTAAAGACCTGAGGAACAAGCGGCTCCAGTTCATCTCGGACCGACTCAAGAAGGGCCTTCGACGGAACAGGAAGCTTGTCCGCTTCCTTTGGCTCCAACTTTAGAAGGCCGCCACCATACGCGCGCCCGACCATCTCGGAGCCAAGCAAAGTGAGGCTATTCAGGCACGCGATAGGGAGCAGGTCGCGACCAATCGCCTTTCGGCCATGATGCAACAAAACTCCGTAGAGCGAATTAAGAATCTGGGCTTGGGCGTCATTCGTAACCAGCCTAGGCCGATCATGGTTCATATAGGTCAGAAATAAATCAGGAACCTGGACGAGCGGCACCTGATACCAAGGAGTTCGCGCAGCGCATTTGTAGGTCGCATGTACTTCCTTGGCTTCTCCTTCGGCAATGTAGCGCAATGCAGCAATCGAAGGCTTGTCCTTAGGGCGGAAGAGAAAGCAACGTGCGCCCTCATTCACCATCGACTGCCAAGCGCTTTCCGTAAAACGACGTCCCCGGAGATGGCGCGAACCGGGCGGTGAAATCCTTAGAAGCTCACCTTCTCTAAGGCCAATCGATTTGACTTCGTCTTGCCTTAAACAGAAGAAGCCGTTGTTCCCTGTCACAGCACCTAGATATGTATCACCCCAGTCGACCAACGTTTCGAATCCGTCGGCTTCGGAAATGTCCCGATAAACCTCGAAGAGCGACGATGACAGAAGGGCGGGAGTCCATTTCGCTCCGTCATCCGGCCGATGCTCTTGCCACTGAGAAGATTCGATCTTGGCAAGCCCCGCCAAATCCCTCGCCTGATGGACTTCGAAACAGTTCGCTCCACCACTGCCCTCCGCCAGCAGCAGAACCACTTCCTCAAGCACTCCGGGAAAGACGCGGTTCTCGAACATTACAAGCCGCACGCGTCCAAATCGCTCCAACAGAAAACGCCTGACAGGCGCCGCATAGTTCACCGATAGGAGCTCCGCGGGCAACACAAGACCAAGACGGCCTTCCTTCTTCAGAAAGCTCGCCGCTTGAACCGCAAATGCCGCCCATGAACTCGCGAGGCCGTTCAGCCGAACGCCCTGTGCAAGCGCGGCTTCAAGGCTCTTCGTCCTAGCTGTTCCGGCATGCTGCTGATAGCGAACGTAGGGCGGATTCCCGATGACGGCGTCATATTCAGTTTTGACTGAACAATCGAAGAAGTCCGACACGCGGATGTGTGCATCTAGGTTAGACGCAGACAGAATGTTTCTCGCTTGGGCGGCGCTTTCACCGTGAATCTCTACTCCGTGCAATTGGTCCGAAAAGAAGAGGCTGCTCTTGCCAAATCGGCGCAACGCTTCTCCTGCTTCAACCAGAAAGCTGGCTTCGCCGCATGACGGCTCGAGAATGACATCTGTTTTCGACCGCACGGCCCAATCGACGACGTAACGGCTGATCTCAGGTGGTGTGAAGAACGCGCCACGAGCTTTACGAATCGGCAGCGTATCCACGAGGGGCGAGTCTCCCATCTACTACCTTCGCGCGTCTAAACGTTCGTCTCTATCGCCTTGCGCAATCTGCTTGCGGAGTAGAATTGTATCTTAGTTCCTGTTTTGTTCCAACAAGAATGCATTCACGTAATGCACACCATTAGTAGAAGCTCCCGAACCATCATACTCAACATTTCGTGCCAGTCACTCATGCGTTACAGCAATCGGAAGCGAATTTACTTGTGACCGGCAGTCGCCCAGCCGCTGGCAGCGGCGAAGGCGTAGACCTGCATCAAGGTAAGCGTCAGCCGGGACGAGAAGCCGATGGCAAGTGCAAGAACGAGCGCGCTCACCGTCTCGGCGTCCTCGCGATCCGAGGGCATTCGATGGGTGACGGGCAACAGCCAGACCCGTGCGGCACCCGCCGGCGCGTCGGCGACGGCAAGAATGATGGCGCACGGCCGGTCCTTTGCGCCTTCCTCTCGTCCCCCGACCCGTTCGGCGTGCCAGAGATAGCTGTAACGCACGACCAGACCCGCCTCGGGACGAGGCAGGCTCACGGCTTCCAGTTCTTGAGTTCCTTGTCGAGCGGCTTGTGCCGCTTGTGCATACGGCTTCGCTTCACGAGCTCGAAGGCCGGCTCGGGCAGATCCTCGGCCAATCCGGAGACCCGACGTCCGCGCTTCAGTCGGGCATACTCGTCGGCCGACATCAGGACGAGATGATCGCGCCCCTGCTTGGTGATGGCGATCGGCGCCTTCAGCGCGCGATCGCTCAGCGTGCCGAACGCGCGGTGAAATTCGCTGGCAGTGACACGCCTTTTCTCGGTCATCCACCTTTCATACGCGAAATACGCAATATGCGCAATTTTAGCCGAGGCGATTGCAGGTCGATCCGTCGCGGCCGCCGGCCACCACCGCCGCCGTTGCGGCATGCAAGACTGCCCCGAGGGCAAAGTCCCATCGCAGGTACCGCGTCTTGAGGCATGCGCTCTGGAAGGCATGCTCATGCGTCAACTTTGCCCATAACGGCCGGCAGGAACAGTCACCAATTAGGGTTCGAACGGTCCGATCATGACATCATTCCGGCATGGCAACAGGTGTACGCTGGCAGGCCGGAGCAGGTCTGTTATGCCCGAGGAGAGCCCTGTGAAAACGCCCGCCATCCCCGCCGTCGACCTCGGCGCCCATCGCAAGCCCGCCGGCCTGTCCGACCGGATTGCGCTGGGCTTCACGAAGGTGCTGCGCTTCTGCGCCGACACCTTCTTCGCCCGCCGCTACGGCCATCGCGCGATCGTGCTGGAAACCGTCGCCGCCGTGCCCGGCATGGTGGGCGCCACGCTCACCCATCTGCGCTGCCTGCGCCGCATGTGCGACGACCAGGGCTGGATCCGCACGCTCATGGAAGAGGCGGAGAACGAGCGCATGCACCTCATGACCTTCGTCCACATCGCCAAGCCCACGCTGTTCGAGCGCTGGGTGATCCTGGGCGTGCAGTGGGTGTTCTACATCGCCTTCTTCGTCCTCTATCTGGTAAGCGCCCGGACCGCGCACCGCGTCGTCGGCTACTTCGAGGAAGAGGCCGTGATCAGCTACACGCACTACCTGGCCGAGCTGGACGCAGGCCGCTCGCCGAACGTGCCGGCGCCGGTGATCGCGGTGCACTACTGGAAACTGCCGGCGGATGCGACGCTGCGCGACGTCGTCCTGGTGGTCCGGGCCGACGAGGCCCATCACCGCGACGTCAACCACGCCTTCGCCAGCGAACTGGCGGGCCTGCCGCCAGACGAGCGGCCGATCGCGCCCTATCCCGAACATGCCGACGACATCCGGCAGGCCGCCTGACATGGCCCTTCCCTACCGCTCGACACCGATCTTCGACGAGCAGACCCTGCCCGCCGCCTTGCGCGGCGAGCACAGGACGAAGGCGGGCGTGTGGGGCGTGATCCGCGTGATCGAGGGCAGGCTGAAGCTCACCCTGGCCGATAGCGGCGAGGAGACGATCCTGACGCCGGACCGTCCGGGCCTGGTGCTGCCCGAGCAGACCCACCGCGTCGAACCGCAAGGCCCGATGCGCATGCAGGTCGATTTCTACGACGCGATGCCTGTTACGCCGGCTGCTTCTGCCTGAAGGTCGGCACGCCCTCGGTGCGGTCTTCCAGCGCCTCGGCGCCTTCGGTCGGCAGGATCTTCACGAAGTTGAGCGCGCCGTCGATGTCGCCCTGCCAGACTTCCTTGGGCAGGTCGTAGACGAACTCGACGCCGTAGCCGTTGGGATCGTGGATGTAGAGGCTGTGGGTCATGCCGTGCTCGACGCGGCGGTCGAACGTCACGCCCTTGTTCTGCAGATAGGCGAGATGTTCCAGCCAAGCCTCGCGGCTCGGCATGGTGATGGCGATGTGATTGACCGCCACCGGCATGCCGAACATCTTCCAGTCGGCGGGCGGCGCCGGCAGGTCGCGGTTCTCGACCAGGGCGATGTCGTGGTGATGGCTGGTGCCGTCCTCGCGGATGCCGGAGTAGAAGCGCATCCGGGGCGGATTGGGACGCTCGGCCGTCGCCTTCAGTTCGCCGACCTGGCGGAAACCCACGATCTCCGTCCAGAAGCGGTGCGACTCCTCGAGGTCGCGGACGTTGAGCACGAGGTGGTTGATGCCGCACGGCGCGACCGGCTTGTTCATGGCGGTTCCTTCCTCCGATGCCCGATCATAGCGCCGATGGGCCCGGCGGCCTACTTCCACGGATCGGTCAGGTCCTCGAATTCCTTGAGGTGGCTCGGCGCCCACTTGTGGTGACGGGCGCGGACGATCCAGCGGTTGAGCAGGGGCACCCGCTTGCGTGCCGCCTTCACCCATTTGCGTCCGGTCTCGAACTCGGTGGCCAGCAAATAGAGGCCCAGCACGAAGAAGATCCAGCCCTGCAGGATCGGGATCAGCCCGCCCACCACCGCCATGGCGAAGCAGCCCACGACCGCCAGCGCCATCAGCGGCTTGCGCATGCAGCGGCTCCTTTTCCGTCACCCCGAGCGTAGCCGAGGGGTCTTGTTTCAATGCACACAACCTTATCCATGGAGAGGAGGTCCCTCCACTTCGCCTCGCCGCGTGCGGCTTCGGTCGGGACGACGGTATCAGAGATGGATCGGCTTTTCCCAGGCCGCCAGGGCCGCTTCCTTGAGCGCCTCGTTGACGGTCGGGTGGGCGTGGCAGATGCGGCCGATATCCTCGGCCGAGGCGGCGAACTCCATGGCAAGTGCTGCCTCGCCGATCAGGGTGCCGGCCTCGGCGCCCAGGATATGGACGCCCAGCACGCGGTCGGTGGCCTTGTCGGCCAGCACTTTCACGAAACCCTCCGTCGCCGCATTGGCGCGGCTGCGCGGATCGGCGGTGAAGGGATACTTGCCGATCTTGTAGGCGACGCCCGCGGCCTTGAGCTGCTCCTCGGTCTTGCCGACCCAGGCGACCTCGGGCTGCGTATAGACGACCGACGGCACGAGATCCCAGTTCACATGGCCCTTCTGGCCGGCGATGGTTTCCACGCAGGCGATCCCGTCTTCGCTTGCCTTGTGCGCCAGCATTGGCCCGTCGATCACGTCGCCGATGGCGTAGATGCCGGGCACCGAGGTCTGGAAGTGCGCATCGACGGCGATGCGGCCGTGCTCGGTGAGTTTTATGCCCGCCTTGTCGAGGCCGAGGCCCGCCACGTGGGGACGGCGGCCGATCGCCACCAGCACCCTGTCGGCTTCGAGCGTCTCGGCCGCGCCGCCCTTGGCCGGCTCGACCGTCAGCACGACGCCCGCGCCCGAGGCGTCGGCCTTGGTGACCTTGGATCCCAGCTTGAACTTCAGTCCCTGCTTGGCGAGCGATCTCTGAAAGAACTTGGCGATTTCGTCGTCGATGCTGGGGCAGATGCGATCAAGGAACTCGACCACCGTCACGTCGCTGCCGAGGCGGCGCCAAACCGAACCCAACTCGAGGCCGATGATGCCGGCGCCGATCACGACCAGGCGCCTGGGCACCTCGCCGAATTCGAGCGCGCCGGTGGAAGAGACGATCTTCTTCTCGTCGATGACGACACCAGGCAGCGGCGTCACTTCCGATCCCGCGGCGATCAGGATGTTTTTGGCCGCGACGGTATCCTTCACGGCACCGTCGGGACCGAGCACGGACACCTTGCCGGCGGCCTCGATGCGCCCTGCGCCCTGCAGCCAGGCGATCTTGTTCTTCTTGAACAGGAATTCGATGCCCTTGGTGGTGGCCCCCACCACCTCGCTCTTGCGCTTCATCATCTGGGTGAAGTCGAGCGTCGGAGCACCGACCACGATGCCGTGCGCCGCAAGGTCGTGGCCGGTCTCCTCGAAGAGATGCGAGGACTGCAGCAGCGCCTTGGACGGGATGCAGCCGACGTTGAGGCAGGTGCCGCCCAGCGTCGGGTTCTTCTCGACCACGGCCACCTTCAGGCCGAGCTGGGCGGCGCGGATCGCCGCCACGTAGCCCGCGGGGCCGGCGCCGATGATCACAAGGTCGTAGGAGTCGTTTGCCATCTATCGCCTCGGACTTTCCGGACCGCGGGCGTCCCGCCCGCTCATGAGGCGCGCGAGACGCGCGCGGTCCGCATGAACATGACCATCACACCCCGAGCAGCAGCCGCTCGGGATCCTCGATGCATTCCTTGACCCGCACCAGGAACAGCACGGCCTCGCGGCCGTCGATGATGCGGTGGTCGTACGACAGGGCGAGATACATCATCGGCCGCGCCTTGATCTCGCCGCCCACGACCATGGGGCGCTGCTGGATCTTGTGCATGCCGAGGATGCCGGACTGCGGCGGATTGAGGATCGGCGTCGACATCAGCGAGCCGTAGACGCCGCCGTTGGAGATGGTGAAGGTGCCGCCGGTCAGGTCGGCGATCGAGAGCTTGCCGTCGCGCGCCTTGCGGCCGAGCTCGCCGATGCCCTTCTCGATGCCGGCGAAGTCGAGCGCGTCGGCGTCGCGCAGCACCGGCACCACCAGGCCCTGCGGCGTGCCGACGGCAACGCCGATGTCGTAGTAGTTCTTGTAGACCAGCTCATCGCCCTCGATCTCGGCATTGACCGACGGCAGTTCCTTGAGGCCGGCGATACAGGCCTTCACGAAGAACGACATGAAGCCCAGCCGCGCGCCGTGCTTCTTCTCGAAGTCCTCCTTCAGCCGCTCGCGCAGCGCCATGACGTTGGTCATGTCCACCTCGTTGAAGGTGGTGAGCATGGCGGCGGTGTTCTGCGCCTCTTTCAGGCGATTGGCGATGGTGCGCCGCAGGCGT